>CAYVCE010000025.1:0-32768 GCA_964449915.1 uncultured Steroidobacteraceae bacterium | reverse complement strand
GCGAGGCGCAGCTCGTCGTCGACCTGGTCGTCGCGGCAGAAGACGTGCGAGTCGTCCTGGGTCAGCTGGCGGACGCGGAACATCCCCGCCAGTACGCCGGTGCGCTCCTTGCGGAACAGCACCGAATAGTCCGCGAAGCGGATCGGCAGCTCCCGATACGAGTGCGCCCGGGTCTTGTAGACCAGGATCTCCTCCGGGCAGTTCATCGGCTTGAGGCCGGAGACGTGATCGTGGTCGTCGAGCACGAACATGTTGTCCTGGTAGTTGCCCCAGTGGCCGCTCGTCTCCCACAGCTCCTTACGTACCAGGCTCGGCGTGCGGACCTCGTGGAAGCCGGCCTCGCGGCGCAGCTCGCGTGACCAGTCCTCCAGCGCGCGCCACAGCGCCATGCCACGCGGGTGGAGGAACGGCGCCGCCGGCGACTCGGGGTGGAACGTGTACAGGTCGAGTTCGCGGCCGAGCTTGCGATGGTCGCGCTTCTTCGCCTCCTCGAGGCGCCACAGGTGCTGGTCGAGCTCCTCGGCGCTGTCCCAGGCGGTGCCGTAGATGCGCTGGAGCATCGGCCGCGTCTCGTCGCCGCGCCAATAGGCGCCGGCCGTGTTGAGCAGCTTGAACGCGCCGAGCTCCTTCGTCGAGCCGAGATGGCCGCCGCGGCACAGGTCCTCGAACGTACCGTGCCGGTAGAAGCTGACGGTCGGCCCATCGGACTCGGGCAGGTCGTTCACGATCTCGACCTTGAACGGCTGTCCCTTGCCTTCGAGCTCGGCCACCGCATCTGCGCGCGGCAGGTCCTTCGAGTGCTCGAATGCCAGGTCGGCGGCCTGCTGGTCCCGCATCTTCGCCTCGATCTGCTCGAGGTCGGCGGGCGTCAGCGGGCGCGGCAGGTCAAAGTCGTAGTAGAAGCCGTCCTTGATCGCCGGACCGATGCCGAGCTTCGCGTCGGGGAACAGCTCGAGCACGGCCGCGGCCATCATGTGGGCGGCGCTGTGGCGCATCGCCGCCAGGCGGTCCTGCGTCCCCGACGACAGCGCGGCGGCCGCGTCCTGGGCGATCTCGTCAGCGTCGATTGCCATGCGCCGAAGGGTAGCGCATGACGATTCGACCGATTACGGCTCGACCTCCTCCGCCTCGGGCGTCAGCTCCGGCTCGCCGGGCATCCCGGTCTCCGGGATCGGGTCGTCCATGTCGCCGGTCGGCGGTGTCATGGTGCCGCCGCCCGGGTACGCGTTGTCGCCGATGGGATCGCCGGCCTCGCGCTCCGGCCGATCGAGCGGGCCCTGCCCGGGCCCCTGGGGGTTCTCGCGATCGCTCATGGATGTCGCCGCTGCAATCGGCGCGCCAGTCAGACGCGCTTGAACTGCTCGAAGGGCTGCCGGCAGTCGCCGCAGTGGTAGATCGCGCGGCACAGCGTGGGGCCGAACGGGTTGTCGAGGGTGGTGGTGCGCGAGCCGCAGTACGGGCACTCGGCGATCGGCAGCATCCCGAGCTCGTCGGTCATGACCGGCGGGGCGAATCCGCTCCGCCTGAGCTGCTCGCGCCCCACGTCCGAAATCCGTTCGCTGGTCCATGGCGTGGCGAAGCTGACCTCGACCTCAACGCGGTCGGCGATCGCCAGCGCCCCGAGACGCTCGCCGATCCGGGCGCGCATGACCTCGATGGCCGGGCAGCCGACGAAGGTGGGCAGCAGCTCGACATGGATCCGCTCGGCGTCGACCGTCACTTCACCGATGACGCCGAGGTCGACCAGGCTGATGGCCGGGATCTCCGGATCGGCGATCTGGGCCAGCGCGTCCCAGACGCGCCGCTCGCGCCGGTCGAACGTCGCTGCGTTCACCACGAGGCACCTTCCTCGGAGCGCGCGACCATCGTGAACTGGCCGTGGAGCCAGGCGAAGTCCTCCGTGCGCCGCGTCCGGCCGTCGATGCTCGGCTCGGCCGCCGGCAGGCTGCCGGTGATCGGCTCGAGGATCGGGCGGGCGGCCTGCTGCCAGGTCATGTGCAGCGCGCGCATCGGCTCGGCCAGGTAGCCGCCGCGAACGAGCTCGTCCTCGGCTGCCAGCGGAGCGAAGACCTCCTGCGCATCCGGCCAGAGGCGAGTCAGTGCCCCGCCGAGGCGATCGCGCACGTCGGGCGCCGCATCGGCCAATCGCCGCAGCCAGGCGTCGGCGTGGAGGCGGTGGTACGTCTCCTCGCGCCGCATCTTGGTCGCCAGCTGGGCGAGCGGCTGCCAGCTGCTGCTCGACAGGGCTGCCAGGCGGACCGCGTCGGCCGACTCGTACAGCCAGCGCCGCGCGACGCTGAAGGCCCAATCGCCTCGCGCATGATTGAGGAGCGCCGCGTGGCGGAAGGCGTCGGGCTCGCGGCCGAAGGCGATGCGGTCCGCGTCATCATCGGTCAAGTCGGCCAGGAGCTCGTAGATGGCACGTGCATGGCCGATTTCGTCCTGGGCGATCGAGCTGGTTGCCACGTCCTCCTCCAGCATCGGCGCGATGCCGGTCCACTCGGAGTCCCAGGAGCCGATCACGAACTCGTCATCGGCGACACTCAGCAGCAGCCCCGCCAGCGCCTCGCGGGCGGCTGGACCTGGGGGATGCGAGAGGGTCGTCGCCGCGATGCGCGCCGAGTCAGCCATTTACCCCTCGGAGCCGGCGCGCGCCTTCGCCGCGTCGAGCTTGTGCTTGATGAGGTAGCCGCCGGGCTTCTTGTGCGACCGGTCGAAGGGCGGCTTCAGCAGGTCGGGGTCGTCGAGCTCGGTGATGGCCTCGCGTGGCACGATCCACAGCCGATGCGACTCGCCGCGGCGGCCGTAGAACTCGCGCGCGTAGTGCAGGGCCAGCTCCTCGTCGGGGGCGTTGACGTTCCCGGAGTGGATCATCGGGTCGCCCTCGTCCTCCTGGCGGAAGACCTCCCACACGCGCTCGGTCATGGCCGGAAGCGTACCCCGAAGGTGGTGCGCGTGCCATCAGCACGAACGGGTCATGGCCTGCTGGAGCTCTCCGGTGGCCGGGCGAGACCACCCACATCGACGGATATATCACTACTGATATATTCCGTGAACCCGTGGCGAGCGCCAGTGCGGCCTGGGCGTTCAGGCGGCGGCCGAGGCACTCCCCAGGAGCGCGTCGCGGACCCATTGCGTCTCGGCGAAGTTGACGCGGCGGAAGTCGAGCCGATCCTGCGAAGCGGGCCCGTGCCCGGTCACGACGGCCTTGAGCTCAGCCCAGTCGGGCTCGGTGTACTGCCATCGCCCGGTGGAGTCGTCGTACGCAAGCGCCGGATCGGGGAGGCCGAGCCCCAGCTCACGGATGCGCGGGACGTAGATGGACAGGAACTCCTGGCGCAGCTGCTCGTTGTTCTTGGCCTTGATGCCCCAGTGCAGGTCCTTGTCCCTGGCCGGATCGGTCGGCGGGCCGTGCATCTGCATCAGCGGGCCCCACCATCGGTCGAGCGCTTCCTGGACCATGGCGCGTTGCGCATCGGTGCCGTTCATGAGGGTCAGCACGACGTCGCGCCCGTGCATGATGTGAACCGATTCCTCCCAGCAGATCTTGCGCATCGTGCGCGCGTATGGCGCGTACGAGGAGTCGCGCAGCGCCTGCTGGCTGACGATGGCCGCGGCGTCCACGAGCCAGGCGATGATGCCGATGTCGGCCCAGCTGCGCGTCGGGTAGTGGAACACGTTGTGGAACTTCGTCTTGCCGTCGAGCAGGTCGGCGAGCATCTGGGCGCGAGGCTTGCCAAGGTCCTCGGCGACCCGGTACAGGAGCTGGGCGTGCCCGACCTCGTCCTGGATCTTGCTCGTCAGGGCCAGCTTCCGGCGCAGGTTCGGCGCGCGCATGATCCAGTCGCGTTCGGGCAGGACGCCCATGAGCTCGGAATTGGCGTGCATCTCGACGAACTTGAGGACCGCGGCCCGGTACTCGTCGGGCATCCAGTCGTCCGCCTCGACCTTGCCGCCCGATCCGACGTGCGCGAAGAACGCATCGGCGTCGCCCGGCGCGTAGGGCGGGCGCCCGTTGAGTGGCTGGATCGTATCGGTCTGATCCATGGTGCTCAAAGGGTACCGCAAGACCGATGGGGAAGGCTCGCGGCGGCGAAGGCACCCGTCTGGACCTGCGCCGACGTCCTCAGGCCGGGCGAAGTTCGAGCGTCGTCTCGAGCACCTCGTCGCGCACCATGGAGGCGAGTGATGCGCCTGCCGTTCGATACTTCGCCCGCAGCGCGTCACTGCATGCCTCGATGCGCTCGCGATCGATCGCCGGCTCCGCTCGCACGGGAATGCGCCGATTTCCGGCGCGGATGGCACCCGCTCGATTGGCGAGCAGCTCGCGGTACCACCGGCCGCGCGTGCCGCGCACTGAGCGGATCAGGACGCGACCGGCGGGGTCCACGACGACCCAGATGATGGTCCGGTGCAGCGGCGCCATGGCCGTGAGCCGCGTCTCCACCTCGACCACGTTGGTGCCGGCGAGCAGGTCGAGCGTGGCGCGGTCGAAGGTGGCGTCAGTCATGCGGGGCCCGCTTCAGCGGTCGGTGCCATCGCTCGTACGCCTCTCGCGGCGAGCAGTCGACGTGGGCGCCATCGCCGCCGTCGAGCGCTGCGCGCGGCACGTACAGGTCGACCGGCAGGAGTGATGCGGTGCGAACCAGGAGGTAGTCGGCAAAGACGGCGTCCACGGTGCCGATTCGGCGTCCTCCGCGCCCGCGCAGGACGGTTCCCACCCCGATCTGCTGGTGCTGCTCCACAGCCCTAGGGTAGCGGGCTCGTCATGGACCCGCCGCCTCCGGAACGGCGACCTCGATCGCGGCGGGGACCAGCGAGACGCGCAGGGGCAGGCTCCCGAACGGCTCGCCATCGAGATGCACCCGCGTGCCGCCGTCGCCGTCGATCTCGATGCTCCGCCCCCGGAGCATGCTCACCTGCGGGTGCCGCACGTGGGTGCCGCGATACAGATTCGGCAGCTGTCGGATGGCCGTCAGCCGCGAGACGTCGCCGACGACGCACACGTCGAGCATGCCGTCATCGGGCTGGGCGTCAGGAGCGATCCGCATGCCGCCGCCGTAGTACGCGCCGTTCGCGATCGCGACGAGCAGGACGTGATGGTCCGACGAGATGCCGTCGACCGTCAGCCGGATTGGCCGGTTCGAGTACCGTCGCAGCTCACTGAGCGTGGTGAGCAGGTAGCCGGCTCGGCCGGCCTGCCAGCCGCCGCGCTCGATCATGGCCGCCGCAACCTGGGCGTCGAAGCCGATGCCGCCGGCCGACGCGAACCAGCGCTCCGTAGCATCGCCGTTTCGGGCATGTGCCACGTCGGTCGACCGGGTCTTGCGCCCGATGGCCGCGCGCCACGCCGACGCGAGCTCAGTCGGCAGCCCGAGGCTGCGCGCCAGGTCGTTTCCACTCCCGAGTGGAACGATGCCGAGCTCGGGTGGCGATCGCTGCCGCAGCAGCCCGTTGACGACCTCCTGGACGGTCCCGTCTCCGCCGATTGCGATGACCCGGTCGTGACCGGCAACGGCCGCACCGGCCGCGAGCGCCTCGGCGTCCCCGGGGCGTCCGGTGACCTCGATGCGTGCCTCCGGCCGAGGGCCGAGCCGCTCCCGCAACCAGGGCATCGCCCGCGCCGCCCGGCCGCCTCCGGCGGTCGGGTTGACGATGACGAGCGGGACATGCGGCACGCGACCGATTGTGGAGTTGGCGTCAAGCCTGCGCGCGCGCTACCGTGAGTGCCATGGACAGATGGCTCGTTCGGGTCGGGCGCCTCGTCGGAGCCGCGATCGGCGCCTTCGCGGGCATCGTCGCGGTGCAATTCATGCGGCTGCGGCGCGCGGAGTTCCTGCCCGGCTTCCCCGGGTTCCGGGTGAACCACCTCGTCCAGCCGCCCGGCGGCGCGTCCACTGCCAAGCCGCTCAACCTCGTGGTCCTCGGCGACTCGACGACGGCCGGCGTGGGCGTCAACCAGGCGCAGGACGCCCTGCCGTTCCTCCTGGCTCGCCGAATCGCCGACGCGGAGGTTCGCCCGGTGCGCGTCATCAGCTACGGCTGGGCCGGCGCGCGGGCAGCCGA
Organism: uncultured Steroidobacteraceae bacterium; assembly: GCA_964449915.1. Taxonomy (GTDB): domain Bacteria; phylum Chloroflexota; class Limnocylindria; order QHBO01; family QHBO01; genus JACDBZ01. The sequence continues at coordinate 26,702 of CAYVCE010000025.1, read as the reverse complement.
CCTGCCCCGCCTGCAGATCGCCCATGCCAGTGGGGCCGAGCAACGACCGAACAACCACGGCGCTCCCGTGCTCGCCGACGCCGACGTGGTCGCCATCGTCATCGGCTCCAACGACGCGACACATCAGACGCCGCCGGCGCGCTATCGCGCGAGCCTGCGCGCCACCTTCGAGCAGGTCAGGGAGCTGGCGCCGCATGCGCGGATCGTGCTCGGCGGCATCCCGCGCTTTCGTGGCGCGCTGCGAGCCTTCGAGCCGCTGATCTTCATCGCCGATCAGTACGCGCGGCTTCTGCGCCCGATCAGCCGCCAGGAGGCCGCCCGCGCCGGCGCCTCGTATGGCGACATCCACGGCCTCGTCCCGGCGCTCATCGCCGGGCGCACCGACGTGCTGTCGAGCGACGGCTTCCACCCCTCCGCGGTGCTGTACGACGCCTGGGCTCGCGTCATCGTCGAGGCGCTCGAGGCGGGTCCGGCGACCCGAGAGGATCTTTCGGAGGCGCCGATGGAGCCCGCCGGCGCCTGACGAGCGGCCAGATCGCTTGCCGGAGCCGGCCGAACGGTGCGATGCTGCGCGTGACGATCCTTCCTCGTCTCACCCGAGTGCCCCTGGGGAGATCCGTGCGTCCTGTCGTGGTTCTCGTCACCCTGGTTGCGACCCTCGTCGCCAGTCTGGGTCTCGCCGCGCCCGCCGCGGGGGCCGAGACACCCGTCAAGGTGGCCATCATCGTCGGCCCGGTCGGCGAGGAGCTGACCCCGGTCTACATCTCGCTCGCCGATGCGGCCGCCACCGCGGCCGAGACGCGCGGCGCGACCGTGGCGCGCGCCTACTCGCCGCTGGCGACGGCTGACAAGGTGCTCGCCGCGGTCGAGAACGCCAACGTCGTGGTCTACCTCGGCCACGGCGTCGGGACCCCCAACCCGTACAGCGAAGCCGCCAGTGCGGAGACCATGAACGGCTGGGGCCTCAACGGGCCTGGCAGCGACGGGGTCAGCCACAGTGATTCGTCCGGCGACGGCGCGCTGGCCTACTACGGCGAGGCCTGGATCGCCGAGCACGCCAGGCCGGCAGCGGGCTGGGTCATGATCTACTCCAACGCCTGCTACGCGCCGGGTGCCGGCGAGGGCTTCGACGAGCCGGCCAGCGAGGAGTTGGCTGCCGAGCGGGTCAGCGCCTATTCGCGCGCACCGCTGGCCGACCTCGGTGCATCGGCCTACTTCGCGACCGACTACTACGCCGGTGCCGCGCACCTGATCGGCACGCTGCTGGATCAACCCGACCTACCCTACGGCGAGGTCTTCGCCACCGAGCCCAACTACGTCGCCGATGGCCTGTCCCGCCTGCCGCACGGGCTGCTCGACGGTGCCGAGACGTGGCTGCATCGGTCTGCCTACTTCGAGAGCATCACCGACTACTGGTACGCCTTCGCCGGCGATCCGACCGGGAGCCTGGCGGGCGGCAGTGGTGAACTGACGCTGGGTGCCGGCTCGGCTGGAGCGACCGGCCTCGTCGTCATCGACGGACGGATCACCGGAGAGGCGTCGAGCTACCCGGAGAGCATCGGCTGGGAGGGGCAGCCGACGGTCGCGCTGCCGGTCGACATCGGAGGCGGAATCCCCGAGGGCGAGCCGCTGGTGGTCATGGTCTGCGCGGATCGCTGCGCCAGCCTGCCCGTCGTCGACTCCTGCCCGTGCTACGTCGGGACGCCGGACCAGCGCATCGTGAACCTGTCCCACGCCGCGTGGCGGCTCATCACCGACATGCCGCTGGAGGAGGGCCTCATCCCGGTGGAGGTCCACCTGTCCCCCGTCTCGAACCCGCTCCGGAGCGTTGACTTCTAGCCTCGGCTCAGGTGACGGTCACCCGCACCGTGTGATGGCCGCGTGCGCCGTCGGGCGGTGGCGGCGTCCGCATGTCGGTCTGCACTTCGCCGGAGCCGTCCGTGGCGCGAACACGCAGGATGTGATCGCCGGGCGTCGCCTCCCAGCGACGCACGAACTGGACCCAGGTCGCATCCGAGATCGGCGTACTGACCTCGGCTGGCTCCCAGCCCTCCTCGTCGACCTGCACCTCGACCGCGCTGACGCCACGATCCGGCGCCCAGGCAACGCCGGCCACGGCGATCGTGCCGGCCTCGAACCGGGCGCCGGGACCGGGCACGTCGATGCGTGACTGCGTCAGGATCGGTGCCTGCTTCGCCCAGCCCAGGGGGACCCAGTAGGCGTCGAAGCCGTCGAGCGTGGTGAGCTCGATCTCCGTCAACCACTTCGTCGCGCTGACGTAGCCGTACAGGCCGGGCACGATGAGCCGCGCCGGGAAGCCGTGGCTGGCCGGCAGCGGTTCCCCGTTCATCGCCACCGCGACGAGCGGCTCCCGGTCGTCGGCCACCGCATGCGCGGTCGGGAAGCCTACCGTGAAGCCGTCGACGGCCCGCCCGACGATCTGCGTCGCCTCGGGCTGCGGGCCGGCCCGCTCCAGGAGCTCCTTGAGGCGCACACCCTTCCAGAGCGCGTTGCCGACCAGCCGCCCGCCGACTTCGTTGCTGACGCACGCGATCGTCACGTACTGCTCGTGGAGCGGCATCGCAACAAGCTGGTCGTAGGTGAGCTCGAACGGCCGATCGACCAGCCCGGTGACGCGCAGCTGCCAGGTCGAGACATCCGGGCGCGGGACGAGCAGCGCGGTGTCGATCCGGTAGAAGTCGCGATTCGGCGTGACGAGCGGGCTGACTCCCGCCACGTCGAGCGATGAGCCGGCGGGCGGTGGCGGCGCGGTGGCACCCGCCGCGGGAAGGGCACCCGCCTCCGTCGATGCAGCCAGGCGCCCGCGATCGAGGAGCCCGCGGCCGAGGACGCCGCCCGCCGCCGCCACCCCGATGACGGCGATGGAGGTGCCGAGGAAACGGCGGCGGCCCCAGGCTGGCATCTCCGCCTCCGGGGCGCGTCCCATCGCGGTCGCGAGGCGCATCAGCCAGGCCATGACGGCAGTGGCAATGCCGACCGCAGCGCCCGCCACCAGCAGGGTCGTCACGGGCTCGGAGAGGGGGTCCCGCAGGCCGGCCCCGAGCGCGAGCAGGCCGCCGACGCCGATCCCGGCGCGCGCCAGGCCCGGCCGCGTCCGCGCCAGCACGCCGAGCCCGGCCGTGAGGGCAACGGCGACCGCGGCGATGAACAGGTTGAGCACGAGCTTGTCGGCCTCGCCGAAGAGGTCGACCACGAACTGCTTGGCCCCGGGCGGCTGGAGCGCTATGACGAGGTCCCCGACGGCGATGATCGGGCTCGCAGCGCCGGGCAGGACACCGGCGAGGAGCTCGGCGGCACCGAGTGCGGCGGCGCCGGCGGCGAGCCCGGCGAGGGCTCCCCAGACGGGGCTCGGGATGTGGTCTGCGGGCTGTCGAGTCGTCATCGGCGTCACCAAGGGTACGCGCACGGGGAACAACCGTACGAGTCGGCCCCTGGCGTGCTCTAGGATAGGCACATGGCGGGAATGCTCTGGGTGAGCGACCGGGAGCCCGGGATCCTCGACCTGTTCGGTGAGCTGCTTCCCGAGGCGGAGGCGCTCGTCCCGGACGAGCTGGAGTCGCGCCTCGCGCTCGGCCAGCGGCCGGACGCGCTCATCATCGACGGCACCCAGCTGCTCGAGCTGCCGTCCGGGATGCGGGCCACCCTGCTCGACCTGCCGCGGCTTCTCGTGTGCACCGGCATGATGCTGGCATCGCTGCCGATGACCCTCATCTCCGGACCCGGCGTCGCGGTGCTCGCCAAGCCGTTCTGCGTCGAGGACCTCGAAGCTGCGGTCGAGTGGCTGCGCGGTGCGCCGGGCACGCTGCCGAGCCCATCGGTCGCGTTCGCCGCGCTCGTCCAGCGCCGCCGACCGCGCCGCCTGCGAGGCCGTCTGCCAGCGCACTGAGCGGCGCCCTATGATCGGCCGCATGGCCGACCGGATCGACCTTCGTTCGGACACCGTCACTCAGCCGACGGCCGCCATGCGGCGTGCCATGGCGGAGGCCGAGGTCGGCGACGACCAGTACGGCGAGGACCCATCGGTCAACCGGCTCCAGGACGAGATCGCCGCGCTGCTCGGGATGGAGGCCGCGCTCTTCCTGCCGAGCGGCACGATGGCAAACCAGGTCGCCCTGCGCACGCTCACCCGCCCCGGCGACGACGTGCTCGTGCCGTTTGGCTCGCACCTGGTCCTTCACGAAACCGGTGGCGGCGCGGCGAACGCGGGCGTGCAGTTCAGCGTCATCGGCGAGGCCGGGACCTACGACGCCGATGCCGTCCGCGCCGCCGTCAAGCCTGGTGGCCACGTCGTCTACCCGCCGACGACCCTGCTGGTCGCGGAGAACACCCATAACCGAGCCGGCGGCATCGTCTTCCCGGCCGATGCGCTGCGCGCGGCGCTGGTGGTGGCAGGCGAGCACGGCCTGGCGACGTACCTCGATGGTGCGCGGCTGCTGAACGCGGCCATCGCCGGCGGCCGGCCCGCTGCCGAGCTGGCAGAGGGTTTCGACCTCGTCGGGATCTCGCTCAGCAAGGGCCTCGGCTGTCCGGCAGGCTCGCTGCTGGCCGGATCACGCGAGCTCATCGATCGAGCTCACCGCTACCGGCGCATGGCCGGTGGCGCCATGCGCCAGGCGGGCATCCTGGCCGCCGCCGGAACCTATGCGCTGGCCAACCACGTCGCGCGGCTGGCAGACGACCACGCCAACGCGCGCCTGCTTGCCACCGAGCTGCTGCGCGGCGACGACGTCGAGATCGACCTGGCGACGGTGCAATCCAACATCGTGGTGTTCGACCTCGTGGAGCGGCGCGGCGTGCCCGATGCGACCGCCTTCATCGAGCGGTGCCGAGAACGCGGCGTCCTGCTAAACGCCTTCGGCCCGCGGACGGTGCGAGCGGTGACGCACCTCGACGTCGACGCGGACCAGTGCTCGGCGGCAGCGAAGGTGATGCGCGCCGTCGCCGACGGGCGCTGAGCCCTAGACCTGCTCCATCGGCTCGACCTTGGCCGGGTCGAGCGTCAGCGATGCGGAGTTGATGCAGTAGCGCAGGCCCGTCGGCTGGTCGGGCGCGTCGTCGAAGATGTGGCCGAGGTGGCCGCCGCACCGAGCGCAGTGGACTTCCGTGCGGGTCATGAACAGGATCCGATCGGTCTCCGTCTCGACCGCCGCGTCGTCAGTGGGCTTGTAGAACGACGGCCACCCGGTGCCCGAGTCGAACTTGGTATCGGCATCGAACAGCTCGGCGCCGCAGCCGGCGCATCGGTACACCCCGGCGCCGTGCTCGTCCCAATAGGCGCCGGAGAAGGCGCGCTCGGTCCCCTTCTCGCGCAGGACGTGGTACTGCTCCGGCGTCAGCTTGGCGCGCCAATCGGAGGCCGGCCTGGTGATCTTCTCGCTCGTCATGCGTGCAGCCTACGCCGTATCTGGCGATTCGTCGCAGCCGACGCCGCCGAATGTCGCGTCGCCATGGCCGATGGACGGCCGATGCCACCGAGCCGTCCGCGATCGACGATCGGGATGCCATGTTGCGCAACCGGTCCTCCGAACCGATTATCCGGGCGTCGGCGCCCGGGGTCGGGATCCAGCTCACCATCCTCGCGCTCGTCGTCGCCTCGGCGGTGGCGCTGGTCGCCGTTCGCCCGCTAAGCGCCGGCCCGGGCGGCCCGCCCGCGCCGAGCCGGCCGACGATCTCGTCGCCCACCGCGACCCCCAGTGCGACGCCCACGCCGTCGCCGACGCCGACACCCTCGCCGACACCCTCGCCGTCACCGACCCCGACCCCGAGCCCGACGGCAACGCCCTCGCCGGTCGCGACGCCGATTCCGGCGCCCACGATGGTGCCGACTCCCGCGCCACTCCCGCCGCCGCCTGCCGGCCTTCCCGCCTGCCAGTACGGCGAGATGCTCACCGCGCATCGCGACTACGCCGAGTGGGCGATCACGCTGCTCGACACGACGTACCGTGTAGGCGGCGACTACGCCCCCTTCGATCTCGTCGACAGTTCTGCGGCCGGGCTGAACGGCGGCTACGCCATCCGCACCATCATGGTCGACGACCTGCGCGCCATGGCCGATGCGGCGCGCGCCGCGGGCGTGCCGATCCAGCTGGTCAGTGGCTACCGCAGTCACGCACAACAGCAGGCCACCTTCGATTACTGGGTCAGTGTCGGCGGCTACGAGCAGGCGCTGCGCACGAGCGCCCGCGCCGGCCACTCCGAGCACCAGCTCGGTACGGCGGTCGACATCACCAGCGCGGGCGGCGCTCCGCCGTGGGAGTACGCCGATTGGGCGAGCACGCCGGCCGGCTCCTGGCTGACCGTCAACGGCTGGCGTTACGGCTTCGTGATGAGCTACCCGCCCGGCACGTTCGACCTGACCTGCTACGACTATGAGCCGTGGCACTACCGGTACGTGGGGCGTGGCCTGGCGGCACAGATCGTGGGCAGCGGCAGGACGCCGCGCCAGGTCCTCTGGGAGCTCCAGTAGCGCCGCTATCCTAGGCCGATGCCGGCCACCCGGATCCTCCTCGCGCCCGGCGCTTCGGGCACCATCGAGCGGCTGCGAGACCACGAGCGCGGCCTCGCGTCGCGAGGGCTCGACGTGCGGCTGGTGGAGCTCCCCAAGGGCCGCGCGGAGCGAGCCGTGCCGGTCTACGCGGCGGCGCTCGACAGCGAGGATGCGGCCGCGACCGTCATCGGCGGGCACTCGTTCGGCGGACGGGTCGCCTCGCTGCTGGTCGCCGAGCGGCTGGTCGCCGAGCGGCCGGTGGCCGGGCTCGTCCTGCTCTCGTACCCGCTTCATGCACCCGGGCGGCGCGAAGCATGGGACGAGCGGACCGCCCACTGGTCGCGCGTCGCCTGCCCCGTCCTGCTCCTCTCCGGCGAATCCGATCCCTTTGCGCACCTGGAGCTCCTGCGCCGCGCCGTGGACCGGCTGCCGCACGCGACGCTGCGCACCTACCCCGGCGTGGGCCACGGGCTGGCGCCGGTCCTGGACCGCGCGCTGGACGAGGTCGCGGCCTTCATGGCAGCGCTTACCTGACGATATCTGGCAGGATTCGGCGCTATCCTCGCGCCGATGCGCGCGTCACGCCTCGTCCAGCTCCTGCTGTTCCTCCAGACCCGCGGCCGCACGACCGCCGCCGTCCTGGCGCGCGAGCTCGAGGTCTCGGAGCGCACGATCCACCGCGACGTCGACGCGCTCAGCGCGGCCGGCGTGCCGATCTACGCGGAGCGCGGGCCGCACGGCGGGATCCAGCTCATCGATGGCTACCGGACCCGCCTGACCGGCCTGACCGGCGACGAGGCCGAGGCGCTGTTCCTGTCCGGCCTGCCAGGCCCCGCCGCCGAGCTTGGGCTCGGCACCGTGGTGGCCGCCGCTCGCCTCAAGGTCCTTGCCGCCCTGCCATCGGAGCTCCGGGTGCGCGCGTCGCGGCTGGTCGAGCGCTTCCATCTCGACGCGGCAGGCTGGTTCCATGCCGGCGAGGAGGTTCCCCATCTCGCCATGCTGGCCGAGGCCGTGTGGGAGTCGCGACGGCTGGAGATCACGTATCGGCGCGGCGACTCGGAGGTGGCCCGGACGCTCGACCCGCTGGGGCTCGTGCTCAAGGCCGGGATCTGGTACCTGGTGGCCATGTCGGATGGGCAAGTGCGAACGTTTCGCGCGTCCCGCATCCGCAATGCCGTGGTGGGCACCGAGCCGGGAGCGCGGCCGGCCGAGTTCGACCTCGCCGCCTACTGGGCCGAGTCGATCACCGCCTACGAGCGCGACGCGCCTCGGGTGACGGTGACGATCCGCATCGATCCGGCCGTCATCGGCGCGCTGGCGGACGCACTCGGCAGCCATGCGATCCGCGCCGCGGAGACGATCCCGACGGCCGACCCCGACGGCTGGGTCCACCTGCGCGTCACCGCGGATTGGCCGGAGGAGGTTCCCGGCCGCCTCATCTCGCTCGGCAGCCGTGCGGAGATCCTCGACCCGCCGGAGGTACGGGAGCGCGCCATCCTGCTCGCCCGGCGGATGCTCGAGCGCCACGGCGCCCTCTAGCGTCGCTCGGCGGGCTGCGACGGGCGCCGGACCCAGCGGATCAGCGGGCGCCGCCTGACCTGCCGGGCGCGCAGGTGGTCGGCGATCTGGCGCTCGCGGTCGGCGGCGAGCGCATGGATGAGCTGCTGGCTGAGCATCGGTCTGTCCTCGTCGGTGCGTATGTCACGACGGTACCGAGCGATGCTGCCAATCCCTGTCAGGTATTCGGGCTGGGTCAGAGAGCCCCGACCACGGCGCTGAGCAGAGACACCACCAGCCAGCCGGCCAGCACGAGGACGAGCACGACCGCGCCGACCATGGTGAGCAGCGCGAGCCAGTCGTCACGGGTCGATCGGTCTGGCTGCTCGAGGTGGCCGCGCATGAGCGCCAGGTTGCGGGTGTTGGCCTTGAACCACAGGTCGAACGCGTCGCCGAGGACGGGGATGGCTCCGACCGCCATGTCGATGCCCGCGTTGGCGAGCATGCGGGCCACGACCACCCCGGGCAACCCGTGCCGCGAAGCCCGCCACACCACGAACAGGCCGATGCCGCCGCTGATCAGGTCACCGACGACGGGCACGAAGCCGATGAGCGCGTCCAGCCCGAAGCGGCGGCCCCCGGTACCGGGCACCAAGATGCTGTTGTCGAGCAGCCAGGCCAGGGTCTCGACCTCGGCAAGCGCGCGAGAGCGTTGATCGGATGCCGATCCGCTCGCGGTGCGCGGGATGCGCGTGACTCGTGCCATGCAGCCCCAGCATGCACGACCGGTGCCCCGCGCCGGCCGCATGCGACACATTCCGTACCTCGCCGGCGACGCTCCGACCTGTCGCGCACTTGACAGCCCCGCCAGACTCGCTGCAATGAACGCCGAGACCGCCACTGCCGCGGCCCCGTCCATCCCCGCCTCCACGCCGATCATCGGTGTGCTGCGCGCGCTCCTCCTCGGTGAAGCCGCGCTCGGCATCGGCGTCGCGGTCTTCCTGAGCCTCGTCGCCGCCGCGTTGGGCGACTCCCTCGGCGGCGACCTCGGCCGGACCACCGAGGAATCGCTCCGCTTTGCGGCCGGAGGCGCATTCCTGTTCGCCATCGCTGCCGCGATCGCATCACGAGGCGCGCGTCGACGGCGGACCTGGGCGTGGACGCTCGCCGCGATCCTCCAGCTGGTGCTGGCCATCGGGACCGGGATCGCGGTGATGGTTGCAACCTGGCATCCGGCCTACCTGGCGGGATTCGGCCTCGCCGCACTGGTGATGGTCGTCCTTTCCACCGCCGGCGTGCGGCGGGCGCTCGGCCAGGACTGACCGCGCGGACACTGGACCGGCGCGGATGACGGCCATCATCCGCGAGGCATGCCTGGCGGCTATCCTGACAGCTATCGTCAGGAACCTTCCCTACACTTGACGACGATGGCCGCCATCACGAACGTCCACGATCCCGGCCCGGAGGTCGCCTACGGGCGTGGCGAGGCGCACGCCGTCGCGGCGCGCGAACCGCTCCAGATCGCCGAGGCCACCGTCCGCATCGGCACCGCGTCGTGGACCGATCCGACCATGACCGCGCCGGGGGTGTTCTACCCGCCGGAGGCAGGCAACGCCGAGGATCGCCTGGTGTACTACGCGAACCAGTTCCCGATCGTCGAGGTGGACGCCACCTACTACGCGCTGCCCGCGCGGCGCACCGGCGAGCTGTGGCTGGAGCGGACGCCACCGGACTTCACGTTTGACATCAAGGCGCACGCCCTCATGACCGGACAGCCGTCCGAAGTCAGCCGCCTGCCGAAGGACCTGCGCGAGGAGCTGCCGCCCGAGATCCTCGACCGCAAACGCGTCTATGCGCGCGACCTGCCGGCGCCGATCGAGGATGCCATCTGGGCACGCTTCCTCGACGGCATCGAGCCGCTGCGATCGTCGGGCAAGCTGGGCGCCGTCTTCCTCCAGTACCCGCGCTGGTTCTTCCCGACCAACGAGTCGCGCGACGATATCGTGAAGGCCAAGGAGCGCCTCGGCGACACGCCGTTCGCGGTGGAGCTGCGCCACGCCAGCTGGTTCAACGAGAAGAACGCGGACCGCACGCTCCGATTCCTGGAGAAGTACGAGATCCCGTTCGTGATGGTCGATGCGCCACCCGGCACGAAGTCGTCGGTGCCGCCGATGACCGTGGTCACCTCGCCGAAGCTGGCGGTGGTGCGCTTCCACGGGCGGCGGACCGAGACGTGGGAGCAGGCCGGCATCCCCGTTGTCGAGCGATTTCGCTACCTGTACAGCGAGTCCGAGCTCGGCGAATGGGTGCCGCGCATTCGCGACGCTGCGGGCCAGGTGCCCGAGCTGCACATCCTCATGAACAACTGCTACGCGAACTACGGGACCACGAACGCCCGGGAGATTGCGGACCTGCTGGCCTCCGAGGTGCCACGCCTGGACCGCTGAGCCGGTACCCTACCCGCGTGGGGAAAGCGCGCGGACCGATCGCTCTCGTCGCGGCAGTCGTGGTGGGAGCGTGCACCTTCCCACCGCTCGAGACGCCCACGCCACGCCCCACACCGTCGCCGTCACCCACGCCGTCACCGACCGCCAGCGCGACGCCGGTGCCGTCACCCACGCCGTCACCGACACCCGCCCCGGTGGTCCCCGACTACGACGCCGGAGAGATCGTCGTCACCACCATCGACGGCCTGCGGGTCCGAAGCCTGCCCGGCGTCGACCGGCCGATCGTCACCGGCCTGCTGCCGTTGGCCTTCCAGCTGCGCGTCGTCATGGGCCCACTCCCGCTCGACGACCTCGGCTGGTACCTGGTGGCCGACGCTGATGCGCGCGGCCCGGACTTCACCGAGGGCTGGGTGGCGGCCGGCTACGAGCCGGAGCCATTGCTGGCATCAACCGGCACGATCGACCTCGAGGCACCGTTCGTGGCTTCCATGGCCGGAGGCGAGGACGCCGAGCAGGGGCCGATCGAGATCGGCGACGGCGATCATGCCATCCGCTGGGTGGGGGTCGACCCCGAGCGCCGGCGGTGCACGTTCGCGGTCTCGATGGCACCGGCTGGCGGCGGCGACGCCGTGCCGGCCATCCGGGCCACCATCGGCACCGGCATCGACCGCGGCACGCTGCAACCGCAATCGTTCGCCGCGCTCGGCCTGCGCGGTCCGGTCTTCGTCAGCGTCGCCTCCGATTGCGACTGGGCGCTGACCATCCTCCGCGTCGCGCCGGTGCCGACCCCCAGCCCGTGATCGCCTGCGATCAGCAGGCGCCCGTCAGCGGTCGGTGTTGCGGAGTGACTCGCTCAGCTCGGCGATCGCGGGGTCGAACATGGCGCACTGGAACACGCGATCACCGGCGTCCCATCCAGCTTGGACGGGCACGAAGTGCACGAAGTCGAGCCGCGAGGTCTGGAACGAACGCCCGACATAGGCCTCGAAGGCGGGCATGCACTCCTCGAACACGAACCCGAGCATCGCATCGTCGGTCGGATAGTCGCCGGGCGCCGTCCAGGTCGCGACGTGGAACATCTCGTACTGATGAGCCTCGTCGCAGCGGCGCGCGTCGACTTCGCTGATCTCGTCGGTCTCGGCGGAGTCGAAGCAGTCCCCGACCCGGATGTCCTCGATCGACAGGGTCCCACCGGCCGTGATCGCCCCGGAGTCGTCGCGCTTGGCCGACGCGACGTAGCCGACCAAGAGGACGATCGCCAGCGCCGGGATCCACCAGAACCGGATCCAGCGTTGCCATCCGGCCGCGCGTCCGGCGGTCGCCGATGCAGCCTGGGGAACCCACGTCGCCCGGTCGGCCTCGGTCGACTCCGCGCCGCGCAGCAGGCCGCATCGGCGGCAGCTCGAGTCGCTTTCCTCGTTGTCCGCGAAGCAGCGCTTGCAGACCCAGCGGTCGTTCACGGCGCCACCTTAGTGCCTGGCCCGTGCAGATCGAGATGGAACTTTCGTACGAAGTCCTCCTGGGCGCGGGTCTCGACCGCGGTCGGATGGCGTACCTCGCGCACGCGCTCGATGGCGGCCTGGGCCTCCCATCCGGCGGCCACGAGCGCGCAGGCGACGACCGTCCCGCTGCGCCCGACGCCACCCATGCAGGCGACGGCCACGTCCCCGCGGGCGCGGGCGGCAGCGACGGAGGCCAGGATGGCCTGCATGGCGCCGATGTCCACCGGGGTGCCGCCGTCAGGCATCGGGTGCCGGTCCACCTCCAGGCCGGCGTGCGCGGCACGGCTGACGATCGCCGGGTCACCCCATCGGCGCAGCTCGTCATCGTCGACGAGGAGCACGAGGCGGACGACTGGCGCGGCGCGCAGGGCAGCCAGGTCGTGCTCGAGGCTGCCGCGATACATGCGGCCCGGGTAGCGGACGGAGGGTCCGTGCTTGCCCGGCAGCACGGTCATGCCGAGCGCGCCCGGCAGGCCGTCGGAGAAGTCGCCGGCCGGGATCCAGTCGACCGTCGGCGCCGGGTCGTGCGCCTGCCCGCTCACCTAGCTGAGCGATCCCCCGGTCACGCCGTTGCCGCGGGCGCAGAAGTGACCCTGCGGCTCGAGCGGCCGGCCGCAGAACGGGCACGCGGGGCGCCCTGCGACGACCAAGTCCTCGGCGCGCCGCACGAAGGCACGCGCGGTCGGCGCATCGATTCGCACGCGGAGCAGGTCCGGGCCATCGGTTGCGTCGTCGGGCAGCTGGGTGTACTCGCCGTCTTCCGTCGGCATTTGCGCCTCGATGACGACCGCACCGCTTCCCGCGTCCCAGGCCAGCGCCATGGCGCCGACGCGGAAGAGCTCCACGACGGGCTCCTCGAGCTCGACCGCGTCGGCGGTCGCCGGCGGTGGCGGCGCATCGACTGCGTCGAGCAGGAGCTCGAGGCGCTCGGCGAGGGCCGCGACCTGCACCTTTTCGATGCCGACGCTGACCAGCGCGCCACCCTTGCGGGCTTGGAGGTAGAAGGCGCGATCGCCCGGCTCGCCGATGGTGCCCGCCACGAAGCGGTCGGGGTCATCGAAGATGAAGAGCCGTCGTGTCATCGCGCTCATCGTAGCGTCTGCCGACCCGGTAGAGTTTCGGTGCAGATGAGCACCACGGCTCGCCCGAGGACGATCTGATGCGGCGACGGTTCCGCTCGATCCGCGGTCGCAGCATGGCCCGCCGGCCTGGCGCGGACGGGCCGATCCTCGACCTGTCGCCGCGCGCGCTCCGCATCGGCGGCTGGGTCGTCGCCTTCCTGCTCATCGCCGGCATCGCCGTCTTCGTCCAGCTCCTCGGTGGTGACGGCGACGAGGCCGGCAGCGGCGCCGAACCGTCAGCCTCCGCGGGCATGGCGGCCACCGCCAGCGTCACGTTCGGCACGGCGCTCGACGCCGCGACGGGCGAGGTGGCCGCCGCCGCCCGGACCGATCGGTTCGCGGCCGGCGACAGCTTCAACTACTCCGTGGCGCCGAGCGGCGCGCCGCCGGAAGCGGTCTACGTCGAGGTGCAGCGCACCGGCGGCGGCGTCATCGAGATCGCCCAGGCACCGGTTGACGCCCAACCCCTGCCGAACGCGGGAGTGATCGCCTTCACCGTGCCGGCCGACAACCTGCTGACCGCCTTCGGGCCCGGCGAGTACCTCATGCTGATCTACGCCGACCCGGCGTCGGATCCGCTGGCCGAAGGCACCTTCCACCTGGTCGGCCCACCCGAGAGCCTCGAGCCCAGCGCATCGGCGAGTCCGTAGACAACGAAGAGGGACCGGAGACGTGCCCCATCTCCGATCCCCGGTGGCAAGTCGGCGTGCCCATCCGACTCGTCTGTCGCCAGCGTACGGTCACACGACCGCACCTGTCAACACTCAATTGACCGCGAGCGCCTCACTGGTGAGCTCGTACGCACCGCGGTGGTCGCCGGCCTCGGCGCGCAGGTCGGCCCACTCGCTCAGGACTTCCCGCAGCCGGTTCGGCACGCGGCTGACGCGGGCGAGGGCGGCCGCATCCGCGAACCGCGTTTCGGCCGCGGCCGCGTTGCCATCGGCGCGCATGGCGCGTGCCTCGGTCAGCGTGGCTGCCAGCCGCGCCAGCTCGTTGCCGCTGCGCTGCGCATAGCCCTGCGCGTCGACCGCCAGGCGAAGCGCCCCGGCGGTATCCCCCGACGCCAGCGCCACCTGCGCCTCGGTGTCGGCCACCGCGGCCATCCAGCGCTGGTCGCCGGTCGCCGCGATCTGCTCGCGAGCGTCGCTGGCCAGCTCACGGGCCCGTTCGATCTGGCCGGTCGCAAGGTACGCCAGCGCCAGGTCGTTCTCGATGCGCGCCGATTCGAAGATCGCTCCTGCCGCGCGATAGAGGGCCATGCCCTGCGTCCCTGCACGGATGGCCGCCTCGAAGTCGCCGATCTCGCGATAGCCGATGGCAAGGTTGAACAGGAAGGCCGCTCGGCGCCGGTCGTCGAGGTCCGCGGCGAGGCCGCGTGCCTCCTCCAGGTAGGTCAGTGCTCGAGCCGGCTGCCCCGCCCGCGACTCGACCGCCGCGAGCGAGGTCAGCAGCCGCATCTCGAAGTCCGGCTCGACATGCAACCCGCCGCGCACCTGCTCGAGCAGGGCGGTCAGCAGGCTGCGCGCGTCCGGCTCGTTGTCGGACTGGTAGAGCCCGTACGCAAGCCAGTAACGGGCCAGCGCGGCATCTGCCGACCGTCCCGCGACCCCGTACAGGCGCGCCGCCTCCGACGCGGCCGCGATGGTCTCCTTGCCCTGGTCGAGCCGCCCGAGCGCCTCCGCCAGCCCGCGAAGCAGATCGGCCCGTGAGCCGTCGTCGTTGGTGTCCTCGAGCAGCGCGCGATATCCATCGGCGGCGCTCTGCCATTCACCGGCCGCCAGCTGCATGTCCACCTCGAGGCGCGTCCAGGCCGGATGCCCCTGGTCGATGAAGTGGCTGGCGGGCAGGCTGAGGCGCTCCGACAGGAAGTTCAGCGCGACCATGGATGGCCGCGCGATTCCCGTCTCCAGCGCGCTCACGTATGCCTTGGTGTAGCGCTCCCCGGCGAGCTGCTGCTGGGTGAGCCCCGCGCGGTGCCGTGCCTCGCGTATGCGGAGGCCGATGCGCTGCGCGAGCTCACGGTCCTTGTCGGTGGCTCGGGCACTCGTCCTGGTCCGTGGCATGGCGGCAGTCTACACCGCGCTGGCAAGCCCCAGTTGACCCGCGATCACGCCGATGGTACTGCCCGGGCGCAGGCCGATGCGGACGGAGTGGTGATTGTGGCTTGACCCGCTTTCGGGCGACGGTGGCCCGAGAGCGGTCGCCGAGCAGCCAAGCCGAGCGGCCACCACAGCCATCCCAACAGGAGCAGGACCGATGCGCACCCGACGAATCGCCCGATCCCTCGTGGCCGCCGGAACCGTCGCGCTGCTGAGTCTTCTCAGCCTCGCAACGACCGTCATGGCCGTCACGGGCGGCGGCGACTTCCCCGTCCGCCGCTAGGCGGATCCTCGACGCGGCCCTGTTTGGGGCCGGATCACAGCGGCGACCGGCCCCGATTGCCCGGACTGGCTAGTGCCCGTGCTGGTAGTAGGGGTTTTCGCCTGCCTGGTGATCGGTGACGTCGACGATCGACTGCACTGATGGCACCGCGCTGCGGATCGCCGTCTCGACGCCCTGCTTGAGCGTGACGTCCACCGCGGCGCAGCCCTGGCAGCCACCACCGAAGCGCATGTAGGCGGTCCCGTCCTTGACGTCCACCAGGGTGACCATGCCGCCGTGGGTACCAACGCCGGGGTTGATCTGCCGGTCGAGCACCTCCTGGACCGCGCGAGCCACCGGATCCTGCCAGCCCTCGTTCGGGTTCTCGATCCGCAAGCCGCCTCCGGTCACGCTGGGATCCAGCTCGATGCTTGCGCCCGCGAGATCGGCGGCGCTGGAGGCGTCGACCACGACCGTCAGACCATCCGCCTCCACGGCGAGGTCGGAGTCGGCGCGCTCACGGGGATCCTCGAGCGCGATCTCGTAACGAAAACGGGGGCCTTCCTTCGCGACCACGCGCACGCGCAGCACGGCCTCCGGGAAGTCATTGAACGCGCGGACGCCGTCGATCTTGGTCCGCGCGTCGGGTGTGATGGTGAGCAGCAGATCGATCATCACGGCGCATGGTACGCCTGATCGCCGCGTCTCGTTCCGGCCGATCTATCGGCTCAATCTGGCGTGGGGCCCCGGCGGCGCGCGGTCGGGCCGATCCATCAGCCAAGGCCGGGCACGAGCGGGCCTCGCGGGCCGATTGATGCCAATCCCTGGCTGATCTTTCGGTCAGGTCCCGCGTGAGGAGGTGGTCGCGCTGCAAGGCGACGATCTATCGGGCAGGTGTGTCGCGGGGGTTGGTCACGCCGGCTTCTGACGATATATCGGTCCTTCTGACGATATATCGGTCACCAGGTGGCACCACCGGCTATCCCGTGCGCGCGTCACGCTCGAGGGCGGCCGATGTGTCGCTGGAACGCGGCATCAGCACCGGCCCACGCCACGATTCGACGATATTTCGATCACCGTTCAGCCGAGGGGTGGGAGCTCGTGGCGATCGTCCCGAACCGGCGCGAAGAGGTCGCCGCGCTCGGCGAGGCGGGCGGGAACGTCGTGGATGGTCCATCGGTCCGGGCGGAGGGTGGGATCCTCGAGCTCGTCCCAGGCGATCGGCATCGACACCGGCGCGCCGGGGGCCGGGCGAGGGCTGTACGGAGCCACGAGGGTCTTGTTGATCGCGTTCTGAGTGAAATCGAGACGCGCCTTGCCCTTGCGCGCGCGCTTGGCCCACTCCCAGCTGACGAGGTCCGGCACGGTGGACCCGACGGCGCGCGACAGCCTCTCGACCCAGTCGCGGGTGTCGTCGAAGCGGTAACCGGGCCGGATGCCGATCCACACCTGGATCCCCCGCTTGCCGGTGACCTTGGGGTGCCCGCGCACGCCGAGATGGTCGAGCGCCGTGCGGTAGAGCCGCGCCAGCGACACGACCTCATCCCACGTCGTGTCCGGTCCGGGGTCGATGTCGATCAGGGCGTACGACGGTCGGTCCGGCGTTTCGGCCGGCGACGTCCACGGGTGAAGCTCGATCGCGGCCTCCTGGGCCAGCCACAGCAGGGTGGCCGGCTCGTCGACGACCGGGTAGTCCTTGGGCCCTTCCTCGCGGTGGTGGTAGGTCCAGCGCTTGACCCAGGGAGGTGCATGCTTAGGCAGGTCCTTCTGCCAGAAGCCCTTCTGCTCGACGCCGTTCGGAAAGCGCTGGACCGTCAGCCCGCGGTCCTGCAGGTACGGCACCAGCGTTGGACCGATGGCGAGGTGGTACTGGAACAGGTCGCGCTTGGTTACGGGCTTGCCCCCGTCGCGACCTGGGAAGAGGATCTTGTCCAGGTTGGTGACGCGCACCTCGCGGCCGGCCGCGGCCCAGGTGCCCTCGCGCTCGATGGCGGCGAGCGCGGCGGCAGCGTCATCGGTCCTGTGCATGCGGTCACTCCGGACCTCGCGCTCGGCCGCGGCGGTGGCGGCGCCGGCGTCGACCTCCCGCTCGCGGCGGACGGAGGTCGGCGCCTTGCCGATCTCGACCCCCTTGAAGGCGGCCTGGCGCAGCAGGTCGTCCGCCGTCCAGTCCGCGAATTCGACGCGGATGACCAGCTTCGGATCGACCCAGTGCGCACCCCGCAGCCGTGGCACCCGATCCAGGACCGATGCGTCACGCGCCAGTTCGTCCAGCCCGGCGCGCAGCTCGCGACGGGTGCGCGTGTCGATCCCGCTGCCGACCTGGCCTGCGTGGAGCCAGCGGTCGCCGCTGCGCACCGCGACGATGAGCGAGCCGAGTTCGCGGTGCGTGCCCTGGCCCTCCAGCCAGCCGACGACGACGACCTCCTGCTCGCGCCGCAGCTTGATCTTCAGCCAGCTCTTCGATCGCCGGCCGGGCTCGTACGGCGAGCGACGCAGCTTGGCCACGATGCCCTCGAGCTCCTGGGCGCGGGCCGCCTCGGTGAACGTGCGACCGTCGCCCACGACGTGACCGGCGTAGCGGATCCGGTCGTTCGGGCGCAGGCGTGAGCGGAGGAGGCGCTTGCGCTCCTCAAGCGTGACGTCGAGCAGGGAGCGGCCGTCGAGGTACAGCAGGTCGAAGACCTGGTAGACGGCCGGTGCCGGCCGGCCGGGGCGCTTCGTGCCGGGCGCGCGCCCGGTGCGGAAGCCGGTCCGGTCCTGGAGCAGGCTGAAGCTCGGCCGCCCGGCGTCGTCGAGCGCCACGACCTCGCCGTCGACGATCGCCTCGCGCGCCTCGAGCCAGTCGGCCGCCCCGGCGAGCTCAGGGAAGTAGCGCGCCGCATCCTGCTGGTTGCGGGTCCAGATCTTCGCGCGCCCGTCGCGGATGACGGCCTCGACGCGATAGCCGTCCCACTTGATCTCGAACAGCCAGTCCGGATCGTCGAACGCGGCGTCGGCCAGTGTGGCGAGCATGGGCGGCACGAAGTCCGGCATGGGCGCCTCGCGTGCGGCGCGCAGGTCGATCTCGCCGACCGGCCGCGGTGCGGGCGTGTCGAAGCGCGGCGCGAGGCCGTCGCGCACCTCGTCGTTCGTGCGGCCGCTGCGAACGCTGGACGGATGATCCTCGGCGTCCCAGCCGGCAACCGAGAAGGCATCGCGCTTGTGGATGAGCAGCCATTGCTCGCGGTCGTCGTCGGCGCCGCGCCGCCCGCTGGTTCGGATGATCGTGAAGCGCCCACGCAGCCTCTCGCCGTGAAGCTCGAACTTGATCTCGCCCTTGCGCAGCGCCACCGCCGGGTCCGGCGTCTCGGCCTCCGGCTCGAAGTAGCCCCAGTCCCACACGATCACGTCGCCGGCGCCGTACTGCCTGGCGGGGATGACGCCCTCGAAGTCGAGGTACTCGATCGGGTGGTCCTCGGTGCGCATCGCGAGCCGTCGCGCCGATGGGTCGAGCGTCGGGCCCTTCGGCACCGCCCAGCTGACGAGGACACCGCCGATCTCCAGCCGCACGTCGTAGTGGAGCGCCGTCGCCCGATGACGCTGCACCGTGAACCGTCCGCTGCGATCAACGAGGTCGCCCGGCAGATCCGCCGGGGCAGGCTCCGGCGTGGCACCGAAGTCGCGCTTGCGCCGGTATTCCTCCAGCGGCATCAGTGCGGCAGCTCGAGCTCTTCCAGCGTCGCCAGCACGATCGATGCGCCGGCCGCCGCCAGTGCCGCTTCGTCCACGGCGGCGCCGGCCAGGATGCCGATGGGGACCATGCCCGCCGCCTGCGCCGCGCGCATGTCCCAGGTCGAGTCGCCCACGTACCAACACGCTTCCGGCGCGACACCGAGCTCTTGCGCGCCGAGCAGGAGCAGGTCGGGTGCCGGCTTGGCGTGCTCGACGTTGCTGCCGTCGACGATTCGCGGCTCGTGCCCCAGGCCGAGTGCGCGCACCGAGCTCGCCACCTGCTCTCGCCGCGACGAGGTGGCGATGACCCACGCCAGCCCCCGCTCGTCGAGCGAGCGAAGCAGCTCGCGCGCGCCCGGCAACGGCCGCGGGTCGCGGTTTCGGTCGTCGAACAGCTCGCCACTGCGCCGGTCGATGGCCTCGGCCTCCGCATCGGTCAGGTGCCGCCCCGCGGCCTCGGCCGCCTCGCGGGCCAGGCGCCGGCCGTCGATACCGATCATCGGCGCCAGCTGCGCGCGGGTGACCGGAATGTCGGACTCGTGCAGCACGGCCGCCCAGGCTGCGATGCGTGCGGGGACCGTGTCGACCAGCGTGCCGTCGAGGTCGAACAGGATCGCGTCCGGACGGCGTGGCGTGCGCATCGGTCGTACGATACCGGCCGGATGCCATCCGAGTTCGCCGCCCACTGGACGCTCGATCCGAGCACGGTCTTCCTCAACCACGGCTCCTTCGGCGCGACCCCACGCCCGGTGCTCGAGGCGCAGGCCGAGTGGCGGACACGGATGGAGCGCGAGCCGGTTGCCTTCTTCGCGCGCGACCTGGAACCGGCCCTGAACGAGGCGCGCGCGATGTTGGCGGCCTTCGTCGGTGCCGATCCCGACGACCTGGCGCTGCTCCCGAACGCCACGCACGCCATCAACACCGTGGCCCGCTCGCTCGACCTTCAGCCGGGAGACGAGATCGTGGCGCTCGACCACGCCTACAACGCGGCAACGAACGCCCTCGCCCATGTCGCGGACGCTGCGGGGGCGCGGCTCGTCCGCGCCCGGCTGCCCTTCCCGGGGACCACGCCGCAGCTCGCCATCCAGGCGGTCCTCGACGCGGTTGGCGAGCGCACCCGGCTCGTCCTGGTCGACCACGTCACCAGCGCGACCGCGCTCGTGCTGCCGGTCGCCGAGATCGTGGCCGCGCTCGCCGAGCGCGGCGTCGAGACGCTGGTGGACGGCGCGCACGGGCCGGGCATGCTCCCCCTCGACGTCGATGCCATCGGCGCCGCGTACTACGCCGGCAACGGCCACAAGTGGCTGTACGCGCCGAAGGGGACCGGCTTTCTGCACGTGCGCCGCGACCTGCGCGACGGGGTCCGGCCACTCGCCATCAGCCACGGCGCCAACTCGCCGCGCCTCGACCGGCCTCGCTTTCGCCTGGAGCACGACTGGACCGGCACCTCCGATCCGTCGGCGTACCTGGCCATCCCGGCCGCGATCGGGTTCGGCGCATCGCTGCTCCCCGGTGGCTGGCCGGCGCTCATGGCTCGCGACCACGCCCTGGCACTGGCCGGCCGCGACCTGATGTGCTCGGCGCTCGGCGTGGAGTCGCCGGCGCGCGACGAGATGATCGGCAGCATGGCATCCGTGCCGCTCCCCGTCGAGGATGGGCTCCCGCCGGACGACCTCTACCACGACCCCGTCCACGCCGCGCTCCAGCGCCACGGGATCCAGGTGGCCGTCAGCCCGTGGCCACCGCGACCCGACGGTGGCCCGTGGCGCCGGCTGGTCCGTGTCAGCGCCGCGCCGTACGTGTCGCTCGCCGACCTCGAGCTGCTGGCGCGCGTCTTTCCGGACGCGATCGGGGCGCCCGCCGGGCTAGGATGACGCCGCCGATGCCGATCGATCCCAGCACGCTCGACCCCGACCCCATCCGCCAGTTGGCGGCATGGCTGCGCGACGCCGAGGAGGCCGGCGAGCCGATGCCGACCTCGTTCGCACTGGCGACGGCCGACGATACGGGCGTGCCGTCGGTGCGCTTCGTGCTGCTGCGCGGGCTGGACGCCGAGGGCCTGCGCTACTACACCCACCGCGGAAGTCGCAAGGGCCGCGACGTGGCGATCAACCCATGGGCGTCGGCCGCGTTCTGGTGGCCGGCGCTCGACCGCCAGGCGCGGGTCAGCGGATCGATTCGCCTCCTCCCCGACGAGGAGTCGCTCGCCTATTGGCGCACGCGCCCGCGTGGCAGCCAGCTCTCGGCGAGCGCATCGGCGCAGGGCCAGGAGATCGGGTCACGCCAGGAGCTGGAGGCGCGGGTCGCCGAGATCGCCGCTCGGTACCCCGATGAGGTTCCGCTGGCGCCGATGTGGGGTGGCTACCTGATCGTGCCGCGCCAGGTCGAGTTCTGGGAGAGCCGCCCGGATCGGCTCCACGACCGGGTCGAGTACCGCCGGGGCGGCGACGGGGTCTGGCACGCGCGGCGGCTGCAGCCCTAGTCGGACGGCTCGTCGGTCCCGGGCAGCTCGACGACGACCGCCGCATGGCGCGGGGACCGGTTGTAGGCAGCCGACAGCAGCGCGCCGATGAGCCCACCGATGAGGCCCGAGACCGCCGCGACCGCGAGCGCCGCCACCGGGATGACAAGCCACCACGTGCTCGACAGCCAGCGCAGCGCGCCCACCTGGTCGCCGAGCGGGAGCAGGTTGCGTGCAACGCCGAGAGTGAAGCCAAGGTCGCGCTGCCATTCGAGGACGCTGCCGGCGCCCCATGCCACCAGGGCGCCGAGCAGGGCGCCGACGACGACGCCCAGCGCCGCGCCCACCCACGCACCGGCGACGAACGATGCCCGCACCGAGACGGCCGCCAGGCGGCCCCTGACGAGCCTCATCGCGCCCTCCCGGTGGCGCGGCCGCCACGGCGCGTGAGCACGAACAGCAGCCCACCCAGCCCGCCGACCGATACGGCCAGCGCGTAGCCGACGTAGGCGAGCAGCGACCAGTCGTCCAGGATCCGCGCCGGTCGCACGCCCGGTCGATCGAGCCCGGGGTCGAGCGACAGCACGTCCCCGCGGCCGGCCGGGGCCGCGAGGGTCTCGACCGCGAGCTCTCCCGCCGGGCGCAAGGTCCCGTCGGGGCGGTAGAGCCCGAACTGCTCGACGCGGATGCCGGCCAGCGGGGTCGCGAAGTCGTGCAGCGTCCACCATGTCGCCGCCGCCACGAAGCCGCCCGGCTCATCCCCCCGTTGTGCCTCGATCACCCGGTACGTCTCCTCGAAGATCACGCGCTGTCGCTCTTCGTCGACGGCGTCATCCGCCCATCGGCCGAACTCGAGGACCATGATCGGCTTCTCAGGGTAGGCCTCGTGCGCCTCCAGCAGCGCGCGGCGCGTGTCGAGTGCGGGATCCTCGCCGTAGAAGACGCCGTGGTACGAGGTGAAGCCGGCCACGTCGAGCGGCGCGTGGGTGGGGTCGTCCGGCCGCCATCCGTAGGCGGCCTGGCCGGTGAGGCGCGTGCCGTCGATGGCGCGGTCGATCTCGTGGAGGGCCGCCAGCGCATCGGTCCGCTCTTCGTCGCCGGTCGATTCGTTGGCAAAGCCGTGGAAGAGCACCGATGGCCGGTTCATGTCGCGCAGCGCCATCTCGCGCAGCATCTGCTGCGGGATGCCGCGGCCCATCGAGCGCTCGAACACGAGCGGCGACGCGTGGTAGAGCGGGATCTCCTCCCAGACCGCGAAGCCGAGCCGGTCGGCGAGCATGAGCAGCATCGGGTCGGCGGGCTGGTGGCCGGCGCGCAGGAGGTCGGCGCCGACCGCTGCCGCGTCCCGCAGGTCGGTGAGCACGTCCTCCGCGGGCTGTGCCGGCGTGCCCGTCGCCAGATCGCCGTCGGCGTCGAAGGAGAGCGTCTCGCCGTGCAGGCCGACGCCACGGAAGAACGCATCCTCGCCGTTGAGCATGACGCTCGGTCCCGCCGGGTCCACCGCAACGTGGCGGATGCCGAAGGTCGTCCACAGCTCGTCCAGCACGCGGCTCTCGCGCGGTTCGAGCGCCGGCTCGTCGCTCAGGAGCTGGACGCGCAGGACGTAGAGGGCAGGGACGGCCGGGCTCCAGGTATCCGCGTCACGGAACGGGAGGGCGAGGCTCACGCCGGCCTGGGCACCGGCTGGGGGGAGGGTGATCGGTTCCTCGGCCACGAGCAGCGGATCGGCCGGATCGCGCAACAGCGTGCGCGGATCCGGATCGAGCAGGTTGTCGGGGCCGACGCTGGCGGCGTGAATGGAGGCCCGCACTGTGGCCGACGACCCGGCACCGATGTCGGGCGCGGCTGGATCAGGCGGTGCGAGGCCGGCGAGACGCGCCGCCTTGCTGACGAGCACGGAGACCTCCACGGCGTCGAGGTGCGGCACGACGTCGGCGCGCACCAGATGGGTGATCGGTGCGGCCTCGAGCCACACTGGTCCGGTCAGACCGCCGTAGTTCCACCAGTCGGTGGCACCCCACGGCACGATGTCGGTGCGCGTGCCGCGCGCGATGGTGTGCACCCGCACGGCGAGAACGTTGGGGCGCCCGGGAAGCAGCTCCTCGCCGGCGGCGAAGGCGAACGGCGTCGCTCCCCCCTCGTGGTAGCCGAGCCACGTCCCGTTGAGCCACACGTCGGCGACGTAGTTGACCGATCCGAGGCGCAGCGTCACCGCGCGCCCGATCCATTCCGACGGCACGTCGAATGCGCGGCGGTACCAGGCGCCACCCTCGGCGCCGTCCGGTGGCGGGTTGATCGTGCCCGGCACCGCGACGGACTCCCACCCAGCGTCGTCGAAGCCCGGCAGGTGCCGCTCCCCCGCCTCGGCCTCGATGGCGGCCAGGGAAGCGTCGCGAGCGGTCATGGTCAGGGCCTCGTCGAGCACGGCGCGCTCCACCCGCCAGGTCCCGTCCAGCTCGACGCGCGGCCGTGGCTGCCAGTCGAAGGTGGGCACCGGAATGCCATTCTGGGTCGCGACCTCGAGCCCACCGGCATCGACGATCGCGAGCGTCGGCGCCAGCGAGCCGGCGCCGGCGGAGGGGACGCACCCGTTCAGCAGCACGGCGACGAGGCCGAACGCGAGCAGCGCATGTCGCATCGGTGGCCATGATGGCAGCGCTCGCAGGGCCGTGCAGTCGGTGCATACTCACGCGATGAGCGCGCACGTCGTCGTCATCGGCTCCATCAACGTCGACCTGGTGGTCGCGGCCGACCGGCTGCCCGAGCCCGGTGAGACCGTGCTCGGCGGCCGCTTCAGCGTCCACGAGGGTGGCAAGGGCGCGAACCAGGCCGTCGCGGCAGCCCGGGCGGGCGCGCGGGTGACAATGATCGGCGCCGTCGGGACCGATGCGTACGGTGCCCGCTCGGTGATGGCGCTGGAGGCCGAGGGGATCGACGTCTCGCGCGTTCGCCACGTCGAGACCGATCAGACCGGGGTGGCCATCATCGCCGTCGGGCCGCGCGGCGAGAACCAGATCGTGGTGGCGCCCGGCGCGAACGGGACGCTCGCGCTGGATGACGCCGATCGCGAGCTCATCGGCTCGGCGCAGGTGCTGTTGACCAACCACGAGATCCCCGCCCAGGCGACCCTCGATGCGCTGCGCGCCTCGTCCGCCGCAGGCGTGACCGCCATCCTCAACCCGGCGCCGGCGCGCGCGCTGCCGTCCGAGATCCTCGCCCTGGGCCCGATCCTGACGCCCAACGAGCACGAGCTGATCGTGGCCATCGGCAACGACGTCACCGCTGCCGCCCTCGACGAGCTCCAGGCGCGGCATGCCGGGCCGATCATCGTCACCCAGGGGCCGGCCGGGGCCCTCCTCGTCGACGGCGAGCGGCGCGAGCGCTTCGAGGGCGTCCTCGCGCCGCAGGTGATCGACACCACCGGCGCGGGCGACGCGTTCTGCGGCGTCCTGGCGGCCTGGCTGGCCGAGGGCCACACGCTTGACGCGGCGATCGTGGCCGCCAACGCGGCCGGCGCCCTGTCGGTCGGAGCGTCGGGCGCGCGGGAGGGCATGCCGCGCCGAGAGGCGATCGAGGCGCTCATCGGCGAGGTCGGCGCTGGCGTCTAGTCCGGCGCGACCTGCTACCCCGAGGCGGCGCCGGGTCGATCGCCGCACCTGTCGTTCCAGAACGGCCTCACACCGGACACCTATTACGCGGGCTTCGTGACCTTCGAGGTGCCCGCCGCGGCGGCCGAAGAGCTGGTCCTCGTGTACATCCCGAACTTCCTCGAGGAGACGTACGAGATCGAGCTCTTCTAGCC
The DNA here is from genome assembly GCA_964449915.1 of uncultured Steroidobacteraceae bacterium. Classification (GTDB taxonomy): domain Bacteria; phylum Chloroflexota; class Limnocylindria; order QHBO01; family QHBO01; genus JACDBZ01. The sequence continues at coordinate 1,289 of CAYVCE010000025.1, read as the reverse complement.
TCCGCGACCCTCAGGCCGGCGCCTGCACCGAGCGTCCGGCTGGTTGTTTCACGCCATCAGGCGCGGCGATCACGTAGGCGATCATCGCGACCAGCCCGAAGCTGAACACTCCGAGCACGAGGAGGATGATGAACCACGTCTTGTCCTCGAGCTGCGAACTGTTCAGCAGGGCGCCGACCCACGACACCAGGCCACCGACGATGCCGGCGATCACCGCCAGCCCCGCGGTGACCGCAAGCCCGACGATCGACCAGGCGAACGGCGTCGACTGAATGCCGACGACATCCGGACCGCTCATCACGAAGGCGCCGCTGGCGTAGGCGACCCATACCGCGGCGAAGGCCAGGACGGCCCCGGCGATGACCGCCGCCACGCTGCCCAGAAAGATCCTCGTCACTGTTGCCTTGGACATGACTCCATCCTCGATGCAATTTCGTTCTGCAATGAGCTTGGCCTGACCGGCTCCGTCAGCTCAGTGCTGATGGTCATGAACCGGGTAGGTCGCTTGGCGACAACACCCGTGTGCCCTGCGCGATGACGATCTCGCCATCCGCTGGGTCTGCTCACCAGAGCATCAGCTGCCCGCTGCGCCGCAGCCAGAAGAGCGCGACGAATCCCAGGCCGATGCCGGCCGCCAGGAAGAACCACTGGAGCCACATGGTCTCGGGCATCACCAGCAGCTGGACGAGAATCCAGATGATCAGGCCGGTGCCCAGGACCCCGGTCAGCCACGGCGCCAGCCAGTGCCGGTACAGGGACAATCCGGCCAGTGCGAGCATGCCAAGCCCGTTCATCGCAAACAGGTAGAGGCCCGGCACGAGGTAGCTCCCGAACACGCTGTCCTGGATCCACTCTCGCGGCAGCTGCATGGCGGCGCCGCTGGGATCAGTGATGAACAGCAGGCCGACCGGGATGGCGCCGGCAGCCGTCAGCAGCTCGAGGCCGATGGCGAACCAGACGTACCACGGTCGCTGGACGCGACCGAGGGTATGAGAGAACTGAACCTGCAATGCGCACCTCCTCGGGAGGAACCCCACTACCCGACACGATCCACGGCGACGGGATGCGACCAAAGTGCCGCACGGCTCAACCGGAGACTGCTGTTCGGCTCATATGGCGCTGGCACAGCACGCTCGGTTACGCCTGCCCGATGAACTCCAGGATCCGGCGGCTCACAGCGCCGGGCTGGGCGATGGCCGCGATGTGATGCGCGTCCGGGATCAGCTCGACCTCGACGTGGGGTATGAGGGTGCGCGCAGCTTCGATCGCCGCGACCGGGTCGTAGATCG
>CAYVCE010000024.1:0-8851 GCA_964449915.1 uncultured Steroidobacteraceae bacterium | reverse complement strand
AGGTCGGCGATGATCTCGAGCTCGGCCGCGGGGAGGACGGCGACCACGAACGCACCCACGTCGTCACCGAGCCGAACCCGCGCAGCCTTGTAGTGGACATCGCCGAGCTCGGTGCTGAAGGTATCGGTGATGACGTCGCTGATCCCGCCGCTGCGGTCGGCGAGCGCTTCCCACTCGGCGATCTTCTGGGCGGGGAACGACTCGAGCGGGAACTGGGCGGTGTCGAACTCGTAGGGTTCGCCGTCCACGAAGGTGAGGAGCCCCTCCTCCTTGCCGGGCACGTTCCGGAACAGAAACACGTCGAACAGCCGCGGCAGGCTGTCGAACACCTCGCTCGTCAACGGGTCGCGGCCGTCGGTCAGGAGCAGGTCGAGCTCGGACACCTCCTGCTGGAGGTCGGCCTGGATACGGTCGTTGAGGCCGATCAGCAGGACCTCACGCAGGGCAACCAGGCCGAGGATGACGGATAGAGCAAGAAGGACGACGTAGGAGGCCAGGATGCGCGTGCGAGTGCTGCGTGCGGCGCCGAACCAGCGAGGTGAAGCGCGCCCGCGACGCTCGCCGCCGCTCGGCAGGGGCAGCCTTTCGGGCAGGGTCTGGGTCTCGGCCTCGTTGGCGCGCACCGTCACCCGATCACCCCCGCCCGCCCATCACGAATCGAGGCCCGCCGGGGACAGCAGGACCATCGGATCGCGGTGGGCACGGGTGGGGACGCGCTGTGACGTCGGCTCGGATGCGTGGCTCAGCCATGCGCGGGCAGATGCGCTCGTCTCCTCCGTCTCGGAAGGGAGGAACCATGGGACTATTGGCTTGGGGCTCGTAGCCTGTATGGATCGCCATTGTCGGGGGGTCGCCGACAGGACGTCAATAGTCCCGTTGGTACATTCGGGTGCCGGCCGGCACCGCGGACCGGACCGAATGGTGAAAGGACTCTCACCTTCGGCTCACCTTCCTGTAATCAGGTGGGCGCAGGGTGGAACGCGATGGCTACCCGAAGTTCGGCATGAGCAGCGTCCTGATCGCGGAGGGGGAGCCGCGCATCGCGTCGTTCGTCAAGAGCGGGCTGGACGCCAACGGCTTCACCACCAGCGTGGCAACCGACGGCGACGAGGCGATCGCCCTCAGCCGGCGCGTCCGCTTCGACCTGGTCGTCCTCGACGCGTCGCTGGTCCGCCTGCGGCCCGGCCTCATCGAGGACCTGCGCAGCGGCGACGCCGACCTGCCGGTCGTGATGCTGACGAAACAGGACATGGTCGACACGACGGCCGCGCCGATCGGGGGGCTGGCCGACGAGTACATCCGCAAGCCGTTCCGCTTCAGTGAGCTGCTGGCCCGCGTCTCGCGCCGCGTCCGGCCGAGCCATCCGCCCCCGGCGCATGTGCTGCACAGGCATGGCGCGACACTCGACCGTCGAACGCGGCGGCTGACGCTCGAAGGTCGGACCCTCGAGTTGACCGCGCGCGAGGCCGCGCTCGTCGAGCTCATCCTGCGCGATGCCGACCGCGGCCTGACCCCCGACGTGCTCCTCAGCCGCCTTCGGAGTCTTTGACCCGGCGTCGGACCGACGGTATCATCGGCCCCGCCGATCCGCCGACGCTCAGGCGTGGTTCGCGCGCGTTCCGGCGTAGCTCAGTGGTAGAGCGGGCGGCTGTTAACCGCTTGGTCGTAGGTTCGAATCCTACCGCCGGAGCCAGTTCCCTCTCGGTAGCACGTGTCTGTCACCGACTCTGCTTCACGAATCCGGGTTCCGGTGCCGGATCCGCGACGCGGCTAGGTTCGATCCGGTGCCGCGCGGCGATCCAGGAGCAGGGAGCCGACGAGGATCACCCCGAGGGCGATCGACACCCACAGCGCATCATGCCATCCGCCGCTCATGCGGGCGACCAGAGGGCCGAGGATGACAACCGCGCCGACCACGAGACCGACCACCGTCGCCGCCGCACGCGCCCGCCAGACGCCGATGGCAGCGATGGCCGAGACAACTCCGACCACGACGGCCAGCGCGCCGATGATGATCACGACGGCGGCCGCCGTGTCGCCCAGGCCGCTGCCGAGCAGGTCGCCGGCGGTCGCCCCCAGCACGACCAGGAAGAGCCCGTAGCCCACCGCCCCCAATCCGATTATTCCGAGCGTGGCAGCCGCGATCTGGGTCCATGTCGTCCGGCTCTCGGGCATCAGGTCCTCCTGGTGTGACCCCCCAGTGCGACGTCGGGGCAGCGCCGCCCAGCATGATGACACCGAGATGATCAGCAAGATGCCTGGAGATGCCTCTCGAGACTCGGACCCTGAGCCCTCAGGCCTGGTTGGTCCCACGCCGTCGCGCCAGCGCCTCGCGGTCGCGGTTTCGCTGGATCTCCATCGGACGACCGGGCCCTGGCGCCGGATTGACGCCTGACGTGGAGACCGTCGCTCGACGACCCGGTGGCAGCGCCGCCACTCGAGGAGCGCCACGCTTGGCACGCACGGGAGCGGGTGGGGCGGGGGAGCGAGACTTCGTCCGCAGTCTCCTCTCGCGAACACCGTGTGTGGGTGGCTCCGACCCGCCGGAGCCACCCACCCGTCCGCGTCCTCAAGCCGATGCGGCGGCCGCCGCCGGCACGAGCGGCGCGCCCGTCTCGAGCACAGTCTTCATCCCCGACAGGATGAACGGCATGCCGCCCGCGACCTGCTGGAACGTGGCGGTCCGCGACGGGAACTCGTCGTGGATGGTGGTCACCTTCGACACCCCCGGTGCCACCTCCTCGATCTCCCACGTCAGGCGCGTCGGCGCATCTGGCGCGACGTCGTCATCCCATCGCGCGTCGAACGTCTGGACCAGCCGGCGAGGTGGATCGGCCTCGAGGATGGTGCCCACGATGGCGTCCTTGCCATCGATGGCGTACCGGAACGGCGCCCCGGCCTTCCAGTCGGACTCGACCGCGCTGCCGTAGTAGTACTGCAGCGTGAACTCGGACTCGGTGATCGCCCGCCACACCTGCGCCGCGCTGGCGCGGATGAAGATCTGCGAGACGTACTGCGGGCGATCGGCGGTATCGGTTGCCATGGTTGGCTCCTCCATGAATGCCTGAAGTGAAAGGAGGACGTCGGCCGCGCGGGCGCGGAACTTGTCAAGCCAGCGGTCGTGGATGCGTCGGATCGGCACCGGGTTGAGGTAGTGCAGCCGTCGCCGGCCGCTGCGGTGCGAGACGACCATGCCCGCCGCTTCCAGGATCCGCAGGTGCTTCATGACCGCGATGCGGGACATCTGCGGCAGTGCAGCCTCGAGCTCGCCGAGCGCCTGGCCATCGCGCTCATAGAGACGATCGAGGAGGATCCGCCGCGAGGGGTCCGCGAGCGCCCGAAACGGTGCGTCGTCCTGCTCCATGGCCGGGATGATATGTCACCACAAGGTTACATGTCAACCAAATGGAGGAGATTCAGGTCATGGGCTAACGCTGGGGCCCATCGGACGTTAGTACCAGTGAGCCGGACACTGCGTTGGCGGCTATGCCGCCAGGGCAGCCGCAGTGTCCGGCGTCTCCATGTCCGGGTACGACCGGGTCAGGTGCGCCGCTCGTGCCAGTCCGGGTCGACCGGCGCCGTGGGACCGACGTCGCCGAAGGTGGGGAACAGGATCCAGCCCATGACGCCCATGGCGATCCCGAAGATCAGGAGCATGGCCGACCCGGCCGGCTCGTAGGTCAGGAACCAGTAGATGGCGGCCACGGCGACTACCAGCGCGGGGATGGCGAGGACCTTCAGGAGCTTCATCGCGTCATTCTAGCCAGCGGCCGGCGGGTCAGACGAGCCAGCCGCAGTCGGTCCGACTGACGGGTCCCAGCGATGGCATCTGCGCGGGACGCGTCCCGTCGTCGGGGGCGTGCGGCCTGACGAGCGGTCGGGTGCCGAGCAGGCGGTCGGCACGCACGAGCGTGGAGCGCCGGACACGCGGGTCGGTGACGGGTGAGCCCGAATCGGACGGCTCACCGACGCTCGGGAGGGAGCTCACGCTGCCGGCCGAGCGCGCGGTCACCACCGAGCCGTCCGGGTAGCTGAGCCACAGGCCTCGCAGGCGGGCGATGAAGTGCTCGGCCATGCCCGGCACGAGCATGTCGACCATCCCGCTTCCGCTGCGCCGATAGCCGCGGGGCCGCTCATCGGCCTGGACGCGGTCGACGAAGGCGCGCGCGAGGAGCTCCTCGACGGCGACGCGGATCGCCTCCGGCGCCTCGACCCGGGCCTGCCCGCCGTGGAACGTGGCGGACCCGACCACCTCCGGCTCCGGTGTGCCGGGCCTCGTCGCGAGCAGCTCGTAGCTGAGCGTGTCGTCGGTGCGCGGATCGGAGGTTCGGTCGATCATGCGGCCGAGGATAGCGCAGCCGCCGGACCTCGCGCGGGCTCCGACGACGGGCCTGCCGGCTCGGCTAGAATCGGTCGCGACGCCGCCGGCGAGAGCGTGAGGAGGTCGGGTGAGCGAGGTCGAGGAGACGGGATACCGGTCGATGGTGGCCAAGCAGAACGACGCCCAGATCGATACCTGGGCGGCGGACCTGTTCATCGACTTCGCGAAGCGCCTCGGGGTGGGGAGCGCGATCGCCGCCTTCTGTCGGGCCGCGGGCCTCGATGCTCGGGCGTTCCAGCGAGCGTTCCTGGTGGGCGGGGGACCCGACCATGTCGTCGGGATCGACACCGCCGGATCGCTGGCGGCCCCGATCTTCGAGCTCCCCAGGGCGATTGCCGGGCTGCGGCGGATCGATCCGCAGGCCCGCGACAAGCTGGTCGACTTTCTCGTCGACCACCGCGAGGTGATGTCCTACACGGCCTGACGCCGGGCGACCCTACTCCTCGTCGCGGTGCGGCGACCCCGCGCGCATGATGGCAATCGCGTTCTCGATCTTCAGCTTCGTGATGGTCAGGTGCTTTGCGAAGTTGGCGCGATTGACCTCGGGGATCTGCTCCATCATCTCCGGGCGGCGGAGGATGTCGACGAGATCGTCGACGCCCTCCGAGAGCTTCGAGCGAGCGCCCATGAGAGCCTCGTCTGCCTCCCTGGTCGCCACGGCCTGCCCGGCCACCGTCTTTGCCCGCCGTCTCGGTCGCGGTGCGTCCTCGGCCTCGTCGACAGACGGCTTGGCGCCGGTGATGGTGCGCAGCTTCACCAGGCTCAGCTCACCGGCGGCGACGCGCTTGGCGAGACGCCGGCGCTGGCGCTCGTCACCGATCTTCATCAGCTCGTATGCGTGGCTGATGGTGTCTTTGCGCAACGACACGAGCTCCCGGATCTCGACCGGCGCGTCCGAAAGCCGGAGGCGGTTCTCTACGTAGCCCTTGTCCTTGCCGACCTTCTGCGCCAGCTGTCGCACCGAGTAACCGAACGCGTCGGTCATCTTGCGGAACATCGCCGCTTCTTCGAGCGGTGACACGTCCTCGCGCTGGAGGTTCTCGATGATGCTGACCTCGAGCGCGGTGACCTCGTCGAAGTCGACCACGATGGCCGGGATCGTCTCGCGCTCGGCCATCCGTGACGCGCGCCATCGGCGCTCGCCGGCGATCAGCTCGAACTGCGCGCCGCTGGGTCGCACGAGAATGGGCTGCAGGACGCCGTGCTCGCGGATGGAGTCGGCGAGCTCCGTCAGCGAGTCCTCGTCGTACGAGAGCCGTGGCTGCGCCGGGTTCGGCAGGATCTTGCCGACCGGTACCTCGCGAATCTGCGCGTGCGTGGCCCGTGACTCGATCAGCGACACGATGCCGGGCGCGAGATCGGTGTGCTGCGCCTCGTCGAAGAGGCGGTGGATGTTCTCCTTGAACGCGGGCCGCTTGCTAGCCAAGCTCGATCACCTCCTGTGCCAGGTCGCGAAACGCGCGCGCGGCCGCGGAGCCGGTTGCGTAGTCGGTCACCGGCTTGCCGGTGAGAGGCGCCTCGCCGAGCTTCACGGTCTGCTTGATCATGGTGTTGAACACCCGGTGATCGCCGAGCTCGCGCAGATTCTCGAGCATCTCTCGCGCGAGGACGGTGCGCCCGTCGTAGAAGGTCGGGAGCAGGCCCAGCACTTCGAGGTCGTGGTTCAGCTTGATCTTGATGGTGTTGATGACCTTGATCAGCGCGGTGAGGCCCTTGATCGCGTAGTACTGCGTCTGGACGGGGATGATGACGCGGTTGCTCGCCACCAGCGAGTTGATCGTCAGCAGTCCGAGGGTCGGCGGGCAGTCGATGATGACGACGTCGAACTGTCGCTCCGCCCAGCCGTCAAGCGCATCGCGCAGCACCATCTCGCGACCGATGGCCGTGAACAGCTCGACCTCGGTCGAGGCCAGTTCGAGCGTCGCGGGCGCGACCCACAGGCCCGGCGACTCGGTGGTGCGAACGATCTCGTCGAGCGAGACCCGATCCTCGGATAGCACGTCGGCCATCGACTGGCGAACGTCGGACAGCGACACCCCGAGCCCGACGGTGAGGTTCGCCTGCGGATCCATGTCGACGCATAGGACGCGGTACCCGCGCTCGGCCAATGCACCGCCGAGATTGATGGAGCACGTCGTCTTGCCGACGCCGCCCTTCTGGTTCGCAATCGAGATTATCTTCGTCAACGCATCACCTTCGTGCGGCTCGGGCGGGGGATTCATCGCCATGCGACTGCAGCCGATGATAGGCGGATCGGTCCGCATCGGTCCATCCGAGTTGTCCACAACGTGGAGAAAACCGGGTGTCGTTGTGCAAAGACATCGGGCTATACTCGGACTTGTCCACCGTCGTTCTCCCCGTTGCCCCGCGGGCCTGTAGCTCAATGGTCAGAGCAACCGGCTCATAACCGGATGGTCGCAGGTTCGATTCCTGCCGGGCCCACCAGCCAACCCCTCCAGCAGGCGCAGTGCGAAGGAGCCGTCCCGTGTCGACCGCCGACAAGCTCGACCGCCTTCGCGCGCTGCGCGACGAGTCGCGACTGGGCGGGGGAGCGCAGCGGCTCGAACAGCAGCACGCGCGCGGCAAGCTCTCGGCTCGCGAACGCCTGGACCTGCTGCTCGACGAGGATACCTTCACCGAGCTCGACGCGCTGGTGACCCATCGCGCCAGCGACTTCGGGCTCGACGACGAGCGATACCTCGGCGACGGCGTCGTCACCGGGTCGGGCCGCATCGAAGGCCGGCTCGTGTTCGTCTACAGCCAGGACTTCACCGTCTTCGGCGGCTCGCTGTCCGAAGCGCACGCTGAGAAGATCTGCAAGGTCATGGATCTGGCGCTCGAGAACGGCGCGCCGATCATCGGCCTCTCGGATTCCGGCGGCGCTCGCATCCAGGAGGGCGTCGCCAGCCTGGGTGGCTACGCCGACATCTTCCTGCGCAACACGCTCGCCTCCGGGGTGGTGCCGCAGGTCTCGCTGGTCATGGGTCCCTGCGCCGGCGGTGCGGTGTACTCGCCGGCGATCACCGACTTCGTCGTCATGGTCGACGGCACGAGCTACATGTTCGTCACCGGGCCGAACGTGGTGAAGACGGTGACCCACGAGGAGATCGACTTCGAGGGTCTCGGTGGTGCGCGCATCCACAACGAGACGAGCGGGGTGGCGCAGTTCCTCAGCCCCGGCGAACCGCAGGCGCTCGACCTGGCGCGGCGGCTCATCGGCTACCTGCCGCAGAACAACCTTGACCCCGCGCCGCGTCGTGCCGAATGGTCGCGGCCGACGGTCGACGGTGCCGGGCTCGACGCGCTGATCCCCGACTCGGCGAAGCAGTCCTATGACATGCACACCGTCATCGGCGGCATCGTCGATGCCGACTCGTTCACCGAGGTGCACGCCGTCTTCGCCCGCAACATCATCTGCGGCTTCGGCCGGGTCGAGGGTCGCAGCGTCGGGATCGTCGCGCAGCAGCCGGAGGTGCTGGCCGGTGTCCTCGACATCGATGCATCGGACAAGGCGGCGCGCTTCGTTCGCACCTGCGACTGCTTCAACATCCCGATCATCACCCTCGTCGACGTGCCCGGCTTCCTGCCCGGCGTGGACCAGGAGCATCGCGGCATCATCCGCCACGGCGCGAAGCTGCTCTACGCGTACTGCGAGGCGACCGTCCCCAAGGTCACGGTCATCACGCGCAAGGCGTATGGCGGCGCCTACGACGTCATGAGCAGCAGGCACGTCCGCGGCGACATGAACTACGCCTGGCCGACGGCCGAGATCGCGGTCATGGGTGTCGAGGGCGCCGTCAACATCATCTTCCGCGACCAGATCGACGCCGCCGCCGATCCACCGGCGGAGCGCGCGCGGCTGGTGGCGGAGTACGAGGAGCGATTCGCCAATCCCTACGTCGCGGCGTCGCGTGGCTACGTGGACGAGGTCATCCTGCCATCGGAGACGCGCGGTCGGATCGCCGGTGCCCTCGGCATGCTGGAGCACAAGCGCCAGTCGGTCCCGCCCAAGAAGCACGGCAACATCCCGCTGTAAGGGACGCGGTGTCTTTGCGCACGGACAGTTCGACTCCTCCCTTCCGCCGGCTGCTCGTCGCGAACCGCGGCGAGATCGCCATCCGGGTCATTCGCGCCTGCCGCGAGCTGGGCATCTCGCCGATCGCGGTCCACTCCGATGCCGACGCCGATGCCCTCCACGTCCGCCTGGCGGACCGCAGCGAGCCGATCGGCCCGGCGGCTCCGGCGGCGTCCTACCTGTCGATCGAGGCGATCGTCGATGCCGCCCGCCGCAGCGGCGCCGAGGCCGTCCATCCGGGATACGGGTTCCTGTCGGAGAACGCCGCCTTCGCGAGCGCCGTCACCGACGCGGGCCTCATCTTCGTCGGGCCGCCGGCCGCGACGCTCGCGGGCCTCGGCAACAAGCTCGCCGCTCGGCGCGGTGCCGCGGGGGCCGGCGTGCCGATCGTTCCG
>CAYVCE010000023.1:0-18076 GCA_964449915.1 uncultured Steroidobacteraceae bacterium | reverse complement strand
GCCCGAGTAGCTGAAGCTCACCCCGGCGGCGCGCAACCGGGTGTCGCGACTGCTGCCATTCAGGCCGTAGTGGCTGAAGTAGCCATTGGTGGCCTGGTCCCAGGCGTGCGCCGAGGCCGCGGCGGAGACGCCGGCATCGAGTACGAGCGGTGCGAAGCCGTAGGCCCCGCGGGCGGCGTTGACCTGGTTGAGGGCGTACCCGGCCAGGCTGGTCGCCGGCGCGGCCGCCGGCACGACGACCGACCGCGTCGAGGTCACCCCACGAGGCGCCGCCAGCACGACCGGCGCCGCCCTGGTGGTGAACGCCAGCGACGTCTCGATGACGTTGCCATCGCTGTCGCGCGCCCCACCGTTGAAGGTGATCTCGAATCGGGTGCCGCCGGCAAAGGCGGTGTCGGGCACGTAGACGAGCTGGGTGCGGGCCTCGTTCCAGGTGAGGTTGCCGCCGACCAGTGCGCCGGTGGTGGTGTCGGTCAGGGCGAAGGCCGCGTTCGTGGCCTCGACGTCCATCGGCTGACTGAACCAGATCTCGACGATCGGCGGCTCGACGTCGATCGCCTCGGCCACCGGTGAGGTCTGGGTGACCTGTGCGCCGGCGTGCACGATGAACGAGAAGTTGCCCTTGCCGCCCAGCGGGTTGCCGGCCCGATCGTGGGAGCCGATGACGCTGATCGTGTAGCGAGCCCCCGGCGTCAGGCGCTGGCCGGGGGTGAAGACGAGGTCGCCGCCATCCCAGCTCAGGTCGCCGGGCACCTCGGGGGTGATGGCGAAGCGGTCCTCGACGTCGGCCTGGTTCATCTCGTCGGAGAAGCTGACGGTGATTGCGCTCGTGGCGCTGACGGCCTTGGCGGTCAGCGTCGGCGGAAGCGAGCCCGGCTCTACGGACGTGAGCGCATCGGCCTCGAGCTGCGCCTCGGCCCTGGCGTCGAGCGCGGGATCGATCCTGGGCGACGCGGTCTCGACGTCCGCCAGGCGCACCTGGAAGTCGGAGACGGTGGGCGCCGTCTGGGTCGTGAAGGAGTAGCGCCGCGCGACGGCGAGTGATTGGCCGTCGGTTCGCTTCGCCGACTCGCCGACCACGACCAGGTACGTCTCGTCCGTGCGCCACTGGCGCTGGGGTGCGACGGTCAGCTGATTGAGATCCGCGCTCCAGGCCAGCTCGACGGACTGGTGTGGCAGGACCTGGAAGTCGGCTTCGACGGTGCCGGGGTTCATGGCGGTGTCGAAGGTGAGCGTGATCGGCTGGTCGGTGGGGACGCCGATGCCGACGTTCTGCGGCAGCAGGGATGCCGGTCGCATGGGGGCCGGCTCCGGGCCGGCCTGGGTGACCGGCGTCTGCGTGCTGAACGCGATGATGACTGCGAATGAGAGGGCCGTCAGCGAGACACGGGAGGTGCCGCGGTGACTGCTCAGCAGCGTGCCGAGCGACGCGAACGTGGCGGCGGATGCCGCGCTTGCAGCTCTGATTGGACGCAATAGACATACTCCGAGGGGACTTAGTCCGCCGTTCGGCGGGCACGCTGAAGGGCGACGAGCTCAGCCGCAGGATAGCCCATGAGTACCAGGGCTGTCATATCAGCTTCGCCAGCCGCTTCGCCGCCAGCGTCGGATGGAACGTGGCGCCACCGAACGGGTTGACCAGCCCACGGGTCTCCAGCAGCGTCAACGCGCTTGCCACCGAGGCCGGCGGCTGGCCCGTCCGGTCGACCAGCTCCTCGATCGAACCGCTGCGCTCGAGCAGGCGCCTGAGGAGCTGTCCTTCGACCTCCGACAGCGCCTCGACGGCCGGTGGCCGCTCGTTCCGCGGCAGGCCGATCTGGCGCAGCAATGCCGCACTGGATGTGACGATCGTGGCCTGCTGGTCTGCGATGAGCCGGTTGCAGCCACGCGAGCTCATGGCGTCGATGGGGCCGGGCACCGCGTAGAGCTCCCGCCCGGTGGCGGCGGCCGCCGCGGCGGTCATGAGCGCGCCCGAGCGGTCCGGCGCCTCGACCACGATCACCGCCTCGGCAAGGCCGGCGATGATGCGGTTGCGGCGGGCGAAGTCCGGCCGGCCGACTGGCGCGCCGATGGCAATCTCGCTGATGAGCACGCCGCCGGCGCGCAGCAGCTCGCGAGCCAGCGACCGATGCCGCGGCGGATAGATGCGGTCGATCGGCGAGGGCAGGACGGCGACGCTCGGTGCGCCGGCCGCCACCGCCGCCCGGTGCGCGGCGCCATCGATGCCGAGGGCCAGGCCCGAGACGACCACGACCCCGGCCCGCGCGAGCGCGTCGGCCAGCTCGGTCGCCACCGACATCCCGTAGCCCGACGCGCGCCGCGTGCCCACGATGGCGACGGCGCGCTGCTCGAGCACGGATCGATCGCCGACCACGAACAACGTGGCAGGCCGAGGGTCGAGGCTGCGCAACGCAGGCGGATAGTCTTCGTCGAGTCCGGTCACCACCCGACCGCCGGCGCCCTCGGTGGCACGCAGGATCGAACGGGCCAGGGTGCGCGGATCGGCACGGCGCAGCCGCTCGAGGCCGGCCGCCACGTCCTCGCCGAGGCGGGGCACGTCCCGCACCGCCGTCGCACCTGCGGCCCAGACCGCCGAGGCGGAGCCGAAGCGGCCGAGCAGCCGCGCGAACCCGACCGGCCCGATGCCCGGCACCAGCGACAGCGCGATCCAGGCCTCGCGCTCGGTGACGCGCCGGTCGGCGCCGGTTCCAGGCCCGGCGTCGCGTCCCACGCCGATCACGCGCGCACCTCCTTCGGACGGTGGGCGAGGGCCTCGTCGAGGTGGTCGGGGCGGACGTCATCGGATCCCTCGAGGTCGGCGACGGTGCGCGCCACGCGCGCGGCACGGTGCAGGCGGCGCATGGAGAGTCCCATCTGTCGACCTCGCGCATCGAGGAGCGACCGCACCATCACCCCGAAGCCGGTAGGGTCGCCGATGGCCGGCACCGGCAGGTCGGCGTTCATGGTCCCCTGGCGCTCGGCCTGGACCGCCGCCGCCCGCGCAATGCGCGCGGCCACGTCGCCGGTGGTCTCGCCCTGCCGCCCCCGGCGCAGCGTGCCGGTCGGCTCGAGGGTCACGATCATGTCGAGCCGATCTCGCATCGGTCCCGAGAGCCGGGCCTGGTAGCGCCGGCGCGCGCCGTCCTCGCAGGTGCACGCGCGGCCGGCGACCTCGAACCAGCCGCACGGGCAGGGGTTGAAGGCGGCCAGCAGCATGAATCGGGCGGGCAGGGCCAGGACGCCCTCGACGCGCGCGATGGTGACGGTGCCGGCGTCGATCGGGCCGCGCAGGGCGTCGAGGGCATCGGCGCGAAACTGGAGCGTCTCGTCCAGGAAGAGGACCCCGCGGTGAGCGAGGCTCGCCTCGCCAGGCCGGATGCGCGGGCCGCCGCCCACGAGCGCCTGGGTCGAGATGGTGTGGTGTGGCGCCCGGAACGGCCGTCGCAGGCTGAGCGGGGCGCGCGGGTCCGCCAGGCCCGCAACCGAGTGGATGCGACACACCTCGGCCGCCTCGCGCTCGTCGAGGAGGGGCAGCAGGCCCGCGGCAGCCTGTGCCAGCAGCGTCTTGCCGACGCCCGGTGGCCCCGTGAAGGCGAGATTGTGGCGCCCCGCCACAGCGATCTCGAGCGCGCGCCGGGCAACCAGCTGGCCGATCACGGCCGACAGGTTCGGCGCATCATCCAGGCTGGTGCCGGGCACATGCGGCGGGCGCTCGGCGACCTGGAGGTCGTCGAGCCCGGCCAGGTGGCGGGTGACCTCGCGGAAGGCACGCGCCCCGCGAACGCGGACGCCGCCGATCGCGGCACCCTCCACGGCGTTCTCGAGCGGCACGATCACGTCGCTGGCGCCGGCGTCGGCGGCCGCGGCCACGAGGGCCATGGCACCCGGCACCGGGCGCAGCGAACCGTCGAGCGCGAGCTCCCCGATGAGGGCGGTGGCGGCGATGCGGCCCTCCGACAGCTGTCCCGAGGCGACCAGGATGCCGGCCGCCATGGCCAGGTCGTGGCCGGTCCCCTCCTTCGGCAGGTCGGCCGGGGCGAGATTGACCGTGATGCGCCGTGCCGGCACCTCGAAGCCGGAGTTGCGCAGGGCCGCGCGCACCCGCTCGCGCGCTTCGAGCACCGCGCTCCCCGCCAGGCCCACGATCGTGAGCCCCGGCAGCCCGAACGCGACGTCGACCTCCACGCGCACCGGGACGCCCTCGACCCCCACGATGGAGGCACTGAGCGCCGTGGCGAGCATGGGCGTCGTCCTCTCGGCGGAGGCGAGAACGCTGCGCGGTGGCAGTGCCGGTCGCCCGCCTGCTCGCCTCCCTACTAACCAGCGGCGACCGGCCCAGCCAAGCCTAGGGAGCGCCGATTACCGGCCGATTAGGTGTCGCTTACCGCAGCCGTTGCCCGCCGACGTGCGACGGATCGGTCAGGTGGTGGCGAGCTCGACTGCGAGCATCGCATCGAGCTCACGCGCGAACTTGGCAACGCTCTGGCCGAGCGGCCCGTCGGGGCGGCTGTACATGAACGGCTCGCCCGAGTTGAGGGCGCTGATGGCGCCGCGATACTCGTTGATGACCTCGTAGTCGATCTTGCGGCCCAGGGCGGACTCGGCGTTGTCGACGTTGATGCCGGTGTAGGCGTTCGATCGGTTCAGCACCAGCTGCACCTTGCCGCGCTCGTAGCCGAGCGAGTCCATCGTCTCGAGCACGAGCCGCACGTTCTTGAGGCACGACAGGTCGGCGGTCATGACCACGAAGATGAGGTCGGCCTCGTCGAAGAGCTGGAGGTTGAAATCGTCGATGCTCTTGGCCATGTCGACGATCGTGTAGTCGTAGGCCTTGCGCATGAGGGCAAGAATGTTCGACAGGGCGCGCGGATCGGCCCGCTGGCGCTCGACCACCAGGTCCGCGGACTCCGGGTTGGGCGGCGCCAGCAGGAGCTCGATTCCGCTGTGGTGGGTAACCATCAGCTTCCTGAGCAGGTCGGCATCGAGGTCCGGCTCGGTGATTGCGTTCACGATCGACGACGAGTCGAGGCCGAGGTCCATGAACACGCGGGTGTCGCCGAACTGGAGGTTGGCGTCGACCAGTGCCGTGGTGCGCTTGAGGCGCCCGGCCAGCGCGATGGCGGTGTTGATCGCCATGGTCGTGGTGCCCACGCCGCCCTTGGCGCCGTAGAAGCAGCACAGCCTGCCGAGCGTCACCTTGTCGGCCGTCGGCTTCGGCGCCTGGCCGCGCCCGGAGCGAGCCAGCAGCGCCTTGATGCGCGCGATCAGCTCGAGGGGATGGAACGGCTTGACGATGTCGTCGTCGGCCCCGGCGCGCAATCCCTTGACGCGCTGCTCGACGTCCGCCTCGGCGGTGAGCATGATGATCGGGACGTGCTGGCCGGCCTCCTCGGCGGCGCGGATGCGCTGGGTGGCCGCATAGCCGTCCAGCTTGGGCATGGCGACATCCATCAGGATCAGGTCCGGTTCCACGCTGGCCGCCATCTCCACGCCGGCCTGGCCGTCCGAGGCGACGTGCACCTCGAATCCTTCCTGCTTCAGGGTGAAGACCAGGACGCGCTGGATATTCAGGTCGTCGTCGACGACCAGGACCTTGGTGGCGGCCATGGGGACCCCAGGGACGAGGAGGAACGGCGCGATTATAAGGGCTGGCGCCCGCCGCTCCATGCGCCGATGGTCCCGCCGCTATCCCAGGTGGCGCTCCAGGAAGTCCAGCACGCGACGCCGATAGGCCTCCGGCTGGACCGCATACGCCTCGGCGTGGCCGGCGCCCTCGACCACCATCAGCTCCTTCGGCTCTCCCGCCGCCTCGTACAGGCGCAGGCTCTGCCGCCAGCTGATCAGCTGGTCGTCGCGCGATGCGATGAGGAGCAACGGGCGCGGGGAGATGCGCGATACCGCGCGCAGCGGATCGGTCAGGCGCGAGCGGGTGCGCAGCGATGCGCCGGCCACGATCGCGCGCGCGCCGAGCTCGGCCAGCGGATAGCCGACCTCGCGCATGCGGTTGGCGATGGGATGGTGAAGCTCGGCGAACGCCGCATCGGCCACGACCGCCGCCACGGGCAGGTCGGGAGCGGACACGATGGCGGTCGCGGCGCCCATGCTGACCCCGAAGAGGGCGATCGGCCCCAGGCCCCGCCCGGAGAGGAAGCGCACCGCGGCCGCCACGTCGCGCTGCTCGTGGGTCCCCAGGGTGGTGATGCCCGGGTCGCTCTCACCGTGGCCCCGGAAGTCGAACTGCAGCACGTGATGGCGCTCGTGGAGCCACGGCACGAACGCGGCCAGCTCCGGCAGGCGGTGGCCGGAGAACCCGTGGAGCACGATCACGGCGGTCCGCGTCTCGCGCAGCGTCGGCACGAGCCAGCCGGTCAGGGTGACGCCATCGTCGGTCGTGAAGCGCACCGCTTCGAAGTCGAGGCCGAGGTCCGCGGGGCTGGCCGGCGCGTCCGGCGGGTCGGGCAAGAACGGGCGGACCTCGGGCCGCACCAGGAGCCGCGACCCGCGCACGCCGATGAAGGCCAGGTAGACGGCGGCCAGCAGGCCGGCGAAGCGGCCCGCGAAGCGCAGGACGCCTCGGATCATCCCGCTTCGGTGCCGCTCGCCCTGGTGCTCATGTCGCGCGTCTCGCGCATCGCGGCGGTGATCGGCCTGGTCAGCTCGCTGAGCTCCATCGGCACGATCCACTTCGTGCTCTCGCCGGCCGCCAGCGTCTTCAGTGCCTCGAGGTACTGGAGCGCCATCGTCTTCTCGTCGATGCCGCTCGCGGCGCTGAAGATCGTCTTGAGCGCGTTGGCGTAACCTTCGGCGCGCAGGATCTGCGCCTGCCGCTCGCCCTCGGCGCGCAGGATGTTGCTCTGCTTGTCACCCTCGGCGACGTTGATCGTCGCCTGGCGCGTGCCCTCGGACTCGGTGATCACCGCGCGCCGGTTGCGCTCGGCGCTCATCTGACGGTTCATCGCCTCCTGGATGTCGCGCGGCGGCACGATCTCGCGGATCTCGACGCTCGTGATCTTCACGCCCCAGCGTTCCGTCACCTCGTCGAGCTTGGCGCGCAGGGTGTGGTTGATCTCCTCGCGCTTGGCCAGTACGTCGTCGAGCGGGATGTCGCCGATGACGGCGCGCAACGTGGTCGCCGCCAGGGCCTGAGACGCACCGGTGAAGTCGACGACGGCGGTGACGGTCTCGGTCGGGTCGAAGACCTTCGAGTAGACCAGGAAGTCGATGCTGATCGGCGCGTTGTCCTTGGTAATGCAGGTCTGCTGCGGCACCTCGAGGAACCGCTCGCGCAGGTCGACCTTCACCGCCTGCTGGACGAACGGGATGAGCAGCACGATGCCGGGGCCTCGCGCGCCCTGCAGCCGGCCGAAGAAGAACACCACCAGGCGCTCGTACTCGCGCACGATGTGGACGATGCTGAAGAGCAGCCACAGCGCGATCGCGATGCCGACGACGATGAGTACGAGGCCGACCAGGTCATCCATGGTTTGCTATCCCTCCGTTGCGCCCCCACCGGCCGGTGCCGGTTCCACGATCAGCTCCAGGCCGTTGACCCCCACGATCCGCACGGGCGCCCCGGCCGAGATGTCGCCGGCTCGCGTGCGCGCGGACCAGCTCTCGCCGCCAGCATAGGCGATCCCCGTCGGGGCAATCAGCGTCTGGGCCGTGCCCGCCGCGCCGACCAGCGCGGCGACGGGCTGGTTCGACACGCCGCCGGTCCGTCGCATCTGGAGCAGCGCCCGGACGAGGACCCACGCGTATGCCACGCCGACCGCCGCCACGATGACCACGATCCACGGGCTGACGGAGACGTCGATCGACTCGACGCCCGGCTCGACGCCGGTCCATAGCGCGAATGCGCCAAGCACCAGCGCCACGACCCCGCCGACGGTCAGCAGGCCGTACGAGGCCACCACCACCTCGAGCGCCAGCAGCCCGACACCGATGAGGATGAGCAGCAGCCCGCCGACGTTGAGCGGCAGCGCGTTCGAGCCGATGAAGGCCAGCACGATGGCGATCGCTCCCAGGATGCCCGAGAAGAAATTCGGGTGGAACAGCTCGGCGATGATGCCGTAGAAGCCGATGGTGAACAGGATGAAGGCGATGTTCGGGTCGCTCAGCAGGTGGAGGAACTGTTGGCCCACGTTCATCTCGAGGTCGCGCACGGTCAGCCCCGACAGGGGCTCGATCGGGTCGCCGTTGAAGGTGTAGGCGCGCCCGTCGGCCCGCTCACCGGTGTCGACGGCCGCCAGCAGCTCGGTCAGGTCGGCGGCGATGAAGTCTGCCACCGGCGGCTCCATGGCCACCGCATCGGTCGCGCTCACGCTGGCGGCCTCGCGCACGGCCGACTCGGCCCAGTCGGCATTGCGACCGTGCTCGTTCGCCAGGGACCGGATGCGCGCCACCGCGTCGTTGGTGACCTTGGCGGCCAGCGTCTCGGGCAGCTCCGCGCCGCCGCTGCCGACCACCGACGCTGCGCCGATGTTGGTGTTGGGCGCCATGGCCGCCACGTCGGCCGCCAGCGTCACGAACGTGGCCGCCGATCCTGCCCGCGCGCCCTCCGGCGCGACCCATGCGATGACCGGGACGTCGCTGGCCAGGATGGCCTTCACGATGCGGTCCATGCTGGTCAGCTCGCCGCCCGGCGAGTCGACCACAATCACCACCGCGGCGGATCCCTCCTCGCCCGCCACGCGCAGCGCCTCCTCCACGAACGCGGCATTGACCTGGTCGATGACGCCGGTCAGCTCGAAGCGCGCGACCTGCTCTCCCTCGGCCGCCACCGGTGCGGCGAGGCCGATGATCCCCAACGCCAAGCTCACCGCAGCGAGCACGCGACGAAGCATGGATTGAGTATAGGTCGCCGCCCCGGGAATGCCCGCTCAGCGGCCGAGCCCGAGCGCCTCCGCAACCAGCCGCGACCACGTCTCGAGCCGATCCCAGGCTCCCGCGACCTCGCGCGGCGTGGCGAACCCGCCCAGCAGCTTGTCGTGTTCGCGCACGTCGATCTGACGCCCCGCGGCCTCGACCCTGAACACGACGCCCAGGTGGACGGCGCCGACCGGGTTGGTGTCATCGTTCAGCAGGCCGATGAGCTCGAATGCTGGATCCCAGGGCGCGTCGAGCTCCTCCGCCCACTCGCGGCGTAACCCCGCCATGAGCGGATCCTCGCCTGCGTCGACCGGGTTGAGGTGTCCCCCCACCCCGACGCTGGCCTTGCCGTGCAGCCGCACGTCCCCACCGGCATCGGTCCGGTGCATCAGGAAGACCGATGCCTGATCGGTGACGACCACATACGGGATGAGCTGCTTGAAGCGTGGATCGTCCTCGGCGAGCGCCCGGTCCAGGTAGCGCCCCCGCCCTGCCACCGCCGCATGCAGCTCTGCCAGCCCCTGCGCGCCCGCGCGACGCATCCCATGGAAGTCGCAGCCGCCGGGCACCGCGTCGCGCGGGAGCACCAGCACTCGCTCGGACATCACGGGCGAGTCTACCGTTCGCCCGTCGGCGGGCGACGACGTCACCGAACCGCACCGGTCAGCACCAACTCCAAGCTCGACGGTGCAGGTGGACACCGGTCGATCCGATCGACCCCTAGCCAGCCCTCTCGGGGAGTACTAAGGTACCGGTCTACGAGGTTGGGAACCCCGAGCGGATCCTGACTTCAAAGGGGACGAGTACCCCGGTCACTGCTGCCCAGAACCCGGAGCTACTCATGAATCGAACGCTACCCTTCGGACGTCTCCACCCGGTTCGGCGACGCTTCCGCGCGCGCGGGCCGTGGCCGAACGCAGATCTCGATCGTGGTGGACAGGCGATGGCCGAGTTCGCACTGATCCTGCCGATCCTCATGCTGATCGTGACCGGACTCCTCCAGTTCGGCATCCTGTTCTCCGGTCAGATCGCCTTCGTGAACGGCGTGCGGGAGGCTGCCCGCTTCGGATCGGTCCTCCAGACCGCGGACGCCGCCGAGGCCGACGCCAACGGGGCGGCGGTCAACGCCCGCCTGCGGGAAGTGCTCGCCGCGGGCCTGCCGGGCTACGCCGCCGCACGCCTCGTCAGCGTGCAGACCTGCTACATCGGCTACGAGAATCCCGGCTCGAGCCCGGCCACGTACAGCGTCAAGCTGACCGTGTCGGGTGCCTACCGGCACGAGCTCTTCCTGCCGATCATCGCGCCGATCCTCGACCCGCTCGACGGCGCCGGCGATGGGGACTTTCGCCTGACGGCATCCGAGATCTTCAGGGTAGAGAACCCACCGCTGACGACCAATCCGCTGACGACGCCGCGATGCGTGACGACGTGAGAAGCCACCGGTCCGGCGAGCGCCGGCCGACGTTGGCTGACCGGGGCCAGGTGCTGGTGATGGTCGGTCTCGCCATGACGGTCTTCGTCGCCGTCGTGGGACTGGCGGTCGACTATGGCGTCTGGCTCACCAGCCAGCGCCTGCTGCGCAACGCCGCGGATGCGGCCGCGCAGGCCGGAGTGAGCGAGCTGGCCGAGCTCCCGATCACCGCCGCCAAGCGGGACGCGGCGACGGAGCACGCGATGACCTACCTCAACGAGCAGCTCGGCCTCGGCCTCGTCGCCCTCGAGATCCCCGTCGCGGCCGCGGCAGCGTTCCAGCCGGACGGCTTCGGGAGCGAGGACGGGACCGCGTACCAGGGTGACGATCGGATCACGCTGCGGACCCCGGTCTCGGCGGCCGACAGCTGCACGAACCGTGCGTGGGGCCAGCGCTCGCTGACGGTCCGCGTCGATCACCAGAGTCCTCGGTTCTTCTCGGCCATCTTCTTCGGTGGCACGCAGTCGGTCGACGTGTGCGCGACCTCGGTCATCGAAGGTCGGGGCTACGCGGTCGCCGTCCTCAAGCCGAATGCGAACATCGGCTCGCCGCAGGGCCCGAACATCACCCTCATGCTCTCGGGGCAGGACAGCTTCATCGAGGTCTGCGGCGGCGACGTCGGCGTCAACGGGCTCTTCAAGGCCGGCGCGGCGCCCCCGAACCCGATCATCGACCCGGCGTACATCAAATTCATGCAGTCGAACAGCGCTGTTCCGTGCACCATCGACAACGAGAACCGGATGGAGGCCACGCTCGACAATCCCAGCCCCGACACCTGGGAAGCCGCGCCGCCGCAGATCCGGACTGAGGGGACCCTCCCGGCCACGTTCGATGACGTCTATGTGCCTCCCGAGCACCTGCCGTCGTACATCCAGATCCCGAGTTGGGGAGGGGCGCAGTACTCCGCGCTCGTGGCCGCGGACGCGCTGACACCGGGGATCACGATGACCGACACCACGCCGGGCAACGGCAGCTGTACGCCTCCGGCGGCCACGCCACCGTACGGCGACAGCATCGCGCCCGGCAAGTACAAGCTCATCCAGGTTGGCGTCGACGACAAGCGATGGCTCTGCCCTGGCGTGTACCACTTCGTGAACAAGAACGGTACCGAGGGGCTCGCCTTCGGGCAGGGCGGCATCATCGGCGGCCAGGGCGTGACGCTCGTCTTCGACAACGACTCGGAGGTCGACGTTCAGAGCGGAGCAGCCCTTCTGATCAATGGGCCCGACGCCGGCGGCGCACAGACCGATGCGCCGTGGATGACCGGTGACGCGCGGCACAATGTCCCAATCGCGATCTACATCGAGCCGCATGCATGTGGCCCGATCCCCTCCGTCAGCTGCACCTCCAGCGCGGTCTTCAGCATGGCGTCAGGTGCCGGCCTCGACGTGAAGGGAGTCATCTTCGGACCCACCGACGAGATGAAGATCGCCGGGAACGGCGACCACAACGGCGCAGGCGAGATCTGGGCCTGGACGCTTGACTACAAGGGCCAGTCGACCCTCCGCCAGGACTATGAGGGCGGAGACCCTGGCTATCCCCTCCTCGTCGAGTAGAGCCGGCTCGACAGATCCTCCGTGGCCGTGACAACGTGAGAGGCCCCGGCGTCTGCCGGGGCCTCGGTCGTGCCAGGGATCGGCGAGCTACTCGTCCGATCTCCAAGACCGCCGCGACAGCCGCACGACGAGGAGCGATCCGAGTGACGCCAGGAGGACGACCGACAGCGCGATCGCCGGGACCTGGCGCGGCGCCACCGTTGCGGTGTTCGGGACCGCTGGCGTGGGCGTCGGGTTGCCGCCGAGGACGCCGTCATTGCACACCAACCTGGTATCGACGGTCACGACGAAGCTCGTCGGTCCGACCAGGGTGAACCCGGGAGCCGCCGAGGCGTTCACGGTGAAGGTGCCGGAGGCGCCTGCGGTGTACGTCGGCGTCACGGCATAGACGACGCCGGTGACGGGGCTGAGCGTCAGCGCGCCCGGGGCCGCGCAGGTCCCGGCACTGACCGATGGCGCAGCGGCCGCGGCGGTGGCCTGGACGTTCAGGAATGTGCAGACGATCGATTCGCCCGCTTCGAGCGAGAGCGCCACGTTGTCATCCTCGCCGAGGACGGCGGTCTCGTCCGAGCAGGTAATGCTCTCCAGCGACCAGCCGGCGGTGACCTGGACGGCGGTGAGCATCTCGCTCACCTCGTAGGCGCCCGCCGGGAAGATGTCGTCGAGCGACTCGCCGTCATGCAGAGCGAATGGCGTCTCGTTGATGTCGAAGGCAAACGACTCGGTCTCGTTGCTCGGGTCGGTCTCCTTCTCGATCACGATCTGGCCGAGCTGCTCCGGGGGCTCATCGGGGATCTGGCAGTCGTTCTCCCAGAGGTCCTCGCCCTCCTCGGTCCAGTTCTGGCCGGGGTTCACGCCCTCGACCGGCGGGATGATGTCGCCCCAATCGACGCCGTCGGCCTTCGCGCCGGGATACCAGATCGGTCCGGTGTGATGGGAGTGGTCGTTGTTCTTCTCGCCATCGACCGCCGCGTGATCCACCGTGATCTCCACGTATGGATTCGTCTCGCTGTGCGTGGCGTGACAGATGGTCACCTTGTGTGGATCGCCCTCGGTGGCGAGTGTCGGACCGACGCCTACGAGTGCCACCGCGGCGAGCGCGATGAAGGGCACCCGAATGAGCCGGCTGACCGCGCGACGCGGCGCCGTGGGTGAGAAATGACGGATGGCGGCCATGGGCCCGAGAGCCGATCGTGTCAGCGATCGGCGCATGGGAGTGCGCATGTGTTCGACCGTCCCCTTGTTCTACGGCCGCGATCCTCGCGGCGATAAAGGCCGGCCGATGGCCGGGCAGCACCGCGAGTATATGGTCCCGTCCAGTACGTTGGTACTACCCGGCAGGGGGCCTCATGAGATTGTGGTGCCGGCCGACACCGATCCAACGTGGCCGGGTCAGCCCTGGGACTCCAGGATCGGACCGTCCAGCGCGAGCCGCAGCGCGAGCGTGACGGCCTCGCGCGGGTCGCGGGCACGGTGAACGCGCGGACCGCCCAGCCGGTGCTCCGACTCGACGCGCCACGAGCTGAGCGCCACGACGTGGCGGCCCATGCGCAGCGCGAGCCCGATCTCGGACAAGGTTCCGTGCCGGCCGCCGATGGCGATCACCGCATCTGCCGCGGTCACGACCACGAGGTTGCGGACCACGCCCAGCCCGGTTGCGATGGGGACGCTCACGTACTCGTTCGCCTCGCCCGCATCGGCACCGGGGAGGATGCCGATGGTTGTCCCGCCGGCGCCGCGGGCCCCGCGCGAGGCCGCCCGCATCACCCCGCCCAGCCCTCCGGTGACGACGATGGCCCCCGCGCGCGCCAGCTCCAGGCCGATCTCCTCGGCCCACTCCAGCAGGCGGTGTGCGTCGGGACCGCGCGGATCGCCGTCCCCGACGACGGCGACATGGGCGGGGCGAGGGATCGTGGGGCGCTCAGTCACGGCGCGCGGCTCCGAGGCGTGTGGCGGCAAGGGTCTCATACCGGGCCGGCCCAGCGCCGAGATGGCTGCGCACCAGTTCCAGACGGTCCACCGTCAGCTCCGCACTGGGCGCCCTCACACTCGCCACCCACGCCCGCACGTCGGCTGGTTCGCGTCGGGCCCGCGCCAGGGTGACGTGGGGTCGCAAGGGACTGCCCGGCTCGACACCGAGGGCAGCGCGCAGGTCAGCGGCCAGCGCCGCAAGGCGGTGGTCGGGATCGGCCACGCCGTACCACGCCACCCGTGCACGCGCGGCCGACGGAAAGCCGCCCACCCCGCCGGTCGCCGTCCGCCAGGGCTCGTGCCGAGCCGACGCCGCGGCCAGGGCCGCGCAGATCGACGGCACATCGGGACGGGCGACCGCGCCGAGGAATGCGAGCGTAAGGTGCCACCCGCCCGGATCCGCCCAGCGCAGCCGGGCCAGGTCGCCGCGCGCGCGCCAGCCGTCGACGGCTGCGGCGAGTGCCGCACGCAGGCCGTCACCGAGCGGCACGGCCACGAAGCAGCGCCAGCGCGCATCGGTCATCGGTCCGGCAGGCGAGCGTCCACGATCGGTAGCAGCTCAGACAGCGACGCGATGACCGGCACGCCGTCGGGTACGTCCTCGGCAGCGATGCGACCCGCACGGTCGATCAGGACGCCGTCGATGCCGACTGCGCGCGCACCCTCGACATCGGCCCCGACATGGTCGCCAACGTGGATCACGCTGTCCGCCGGCACGCCGGCGCGCTCGAGCGCCCATTCGAAGATGCGCGGATGGGGCTTCTCGAACCCGATCCGCGCGCTGGCGGCGATGAAGTCGAAGTGGCGCACCAGGTCGAGCGCGTGGAGGAGCTCGGGCAGGTTCCAGACCCAGTTGCTCACTGCCCCGACGATCAGGCCGCGCTCCTTGAGCGCCGTGAGCGCCGGATACGCGTCGGGAAAGATGTGCCAGTGGCTGGTGACCATGAACAGCTCGCCCAGCCGCCGATAGAACGCGTCCGGCATCGGCTCAAGGCCGAGCGCCGCGATGGCGGCCGCGTCGATCTCCACCGTGCGCCGGAAGCTCGTCTCCTGGGTCGGCTCGAAGCCGGCCTCCAGCCCCCACCCGCCGTGGCGGTAGGCCTGGCGCAGCGCGGCGTACAGGTCGTCGATGGTGACCCTCACGCCGAACTCCTCGAACGCCATGGCGTAGACGTGCTCCCACGACGGGTTCGGCCGCATGACCGTGTCGCCGATGTCGAGGAAGACGGCTCGCAGGGGAGGCGCCGGCGCGTGGTGCATGACCGCAGAGCCTAGCGGCCGGACCGATCAGGCGGCGGACACGCCCATCGTGCGCAGGATGCCGTAGATCTCGGTCCGGTAGCGGATGCCCGACGAGTGGCGCGACAGCCAGAGGAGGTAGTCCGGGTCCTGCCGAGCGAGGTCGCGCAGGCTCCACCCGGTGTAGCGGCCGAAGGCAAGGACGCTGCCCGGCGACGGGACCGCCGGTGGGACGGTCGACGGCCGTGCGCCACCGGTCACCGAGATGCCGGCGCTCGCTGCGCGCCGGCTGCGGTCGTGGGCGGCACGCGTCCGCTCGTCTCGCAGGACGGCGTACGCGCGGTTGAGAGCCGCCATCTTGTCGGCCGCTCGTCGGGTGCCATCGCGGTCGGGGTGGTACTTGAACGCCAGTGCCCGGTAGGCACCGTGAATGACCTCCTGCTCGGCGGTCGGCACCACCTGCAGGGCTCCGTAGGGGTCAAAGGGCAGGGTGGACGTCATCGGTCTGGCGCCCTCAGTCGTTGTAGAGCCGTTCCTCGATGAGCTTCTCGGCCGTGATGCGCCCGGTCGGGTCGAAGCAGCTGTATTCGAAGAGCTTCTCGTATTCGAGATCGACGTTGTCCTGGCCGCCGCGGTTCTTCTCGATGGTGGCGACCACCCAGTCGCGGTAGCGCTGCGCCTGGTAGGGGTTGAACTCGATGTTCACCTTGGCGACGATGTTGTACTTGTCGTTCAGGATCAGGATGATGTCGGACTCGTAGTTGATGGCCGACGAGCCGCGCAGGTGGTGGTTGCGCAGACGCTTGGCCTTCAGGCCCTCGCGGTCGGCAGCCACGATGGCGACCACCGGGACCCCCTCGGCCAGGGCGATGTCCTTCAGGCCGGACACGATGCGGGTGACCTTCTCGGCCTCGTCGGAGGGCTCGGGGATGACCGGCACCTTCTGGAGGTAGTCGACGAACAGCACCAACCGGCGCTCGTCCACCGAGCCGCGGTGCTCGCGCACCAGGCTGCGCATGTTCTCGATCGTCGAGTGGGTGGCGGTGCCGCGCAGGAGGTACAGGTTCGAGCCGTAGCGCGCGATGCGCTCGAGGCTGGGACGCAGGCGTGGGTTGGCCCCCAGCTTGGCGCGTGTCCCGGTCTCGGCCGAAGCCGTGTACGAGCTCACGACCTCCTTCTTGACGTCCTGGATCTTCACCGCGCCCGACTTCTGGGGCAGGTGCGCCAGCGCCGACTCCATGGCCACCATGCGCTGGATGAGGTACTCCTCGTCGTGCTCGAAGCACACGTAGAGCACGGTCGCCTGGCCCGAAGCAGCCATGTTGCGTGCCATCTGGAGCGCCATCGTCGTCTTGCCCTGGCCCTGCGCGCCGCCGATGAGCATGAGCTCGCCGGGTCGCAGGCCGCCGCCGATGGTCTTGTCCATCGGCACGAAGCCGGTCGCGATCGGGACCAGGTCCTCGATCGACCCGGAGGCCACGCGCTCGTTGAGGCTGGTCAGCACGTCGAGCGCGGAGCGCGGCATGAGCGTGCCCTCGCCCGCGTCGAGCTTCCAGTCATGGTCCTTCTTCTTGGGCTGCGCCTTGGGCTGTGCGATCGGCTCGTCGATCATGGGGTCTCAGGCTCCATTGCTCAGGCTCGGTTCACGCTCGACTCTTGCACGCTGCCGGCAGGTGCCTGCGCGCAACACGCCAGCGAGTATACGGCCCACCTCCTAGTGCTCCAATGACCCGATTGGGCTACCGATGCGGGCACGACCGAGGCCCGCCATTCGGCGGGCCTCGGTGCATCGGTCAAGGGTCAGTTCAGGCCGGCTGGGGGGCCGGTCCGGGGCGGCGCCGCTTGGCGCCACCCTCTGCCTCGGGCTCGATGTCGGTGGCGACGCCCTCCGGCTCGACCGGAGCGCCGATCCTCCGCGGCGTCGGGCCACCGGTTCGCGGCGGCATGACGCCTTCGAAGAGCGATTCGAACTCCTCGTGCTCGATCGTCTCCTTCTCGACGAGGAGGCTGGCGAGCCGATCGAGGACTGCACGGTGCGTGGTCAGCGCCTCCTTGGCGCGGGTGAAGGCGTTGTCGATGATGAGGCGAACCTCCGCATCGATCTTGGCGGCCACCTCGTCGCTGTAGTTGCGCTGCTCGCTGATCTCGCGGCCCAGGAAGACCATCTCCTCCTTCTTGCCGAAGGCCAGCGGGCCGAGCTTCTCGCTCATGCCGTACTGGGTCACCATGGCCCGTGCCAGGCTGGTCGCCTTCTCGATGTCGTTCGAGCTGCCGGTCGTCGTGTCGCCGAAGACGATCGTCTCCGCCACGTTGCCGCCCAGCATGCCGGCGATCTTGTCCTCGAACTCGGTCTTCGAGTGGAGGTATCTGTCCTCGGACGGGAGGCTCATCGTGTAGCCGAGGGCCATCCCGCGGCTGACGATGGTGACCTTGGTGACCGGGTCGCACTTGGGAAGGATGCGCTGCACGACGGCGTGGCCGCCCTCGTGGTAAGCGATGATCTCCTTCTCCTCCTCGGTGATGATCCGGCTGCGCCGCTCCGGGCCGGCGATGACGCGGTCGATCGCCTCGTTGAACTCGGACATGCCGATGCTCTTCTTGTTGCGACGCGCGGCCAGGATGGCCGCCTCGTTGACGAGGTTGGCGAGATCGGCGCCCGAGAAGCCGGGCGTGCGACGGGCCAGCGCCTCGATATCCACCGTCTTGTCGAGCGGCTTGCCCTTGATGTGAACGTTGAGGATCTCGGTCCGGCCCTTGATGTCGGGGCGGTCGAGGATGACCTGGCGGTCGAAGCGGCCCGGGCGCAGCAGCGCCGGGTCGAGGACGTCCGGGCGGGTGGTTGATGCGAGCACGATCACGTTCGCGTTCGAGTCGAAGCCGTCCATCTCGACCAGGATCTGGTTCAGGGTCTGCTCGCGCTCGTCGTGCGAACCGCCGAGGCCCGCACCACGCTGGCGGCCGACGGCGTCGA
>CAYVCE010000022.1:0-2627 GCA_964449915.1 uncultured Steroidobacteraceae bacterium | reverse complement strand
GCCGCCGCGCGCAGCGGCAGCTTCGATGCGCTCCTGGAGGTGCTCGACCCGGGCGTCGTGTTCCGAATGGACGTCGGTGGCGGGGCTCGGGGTGCACGTCCGCCGATCGTCGGCGCGGAAGCCGTGGCCACGGAGCTGCTCGAGGCCGGGCGCCCCTTCGCTCCGCTGGCCCGCATCGGCACCGTCAACGGTGCGGTCGGCGCGGTGGTCGGTGTGCCCGGGCGACGGCCGGTCGGCGTGATCGGATTCAGCATCGTCAACGGGCGGATCGCCACCATCGATCTTGTCTCGGATCCCGCCAAGCTTCGTAACCTGGTCGTCGAGCCGGAGTAGAGGTCCACCTGCGGGCGTTAGGAAGCTCATCCTCGCCTCACTCGCCGGCTTCCTAGACGACCTCGCGGTTCCTGACCTGGACGATCCGCGTGACGAGCTCGAGCGGGATCGGCTCATCGGCGGGAAAGCGGATCGTGCCCTTTCCGACGGCGTACGGCTTCATCACCTCGCCCAGCTCCTCGACCATCGCGTCGCTCCACGGGAACAGGCTGTAGTGGTGCTTGAAGGCCTCGTACGAGACGAGGAACCGGCCGTCCAGGCGGAATGCCGGCATGTTGTAGGCGATCACCTCGTGCCGCGGGACTGAATGATCCGGATCATGTTCCCGGCCGGATCGCGGAAGGCGCAGTCGCGGCCGTAGGACTGGTCCATCGGCTCCTGGACCACGTCGGCGCCGGTCGCCTGCACCCGGTTGAAGGTCGCGTCGAGGTCCGCGGTCGAGAAGTTCAGCCCGCGCAGGAGGCCCTTGGCAAGCAGGTCGCCGATCGCTTCCCGATCAGACGGCGATATGCCGGGATCGGCTGCCGGGGGCTCGAGCACGATGTTGATGTCCGGCTGCGAGGGCGGTCCGACAGTGACCCAGCGCATGCCGTATGCGCTGACGTCGTTTCTCACCTCGAAGCCCAGCGCGTCGCGATAGAACGCGATCGCCCTGTCGTGATCGTCGACCGACAGGAAGCAGTCCTGCAGCTTCACCTCCATGGACCCGTGCCTACCCGCTCCCCGTCATGGCCGCTTCTCGGTTCCTGACCGGACGCAGCGCCGCCCGCACGAGGCAGGCGGGGAGCGGTTCCATCCAGGAGTGATCCCGAGCCCGATACGCGCTGGGGGTCTCCCCGACGAGCTCGGTGAATCGGGTGCTGAAGGTCCCCAGCGACGAGCAGCCGACCTCGAAGCAGACGTCGGTGACCGATAGGTCGCCGCGCCGCAGAAGGGTCATGGCCCGCTCGATGCGCCGCGTCATCAGGTAGCTGTACGGGGTCTCGCCGTAGGCGGCGCGGAAGCTCCGCGAGAAGTGACCGGACGACATGCACGCGGTGCGAGCCAGGGCCTCCACGTCGAGCGGGCTCGCGTACTCGCGATCCATCTGATCTCGCGCGCGCCGCAGACGTACCAGGTCGCCGCGATCCACGGCGCCCACGATACCACCCGCCCTCTGAGCGGGATTCACGGTCACCCATGCGATCGACGGGCATGGCGGTGGGCTGCCTCCTCAGTTCACAGCTCTCTTCACGAGGGCACCGATCATCTTCTCGTCGGCGGCGGTCACCTTGGTCAGCGCCCAGGCCGTCGGCCACATGGTCCCGTCGTCGAGGTTCGCCGTGTCGTTGAAGCCGAACGTCGCGTACCGTGCCTTGAACTTGTCCGCGGCCTGGAAGAAGCAGACGACCTTGCCGTCCCTGGCGTAGGAGGGCATCCCGTACCAGGTCTTGGGCGCCAGGTCCGGCGCGTTGGCCTTGATGACCGCGTGGATCCGCTCGGCCATGGACCGATCCGCCTCCGGCATCTCGGCGATCTTGGCGAGCACGTCGCGCTCTCCGTCCTCCTTGCCGCGAGCGGCCTTCAGCTCCCGGGCGTGCTCCTTCATCGCTGCGCGCTCTTCGTCGGTCCATCCGGTGGACGGCGTTTCGCGCGCGGCGGTGCGCTTGGCGGGCTTCTTGGTGTCAGTCATTGCAGGCTTCCATCCCCGTGCGTGTTGGTGCGAACGACCCATATGCTAGGGAGCCGCAGGCGCCGCGGCTTCTTCGAAACTGCTCGATCGTCACCTCGGGGGGCCCGGTCCCGTCGACCGACGGCGGCGCCTGTCACCGATTATCACGTTCGTGATCTATCCGCTGGCCGCGTCGCGATGCTCGGCCCTGAGCCCTGTGCGATGTCGTCTTCCACCTCTGGAGCGGTAGCATGCCGGGCATGCCCGCGCCGGAGTCGATTCCCGCGGACCTGTTCCTCGCCGGCTATCCCACCGAGATCGGAGACATCGCCGAGCGCCTTCGCGCCGTGGTCCACGAGGCCGTGCCCGAGGCGATCGAGCGCGTCCGAGCCGGCTGGCGGTTGATCGGCTACGACGTGCCCGTCGGTCGACGGACCCGGTACTTCGCGTTCGTCGCCCCCGAGCCCGAGCACGTCCATCTCGGTTTCGAGTACGGCGTGTGGATGGCAGATCCGGACGCCCTGCTGCAGGGCGCTCAGCTCGACCTGCGGAAGGTCCGATACGTCACCTACGAGCCGGGCGACGCCATCCCGGCCGATGCGCTCGTGCGCTACACGCGCGAGGCCGCTGACCTGGCCGCGCT
>CAYVCE010000021.1:0-17367 GCA_964449915.1 uncultured Steroidobacteraceae bacterium | reverse complement strand
TGGCCGGCGTGCTGACCATCGCGATGGGCCTCGTCTCGAACTACCCGATCGCCCTGGCGGCCGGACTGGGGATCAACGCCGTCGTGGCATTCACGCTCGTGCTTGGCCTCGGGCTCTCGCCGGCGGGCGCGATGGGCGTGATCGTGCTCGAGGGCATCGTCGTCCTCGTGCTCGTCATCGTCGGCCTCCGAGAGGCGATCATGGATGCCGTGCCGCTCGCCCTGAAGCGCGCGATCGGGGTCGGGATCGGCCTCTTCATCCTGTTCATCGGCTTCGTTGACGGCGGACTCATCGGGCAGGGCACGCCGGTCGTCCAGTTCCTCTTCCCGGTCGAGCCTGCCGCCTGGGTCTTCGTGCTCGGCCTGGCACTCACGATCGTGCTGTTCGCCCTGAAGGTGCGCGCCGCGCTCCTCATCAGCATCATCGTGATGTCCGTCTTCGCCTACGTCATCGGGCTGACCAGCCTTCCGTCGGACATGAGCTTCGTGCCCGACTTCTCCACGCTCGGGCAGTTCGACCTGACCGAGGTCTGGAACCTCGGCATCCTGGCCGCCGCACTCACGATCTTCGCGATCATGCTCACCGACTTCTTCGACACGATGGGCACGGCGACCGCCATCACGGAGCAGGCCGGGCTCACCACCGAGGACGGCAGGGTGCCCGGCATCAACCGTGTGCTCCTCGTCGACTCGGTCGCCGCGGCGGCGGGTGGGGCAGCCGGCATCAGCTCCAACACCAGCTACATCGAGAGCGCGGCGGGTGTGGCGGAGGGTGGCCGCACCGGCCTCACCTCGGTCGTCGTCGGCATCCTGTTCCTGCTGGCCATCTTCGTCACGCCGCTGGCGCCGATGGTGCCGTTCGCCGCAACGGGCCCGGTGCTCGTGGTCGTCGGCTACCTGATGGCGACCCTCATCAAGGACATCGACTTCGCCGACATCGAGGAGGGCTTCCCGGCGCTCCTCGGGATCACGCTCATGCCGCTGACCTACAACATCACGGTGGGCATCGGCGCGGCCTTCGTCACGTACGTGCTGATCAAGGCCGTCCGCGGCAAGGGTGGCGAAGTCCACTGGCTGCTGTGGATCGTGGCCCTCGCGTTCGCGATCTACTTCGCGCAGGCCTGGCTGAACACGCTGCTGTAACACGCATGCCTGGTCCGCCAGGACCGATGGTGCCCGGCCGGTTCGCCCGGCCGGGCGCTACGCTTTTCGCGTGACCGCCACGCGACTGCGGGTCGACGACTTCGACTACGCCCTCCCCGGCGATGCGATCGCCCAGACGCCGGCAGAGCCCCGCGATGCCTCGCGCCTCCTCGTGCTCGACCGATCGAGCGGTCGGATCGAGCACGCACGGTTCGCCGACGTCGGACACTGGCTGAAGCCCGGCGACCTCCTGGTCGTCAACGACTCGCGCGTCCTCCCGGCTCGTCTGGCGGGCGCTCGCGCCGACGGGGGGGCGGCCGAGATCCTGGTCCTGCGACCGCTCGAGACCGATCCGGACCGATGGGAGGCCCTCGTCCGACCGTCGCGGCGCCTGCGCGTCGGCGACGCCGTCACCCTGCGCAGCGGCGACCGGGTCGTGGTGGGGGAGCCGCTCGGCGACGGAACCCGCGCGGTGCGCTTCGACGGCGACCCGCAGGCCATCATGGCGGCGGCCGGCGAGATGCCGTTGCCGCCCTACATCCACGACCGATCGACCCCGCCGGACCGCTACCAGACGGTCTACGCACAGCCGCCGGGGTCGGCAGCGGCGCCCACGGCCGGCCTCCACTTCACGCCGGACCTGCTCGGCTCGCTGGAGGCCGATGGCATCCGGCGCGCGTCCGTCACGCTTCATGTCGGCCTTGACACGTTTCGGCCCCTGGAGGGCGAGTTCGTCGATCAGCACCGCATCCATCGCGAGTGGTACGACGTGCCCGCTGCGACGCGGGAGGCGCTCGCCGAGGCTCGGCGCGTCGTCGCCGTCGGTACGACGGCCGTGCGGGTGCTCGAGACCGCGGCCCGCGCGGACGCCGCGTCGGGCTGGACCGACCTCTACATCACGCCGCCGTATCGGTTCCGGGTCGTGGATGCGCTGATCACGAACTTCCACCTGCCGAGGAGCTCGCTTTTGCTGCTGGTGACCGCCTTCGTCCAGTCGGGCATGGCCGGCTCCTCACCGTACGAGGCGCGCGATGCGCTCCTCGGCGCCTACCGCGAGGCGCTCGGTGAGGGCTATCGGTTCTTCAGCTTCGGCGACGCGATGCTGATCACCTGACGTCCCCGTCGACCATTCGGCAGGGCGAGTGACCTGACGGTCAGCCCTGGTCGTCCGAGCGAGACGGAACGGCCGCCTTCTCCTCGCCGCTGAGCTCGATGATCTCCTCGCCGTCGGCAACCGGGATCGGCGTCGGCACGGCCGTATCCCCATCGCCTGCCTCCTCGGGCTTGCCGTCGCCGCTGCCGCCGTCCTCGGCCTTCGAGGGCGCATCCTCGTCGGGCTTGTCGTCAACCGGTGGGAGCGGACGCGGACCTCCCGGGATCACGCCGGGGACGTCGCTCGAGACGCGACCTGCGGGGACGCCGAACGGCTCGGCCATCACCGCGCAGACGCGGGCCAGGTCGCACAGCGCCTGGCCCAGATCGGGGGACTCGGTGGCGGCCTCGAAGTGCGGGTGGTGCAGCCGGAACGACCAGCGCGTGCGATGCTCGCGGGCCCAGAGGCGGAACGTATCGGCGCGCAGCTCGACCCCGCGCAGGACCTGCCACGGGTACATGAGCATCGCCAGGCGATAGCGGGCGGAGGAGCCGAAGGGCGCGTAGCGGTGGTCGAGCAGGCCGACCTCGGTGGCGACCATGACGCGACGCTCGTCGCCTTCCGTGCCGGCCTCGAGGGCATACACGGCCAGGTCCTCGACCCCGAGGCTGGCGAGCTCCATCGCGATCCATTCCTTGACTTCGTCGTTCAGGAACGGCATCCGCGGCCATTCGGTCAATCGCACCCGACGGTCACCTCTCCGTGCTCCACGTAGCCTATCCTCTCCGGCGGTGTCAACGCCGGCTCCGATCGCCTCCTCGTTCAGGCCGACCAGCGTCGGCCGCGCCCGGCTGGGCAGCATTGTGACGCCTCACGGCACCGTCGAGACACCACAATTCATGCCGGTCGGTACCCAGGCCACGGTCAAGGCGCTCACGCCGGGCGACCTGCGCGCGGCCGGCGCGCAGATGATCCTCGGGAACACGTACCACCTCAACCTGCGGCCGACTGCCGAGCGCATCGCTCGCCTGGGTGGGCTCCATCGGTTCATGGCCTGGGATGGACCGATTCTGACCGATTCAGGCGGATTCCAGGTCTTCAGCCTGGCCGATCTTCGCCGCGTCGACGACGATGGCGTGACGTTCACGTCCCACCTTGACGGCTCGACGCACCGCCTCACGCCCGAGCGCGCGATGGAGATCCAGTCCCTGCTCGGCTCCGACGTCGCGATGGCCTTCGACCAGCTCGTCGACCCGGGCCTGCCGCGCGCCGAGGTGGCCGAGGCCGTGGAGCGCACGCACCGATGGGCGGAGCGCTCGTTGGCCGCCCGCGGTCACCCCGACCAGGCGGTGTACGGCATCGTGCAGGGCGGCGTGGACCCCGAGCTGCGCCGTGCGTCGGTGGCCGCCATCGGCGCGATGGCGTTCGACGGGATCGCCATCGGTGGCCTGTCGGTGGGGGAGTCGAAGGCCGACATGGCCGCCACGCTGGAGGTGGTGGCCGATGCTCTCGGCGACGACCCACGCCCGCGCTACCTGATGGGCGTCGGCTCGCCGGTCGACTTCTTCACGGCGGTCGAGCGTGGCGTGGATCTCTTCGACTGCGTGCTGCCAACGCGCGTGGCGCGCACCGGCCAGGTCTGGACCGATGCCGGCCGCCTCAACCTCCGCAACGCCGTGCTCCAGGACGACCCCGGACCGATCGACCCGGCGTGCAGCTGCGAGGCCTGCCGCAACCACTCCCGTGCGTACCTCGCGCACCTGTTCCGCGCTCGCGAGCTCCTGGCCTACCGTCTGGCCACGATCCACAACGTGACGTGGACGCTCCAGCTCATGCGCCGCCTGCGCGCCTCGCTGGCAGACGGGTCGTTTGGGCCGCTCCATGACCGAGTGGCTGCCGCGTTCGGTCGGCAGGTGCGGCCGTAACCGCGGCGTTCACGCTCACGCGTGCCTCATCTGTCGGCGCCGCGTTCGGTTGACCGATGAATCGGCCGTTCACGTCCGAAGCCCCCGTCCGGGCGGCGTTTGGCCGATGAATCGGACACCCACGCCCACGAGCTGCGCCGGGCGGCGCCCGTCACGCCCGCCGGTGTCCGATGGATTGGACAGACCGCGCCCGGATGCGCATTCGCGCTCGAAACGGCCGATGGACCGGCCACGTCCCGCACACGGGCCGTATGACGGCGTATGACAACGGTGTAGAATGGCCCGAAGCATCGCGACCGGCGAGCTGTCGCAACGCGAGGCGTAGAATCGGCCACGATCTCAGACTGTGACCGGGCTTCCCGTTGGTAAGCCCCGGGTAATCGGTTGGTAAGGGCCGGCGGCGCACGATTGGCGCAGCTCGACCGGCTCGGAAGTTCGGAGGTTCGGGCGATGGCAAAGGGTAGAGATCGACCCCGCAAGGAGCCGAAGCGCAAGCCGAAGGAGAAGGCGCCGAAGGTCCCGCCCGCGTCGTCGCCCTCGTACGAGCCGCCGGCCTCGGTCGAGGTGATCAAGCCAAGGCGCAAGGAGCGCGAGTCCCGCGACGAGGAGTGACCTGCCCAGTGACTCTGGCGCCGCCGGGAATCCCACACGACTGACTTCAGGAGCGGAACGACGATGGATGCACCGGTGGCAACAGCCCAGGTCCCGGTAGAGAAGAACGGCGAGCGGGGACGCGCGGTCGAGGCCGCCATCCTCCAGATCGAGAAGCAGTTCGGCCGCGGCGCGATCATGCGTCTCGGCGACCGCGCTGCCCAGAACGTGGCGGCCATTTCGACCGGCTCGGTTGCGCTCGACCTGGCGCTCGGCGTCGGCGGCGTTCCGCGAGGCCGGATCACCGAGATCTTCGGTCCGGAGTCGAGCGGCAAGACGACGCTGTGCTACCACGTGGCGGGCAACGCGCAGCGCGCCGGCGGAGTGGTGGCCTTCATCGACGCCGAGCACGCCCTCGATCCCGGCTACGCGCGCAACGTGGGGGTCGACGTCGACGAGCTGCTCGTCAGCCAGCCGGATACCGGAGAGCAGGCGCTCGAGATCGCCGAGACGCTCATCCGCTCGAACGGCGTCGACGTCGTGATCGTCGACTCCGTTGCCGCGCTCGTGCCGCGCGCAGAGATCGAGGGCGACATGGGCGACGCTCATGTCGGCCTCCAGGCCCGGCTCATGAGCCAGGCGCTGCGCAAGCTGACCGGCGCCATCAACCGCTCCAACACCGCCCTGGTGTTCACGAACCAGCTTCGCGAGAAGATCGGTGTGATGTTCGGCAACCCGGAGACGACGCCGGGCGGCCGCGCGCTGAAGTTCTACGCCAGCGTGCGGATGGACATCCGGCGCATCGAGACCCTCAAGCAGGGGACCGATGCGGTCGGCTCGCGCACCCGGGTCAAGGTGGTGAAGAACAAGGTGGCCTCGCCCTTCCGGGTGGCCGAGTTCGACATCATGTACAACGAGGGCATCAGCCGCGAAGGTGGCCTGCTCGACGTCGGCATCGCGGCCGGCATCCTGTCGAAGACCGGCGCCTGGTTCAACTATGGCGAGACGCGCCTCGGCCAGGGTCGCGAGAACGCCCGCGACTTCCTCAAGGCCAACCCCGAGATCGCCAAGCGCATCGACGACGAGATTCGCGGCAAGGTGGCGAGCATCGAGGTCGGCGTCGACGGCATCAGCGAGGCGGAGTAGCCCGTCGTCGCGACGATGGCTGACACCGCGCGCCGCCCGCGTCGCCGGCCGCGGGCCGATCGACCGGTGGAACCTCCCGGGCGCGAGGCCGCGATGGAGGTCGCGATCCGCTTCCTGGGCGCCCGGCCCCGCACGCGCTGGGAGCTCGAGCGCCGATTGCGCCGTGCCGGCGCGGAGGATCCGGTGGTGGAGGCGACGCTCGGGCGCCTCGCCGAGCTCGGCTACGTTGACGACGCTGCATTCGCTCGCTGGTGGGGAGAGCAGCGCGATCGGCATGCGCCGCGCGGCCGGCGTCTCGTCGAGGCCGAGCTGCGCCGCAGTGGCGTGGCGCCCGAGGTGATCGAGGCGTACCGCGACGAGCACGCCAGCCCGGAGCGCGCGCCGGAGGACGACTCGCTGCCGGGATCCGAGGAGGACCGTGCGCGGGCGGCGCTGGCGCGGCACCTCCGCGGCCGGCCGCTGCCCGCGGATCAGAATGCGCGCCAGCGCATCGGCATGTTCCTCGTTCGGCGTGGCTTCGACCCCGACACCGTCCGGTCCGCACTGCGCGACGCCGGAGCGGCCGGCGGCGACGACGACGCCGCCGGGGCGCTAGATTGAACCCTGACAGCCCAGGAGGTCGTCGACGATGGCCGGAGAGGCCAAGACCCCAGACGAGTACATCGCGTCACTGCCCGAGGATCGTCAGGACGCCGTGAAGGCCGTGCGCGACGTGGTGCGCGACAACCTGCCGCCCGGCTTCGAGGAAGGGATGCAGTACGGGATGATCGCCTGGTACATCCCGCTCGAGCGCTTCCCGAACACCTACAACCGCCACCCGCTGGGCCTCGCCGCGCTTGCCAGCCAGAAGGGGTACATGAGCCTCTACCTCAACAGCGTCTACGGCGACCCCCAGACCGAGGCGTGGTTCAAGGCGCGCTACGCCGAGTCGGGCAAGAAGCTGAACATGGGCAAGTCCTGCCTGCGCTTCCGGCGGCTCGAGGATCTGCCGCTCGACGTGATCGCCGAGACCATCGGCCGCGTCGACCTCGACGCATACCTGGCCCACTACGAGGAAGCGCGCGGCTCGTCGCGCGCCACTCGGGCGGCAGGGGCGGCCCGCAATCCCTGACCCCCGGTTCCGTAGCCCGGTCCGTAGTTCCACGGATGCGACCGTGGCATGAGGCTCGCTAGGCTGGAGGTCGTGAAGCTAGCCGAATGGCTCGACGAGTACCGTAACTTCGATCCCGCCGAGGTGACCCGGACCGTCGCCGAACCGATCGACGACTGGCAGGAGGAGAGCCTGATGGCGCCTGCCGACCGTGTCCGCGATACGACGCCGCGCTGGCTGGTGCGCGCCGAGCGCGTCGGACACGGGCGCGCCACGCAGATCTGACGCTCCGCGGCGCCGATCCCCGCTAGGCTGGCGGCATGCGCTATGCCCTGATGACCGAGCCCCAGCAGGGGCTGACCTACGACGAGATCCTGGCCCTGGCCCACACCGCCGAGGAGGCTGGGCTGGAGGCCTTCTTCCGATCCGACCACTACGCCAGCTTCCCCGGAGCGAGTGGCCTGCCGACGACCGACGCGTGGACCACCCTCGCCGGGCTGGCGCGCGAGACCGAGCGCATTCGGCTCGGCGTCCTTGTCTCGCCGGTGACGTTCAGGATTCCCGGCAGCCTGGCCAAGGTCATCCAGACCGTCGACGAGATGAGCGCTGGGCGGGTCGAAGCCGGCTTCGGTGCCGGCTGGAACGAGGAAGAGCACGCCCAGCTCGGCATCCCGTTTCCACCTCTCGGCGAGCGCTACGACATGCTCGCCGAGCAGCTCGCGATCCTCCACGGGCTGTGGACCGAGCAGGACGGCTGGTCGTACGACGGCCAGCACTGGCAGGTCCGCGGCTCACTGCGCCACGGCGAGGTCGCCCGCGGCGGGCGCCGACATCCGCACGTCATCCTGGGCGGCAAGGGCATGCCACGCCTGGCGGACCTCGTGGCGCGATACGCGGATGAGTTCAACCTGAACTCGGCATCCCCGGACGACGCGCAGGCGGCGTACGACCGCGTGCGTGAGGCCTGTCGAGAGGTGCATCGGGACCCCGACGAGATCGTGTACTCGGCCATGACCGGCGTGCTGGTGGCCGAGACCGAGGACGAGCTGCGTGCCCGCGTGACGGACCTGCTGGCGGCCCTCGGACAGTCGAGTGCCGATGGCGACGCCTGGCTGGCCGAGCGCCGCCGTCGCTGGATCATGGGCACCCCCGACGAGGCTCATGAGCGGGTGGTCGCCCTCGAGCGCAACGGCACGCAACGGGTCATGCTCCAGGACTTCCTGCCCCGCGATCTCGACCATGTCCGGCTTATGGGCCGCATCTTCACGACCTGACCGGGCGCCGGAGGTGGCGGCCGGATTGCGCTACACTCCCCGGATCGGGAACCGGCCCGAGCCTCTGCCACCACCGTCTGACCGATACGCCAGCCTCCGGGCCGGCGCGATTGCGCCCATCGCGGGCTCCAACCTCATCAGGGGGAGCCACATGCCTGAAGCACCCGTCGTCCTCGTGGCGGCGATCGCCGCGATCGCCGGCATCCTGATCGGACTCGTCGCGCGCCGCCTCCTCGGCACGCGGTCCGTCAAGCACGCCGAGCACTACGCCGACCGCCTCGTGACCGAAGCGCGGGCGAAGCAGAAGGAGATCGTCCTCGAGGGCAAGGACGAAGCCCTGCGTCTGCGGCGCGCCGCCGAGGAGGAAGGGCGCGAGCAGCGGGCGACGCAGCAGCGCACCGAGCGTCGACTCCTGGACCGGGAGGAGGCGCTCGATCGCAAGCTGGCCGTCTTCGAGCAGCGTGAAGAGGCGCTCGGGCAGCGGCAGCAGGACCTGGAGGCCGAGCTCGGCCAGCTGCAGGAGCTCCAGCAGCGGCAGATCGCCGAGCTCGAGCGCGTGTCGGGCCTCACGGCGACCGAGGCGCGCGACGGGCTCATCGGTCAGATCGTCGGCGAGGCCCAGGCCGAGGCACAGCACAGGATCCGCGAAATCGAGCGGCACGCCCACGAGGAAGGCGAGGACCGTGCGCGACGAGTCCTGACGACCGTCATGCAGCGCATCGCCGCCGACCACACCAGCGAGGCGACCATCACGGTCGTCGCCCTGCCCAACGAGGAGATGAAGGGCAGGATCATCGGCCGCGAGGGTCGCAACATCCGGGCCCTCGAGCAGGCCACCGGCGTCGACCTCATCATCGACGACACGCCGGAGGCGGTCGTCCTGTCCGGCTTCGACCCGGTGCGGCGCGAGGTGGCGCGCATGACGCTGCTCAAGCTCATCAGCGACGGGCGCATCCATCCCGGCCGCATCGAGGAGACGGTGGCCAAGTGCCGCTCGGAGATCGAGGTCGTCATGCGCCAGGCAGGGGAGCAGGCGGCGTACGACGCCGGCGTGCCGGGCCTGCACCCCGAGCTCATCAAGCTCCTCGGTCGGCTCAAGTACCGCACCAGCTACGGCCAGAACGTGCTGAACCACTGCGTTGAGACCTCGCGACTGGCGGGGCTGCTGGCGGCGGAGATCGGCGCCAACGTGGCCGAGTCCAAGAAGGGCGGTCTGCTGCACGACATCGGCAAGGCGGTCGACCACGAGGTCGAGGGTCCGCACGCCGCCATCGGCGGCGAGATCGCTGCCCGCTACGGGGTCAATCCGACGGTGTGCAACGCCATCGCGGCGCACCACCAGGAGATCGAGCAGGCGTCGGTCGAGGCCACCGTCGTCCAGATCGCCGACGCCATCAGTGCCTCGCGTCCCGGCGCCCGCGGCGAGAACCTCGACAACTACGTCAAGCGCCTCGACGACCTCCAGCAGATCGCGCTCAGCTTCCCGGGCGTCGAGCGCTGCTTCGCCATCCAGGCCGGCCGCGAGATCCGGATCCTGGTGCGCCCCGAGGACCTCGACGACCTCGCCTCCAGCCGCCTGGCGCGCGACGTGGTGAAGAAGATCGAGGAGCAGCTCCAGTACCCCGGGCAGATCAAGGTGACCGTCATCCGCGAGACGCGCGCCGTCGACTACGCGCGGTGAGCCGGGCCGGCAACTTCCGCATCTGCGTCATCGGCGACATCATCGGCAAGCCGGGCCGGCTGGCGGTCATGCACACCCTTCCCGACCTGCGCGAGGAGCTCG
This sequence comes from uncultured Steroidobacteraceae bacterium, assembly GCA_964449915.1. Lineage (GTDB taxonomy): Bacteria > Chloroflexota > Limnocylindria > QHBO01 > QHBO01 > JACDBZ01. Next base: position 7,323 of record CAYVCE010000021.1, on the reverse strand, counting down.
ACCTCGACATGGTCATCGCCAATGGCGAGAACACCGCCGCCGGTGCCGGCCTGACGCCCAGCCTGGCCGAGGAGCTGCTGGGCGGTGGGATCGACGTCATCACCAGCGGCAACCACATCTGGGACAAGCGCGAGATCTACGACTACCTCAACACCGATCGGCCCGTCCTGCGGCCGATCAACTACCCCGACGAGGCGCCCGGCCGCGGCTGGCTCATCCACCACACCGATGACGGCGACGAGGTGGCGGTCATCAACGCCATGGGCCGCGTCTTCATGAACCAGCTGGACTCGCCGTTCACCAAGCTCGACGAGCTGCTCGACGGGGCGGCCGACCCGCTGCCGCCGATCAGGATCCTCGACTTCCACTGCGAGATCACCTCCGAGAAGAACGCCATGGGCTGGTACCTCGACGGGCGCGTCAGCGCGGTCGTCGGCACGCATACCCATGTGCCCACCGCCGATGCGCGCCTGCTTCCGAAGGGCACCGCCTACATCAGCGACATCGGCATGACCGGGCCGCGTGACTCGGTGATCGGGTTCAGCCTCGAGACCGTCCTGCCGCGCTTCACGCGCCACTTGCCGACCCGCTTCGCGGTCGCCGACGGCCCGGTCAGCTTCAATGCGGTCGTCATCACCGCCGACCGCGCCACCGGTCGCGCGACGGCCATCGATCAGGTGCAGCGCCTGGTCGAGGTATAGGGTTCGATGGCGCGCTGCGCATCTGCGTAGTGACTCCGCGCACCCAACCAGGGATGAGGCGGCCGGGCGACACCGTGCCGCTCATCGGCATCGTTGGACCGACCGCGTCCGGCAAGACCGAGCTGGCGCTGGCGCTGGCGCAACGCCTGCCGGTCGAGATCCTGGTGGCCGACTCGCGCCAGGTGTACCGCGGCATGGACATCGGGACCGCCAAGCCTTCTGCGGCGGCCCGCGCCGCGGTCCCGCACCACCTCCTCGACCTGGCCGACCCTGACGAACCGTTCACCGTGGCGCAGTGGGTCGAGGGGGCGCGGGCGCTGGTGCCCGAGATTGCCGCACGTGGAAGGCAGCCGATGCTGGTGGGCGGGAGCGGGCTGTACGTCGGCGCCCTCCTCGACGGCCACGACTACGCGGGCCAGGGCTGGTCGCCCGAGGTTCGGGCACGCCTGACGGACACGCTCGAGGCCGATGGCCTCGAGCCGCTTGTGGCCCGCCTCGCCGTTGAGGCGCCGGAGGCGGCGGCGCGCATCGACCTGCGCAACCCGCGCCGCGTGGTGCGGGCCCTCGAACGCGTGGAGGCGGGGAGCGGGGGAGCGGAGCCGCGGACGCGGCCCTACCTCGGACCCGTGGCGCTGGTCGGCATCGACCGGCCGCGCGAGGAGCTCTACCGGCGCATCGACGAGCGCGCCGCGTGGCTGTTCGCCAGCGGCCTGCTGGACGAGGTCCGCACGTTGCTGGACGCCGGCTTTGGGCCCGGCCTGCGTCCCATGTCCGGCCACGGTTACCGCGAGGCGGCCGCCCACCTGGCGGGGGAGACGAGCCTTGCCGATGCGATCGCCCTCACCGCGCGCCGCACCCGCCAGTACGCGAAGCGCCAGCTGACCTGGTTCCGGCGCGACGGCCGGATCCGGTGGCTGTCGGCGGCGACGGGGTCCGCGAGCGACCCCCGGCTTGTCGATGCCGCTGAGCGCGCGCTGCGCGCTGCGTTCAGCTGACCGACGTCAGCCCCATCGACTGACGCCAGTCGGCCAGGCCGACCGTGGCCACTGGCTCGGGCGCCGACGCCGGTGCCGGTGCGAGCACTTCGAGCGGCCCCGGCCGGCCGATGAAGTAGCCCTGGCCGGCCTCGATGCCGAGCGCGCTGAGCTGCGCCAGCTGCGCCGCCTGCTCGATCCCTTCCGCGACGACGAGTGCGCCGGTGCGGGCCGCGAGCTCGACGACCGATCCCAGCACGGCGCTCGACTGGCCCTCCGATGCGCTGCGCTGCACGAGGCTCAGGTCGACCTTGAGGACGTCGAACCGGATCTCGGCCAGGAGCCGCAGCCCGGCGTTGCCGGCACCGATGTCGTCGGCCGCGAAACGCACGCCGGCGCGGCGGCAGGCCTCGAGGCGTGAGCGGGCCCGGTCGAGGTCGTACAGCTGCTGGCGCTCGGTGAGCTCGACGACCAGCCGCTCCGCTGGGAATCCGTAGCGGGCCAGGATGGCCAGCAGCGCCCCGCTGCTGAACTCGGAGGCCTCGAGCGTCGGCGGCGACAGGTTGAGGCTCAGGAACTGGTCGGCGGGCAGCCTCCGCGCGCCGGCCACGATCGTCTCGATGCAGGCCAGGTCGAGCGCCGTCAGGCGGCCGGTTGCCTCAGCCGCGGCGAACAGCGCGGTCGGGTTGGCGAACGGCGCAGGATGGACCGGTCGGATGAGGCCCTCGACCCCGAGGATCCGGCCGTCGTGGAGGGACACGATCGGCTGGTATACCGGACGCAGCTGGCCGCGCGCGATGACCTCGGCCACCGCGGCCGACGAGCTGCCGGTGTCGTCGTGCTGGACCTCCATGACCGGGTCGAAGGCGACCACGTCGGTGCGGCCGCCGCGCTTCGCTGCGTAGAGGGCCGCATCGGCCTGGGAGTAGAGCTGGGATGGGCCCACGGCCAGCTCCGGAAGTGCGGAGATGCCACCCGAGAAGGAGAGCGGCTCGAACTCCTCGAGGCGCAGGGTGGGCTGCAGTGCCTGGCTCAGCAGGCGGCGCGCCACGACACCGGCGCCGGCGAGGTCAGTGTGCGGCAGGAGCACCGCGAACTCGTCGCCGCCGACGCGGAAGGCGCGGTCGGCCCGGCGCAGCGCGACGTTGAGCAGCTGGCCGAAGCCGCGCAGGACCCGGTCGCCGCCGGCGTGCCCGCGGCCGTCGTTGACGGCCTTGAACTCGTCGAGGTCGATGAGCATCAGCGACAGGGGCACCTCGTAGCGCAGGGCGGCCGCCACCTGGCGGTCGAGCTCCTCCTGGAAGGCCCGATGGTTGCCGAGGCCGGTCAGCTGGTCGCGGAGCGCATCGGCCATTGCGGCCTCGTAGCGGACCTGGAGATCGGCCTGGGTGGCCACCAGGGGTGCGATCGTGCGCCGCAGCGTGAGGGTCGCGACGCCGATGGCGCCTGCCGAGGCGACCACGATGGCGGTGAATTCGTCCGCCGACAGGATGGCCATCATGAGCCCGTTCAGCGCGGCGAAGGCGAGCACGGCGAGGACCACGCCGGCCATCAGGCGTCGCGTCAGCCCGCCGGTCGTGGCGGCGACGCGCGTGGCGCTCGGGTCGCTGGATTGCACGCCAGCCTCCTGCGTGTGTCCCCTGGTGTGGTCCGCTGTGGAGTGTGTGCCAGACCGCACCGCCTCTCGCAGTAGGACATTCGTACCGACACGGGTCCGCACGGGCGCGCCGTGGACCCTGATCGCCCTGCGGCCGGCGCCTGGAGATCGGCTACCATGAGCTCGAACGTATGTCCGAACGCGCACGCATGATCGACCTCACCACCCCGGTCGAGCGCGCCTTCCTCATCGGCCTCGACGATCCCGATGATCACCGCTGGCCGGTTGAGCGCTCGCTGGCGGAGCTCGCCGCCCTGGCCCAGACGGCCGGGGCGACCGTGGTGGGCAGCGCCTCCCAGCGCCGGCCGCGACCGGACCCGGTGTGGTACTTCGGCAAGGGTCGCGCGGCCGAGCTGGTCGACGAGAAGGCGGCCAGCGACTTCAACGTGCTCATCGTCGACGACGAGCTGGCGCCGAACCAGCAGCGCAGCCTGGAGAAGCTGCTCGACTGCAAGGTGCTGGACCGATCGGCGCTGATCATCGACATCTTCGCCCGCCACGCGAAGAGCAAGGAGGGCCGCCTGCAGGTCGAGCTGGCCGCGCTCGAGTACCACCTGCCGCGCCTGACCCGGCTGTGGACCCACCTGTCGCGCACCGGCGGCGGGATCGGCACCCGCGGGCCCGGCGAGAGCCAGCTCGAGACCGACCGCCGCCTGATCCGCGAGAAGATCAAGAAGGTCAAGGCCGAGCTGGGCGACGTGAGGCGGCACCGCGCCACGGCCGCCCGCCAGCGCGACCGCAACGAGATCGTCAGCGTGGCCCTGGTGGGGTACACGAACTCCGGCAAGAGCACGCTCCTCAACGCCCTCGCCGATGCCGACGTGTATACCGCCGACATGCTGTTCGCCACGCTCGATCCGACCAGCCGCCAGGTCGGCCTACCGAGCGGGCAGCAGGTGGTGGTGACCGATACGGTCGGGTTCATCAACAAGCTGCCGCACGACCTCGTCGACGCCTTCCGTGCCACGCTCGAGGAGGTCATGCGCGCCGACCTGCTGCTCGAGGTGGTCGACGCCGCTGATCCCGACTTCGTCGGTCAGCAGGCCGCGGTGCAGACCGTGCTCGACGAGCTCGGCGCCGGCGACAAGCCGCGTATCACCGTGTTCAACAAGATCGACCTGCTGGCGGCCGATGCCGGGACCGCGCCCGCCACCGACCACGCCGCCTTCGTGAGCGCCGTGACCGGCGAAGGGCTCGATGCGCTTCGCGCCCGCATCGCCGATGCGCTGCGCGGCCGGATGGTGGCCGTCGACGCGGTGGTGCCCTACGAGCGCGGCGAGCTGGTGGCCCGCGCCCGCAGCTCCGGCGACGTGGAGGAGCGCTACGAGGAGCGTGGCGTGCGCGTCAGCGGGCACCTGCCCCAATCGATCGCGGCCGAGCTGACGGCCGCCGGACAGGCCGCCCGCCGCCGCAGCGCCACGTCGCGCTGAGCGCGGCGATGCCCTCGCACCCCGAGCTCCGCGCGGAGCTGCTGGCCATGACCACGCGCGAGCTGGCGGCGGCCGACGCTTTCTTCGCGCGCTGCGCCGCCGAGCCCGGGCTCGAGGCGGAGCTCGATCGGCGCCTGGGCGGGCCGCTGACGCCGCTCATCCCCGCGCTGGACGCATGGGAGGACGCGCCACCGGAAGGACAATCGCTGCTGGCCGTCAACGAGGCCAACGTGGCGCGCTTCGCGGTCCTGGTCGATGAGCCTGGCGCCTGGCCCGGGCTGCGGCAGGTGGGGGCCGACGGCACCGATGCCGCCTGGATGCTGGCGCAGCACGCCGATCGCGCCAATGAGCAGCGCCGCGCGTGGCTGCCGCTGCTCGAGACCGCGGTCGAGGCCGGCGACGCCGACCCGCGCCACCTGGCGACCCTGGCCGACCGGATCGCGGCCGTGGCCGGCGAGCAGCAGACGTACGGCACGATCACGCTCCTGGCCGCCGACGGTGAGATCGAGTATCCGCTCCCGGTGCGCGACGCGGGGCACCTCGACGAGCGCCGCGCGGCGATCGGCCTCAATCCGGTTGACGACGATGCGCCGCACCTGGCCGACGGCGACCTGATCCCGTACGGGCCCGATCGCGGGGCGGTGCCGGTCAACCAGTGGCCGATGGTGGTGGAGGGTCACGTTTCGGTGGAGGCCGTCCTCGAGGCCGGCGTGCGCCTTGTGCGTCGGATCTGGGCCACGCGGCCGGGCGACCGCCGCTTCGGCCGCCTTCGGGCGCTCGCCCGTGAGCGCGGGGTGCGGATCGATCCCGTCGACGCGGCCACGATCGAGGAGCTCGCCACCGGACGCACCCACGGCGGCGTGCTGGCGCTGGTCGGCCCACGCCGCGAGCGCAGCGTGGCCGAGCTCGTCGGCGAGGTGGGGGAGGGGGCGATGATCGTCATGCTCGACGGCATCGAGGACCCCTTCAACTTCGGGCAGGCGGTGCGTGCCCTCTACGCCGCCGGGGTGGACGGCCTCATCGTGCGCCGCAGCTGGGAGACGGCGGTCGGCACCGTCACGCGCGCCTCGGCCGGGGCGACGGAGCTGATGCCGAGCGCGCGCAGCGCGTCGCCCGAGGATGCGGCGGCGGCATGCCGGGTGGCCGGCTTTCGGGTGGCCTGCGCGGTGGATGCCGCCAACGCCGGCGAGCTCGGCAGCACCGACCTGACGGGGCCGCTCTTCCTGCTCATCGGCGGCGAGCGGCGCGGCGTGACGCGCTCGTTCGTGGAGCAGGCGGACGCCAGGATCCGGATCGGCTACGGCCGGGAGGGAGCTCCGCAGCTGGGCGCCGCCACCTCTGCGGCCATCATCGGCTTCGAGGCACTCCGTCAGCGACGGGCGGGCGGCTAGAAAATCCGGCGCGCCGCCAGGTGGTCCGCGACGGGGCGCTCGAGGGTCGGCTTCGACAGGCGACGCCAGGCGCGCTCGCGGATGGCCAGACCGGCGACGAGATACAGGGCGGCGAGCGCGATGAGCAGGCCATAGCCGGCCGCGACCGGACCGATCTCACCGCCAATGGCGGTGCCGCCGAGCATGGCCGCGTTGCCGAGCGCGAGCCCGGCAACCGCGATGGTCCACAACCTGTGTCTCATGCCGTGAGCGTATCCCTGCTCGCGACGCGCTCGGAGAGGACTATCGGGCCATGAGACCCGGACCATCGTCGTCGCGAACTACTCAGTCCGTGCCGGATGGCTACTTCCGCAAATAGTAGTTATGTGATGTAGAGGATTCCCGCACGGCGTTGAGCTCGATATATCGGATCTCTTTCGCGCGAGGGCCGATCGGGGCGGCGCTACACCGATATTTCGGTTCAGCTCTGGCACGAACGCGCCGGTTGGGCGCACCTCACGCCAAAACTCGACCGATATTTCGGCCTACGCCAGCCGGAACCACCCCTGAGCCAGTCCTGAACCGAAATTCCGGAGACCCGGGCCTACGGACCCATCATTGACTCCCTCGGACCCTCAGGAGCGCTGAGACCCAGTTCGGCATCGGTTCGCCGGTCCAGGTCCCCAGCCAACTAGTCGGAACGCCGATCACGTCGACCAGCTGGACCAACTCCGCCGAGTCCGGCAGCGCGCGGTCTCCGGAGCGTTCGCCCCTCGACGCGTCACTCTTGGGCCCGTGGTCAGGGTCGCGGTCGTCCATACCAGAGTTATGGTAGCATCAATGGTATGAGGACAACCATCGACAAGGCCGGGCGGCTCGTCATCCCACGAGTGCTACGGGACCGCATTGGCTTGACCGATGGCGGCGAGGTGGAGCTCGAGCTGGATGGTGCTGGAGTTCGCATCGATCCGGTGTCGACCGGCGAGCTGGTTGAGGAGGAGGGGTTCCTGTTCATCCCGGCGACCGGCAAGCGCCTGACCGACGACATGGTTCGTGAGGTGATCGATGCCGATCGACACCGACGCTGAAGAGTCGGAGTTGGTCCTGCTCGACACGAGCGCCGCGATCCCCTTTCATCGTCAAGGACCATGATCACCACGGCGTCACGCGAGCACACCTGCGCGGCAAGCG
>CAYVCE010000020.1:0-8811 GCA_964449915.1 uncultured Steroidobacteraceae bacterium | reverse complement strand
ATCTCGCCGGCCGCCTTGTTCGTGAACGTGACGGCCACGATCTGCCACGGCTTGTAGCTGGTGGCGACGAGGTACGCGACGCGGTAGGCGAGCACGCGCGTCTTGCCGCTGCCCGCCCCGGCCAGGATGAGGAGCGGCCCGGTCAGGTGGCTGACCGCCTCCCGCTGCGGTGGGTTCAGGCGATCCAGGATCTCCTGGGCCGCGAGCCGCGGGCGCTGCGGCGTGCCTAGAGCTGCATCGGGGGACATCGTCTCCGATTCTAGACGCGCGCGGGCGGACCCGCGGGTCCGGCGCCGAGGCCCTGAGACCCCACCCCCGGCGGTGCTAGCTGCGCGGGCGCGGCCTGGTGCGGGCCGTCTGCTGGCGCGGGCGTCCACGCTCGAGCATCAGCCCGACGGCAAGGACGATGAGGGCAATGACAAGTTCCATGGCGTACCCATTGCACCCCGCGTGCCAGCGCCCTCAGTCGCGCACGAAGACAGGCTGGAGCTGCACGGTCGCCTTGGGCTGGTTCGCGAGCGACGGCCACTCCGACGCGATGGCAATCGCCTCGTCCATGTCGGCCGCATCGAGGATGACAAATCCGCCGAGGATCTCCTTCGTCTCGACATACGGCCCGTCCGTGACGGCGATCCCCTCGCCCTGGCGGCCGGGCCGCAGCGTCTTCACATTCCGCGGCAAGTCGAGCTCCTCGCCGCCGGCGACGTGCTCGCGCCACTTGCCGAACCAGGCACGGTGGCGGTCGACGTCGGCCGCCTGCTCCTCGGGAGTCCATGCCTCCCAGGCGGCGACGTCATCGGGGTGGATATAGGTGAACAGTACGTAGCGCATCGGTTCCTCCAGCGTTGTGCGCCGCGCACGCGACGCCCGTTCACACCCTGCGACGACCGTCCCCCGCCTACCTCGACAAAAGTGCCCCACCGAAGACTCAAGCGGGGCTGAACTCCGGAGTGTGCTCCCACGGCGACCGAATCGCGGCTGAAACGCGCCAAGCGCCGGGGGTTGGTGCTTCGTCGCGGACATGGCGGGGCTTGAAGCGCCGATATGTCCTGCGCCGTGCACCGCCCGCGCTCGACGCGAGCATGAACGAAGGCCCCCGCCGAAGCCGGGGCCTTCGCATCGGTGGCAGGGGCGGACTAGAAGTCCATCCCGCCGCCGCCGGGCGGCATGCCCATCGCCTTCTCCTTCTCCGGGAGATCGGTGATGACCGTCTCCGTGGTGAGGAGCAGGCCGGCGATGGAGGCGGCGTTCTCGAGCGCCGAGCGCGTCACCTTGGCCGGGTCGATGACGCCCCAGGCGAACATGTCGCCGTACTCGCCGCGCTGCGCGTCGTACCCGCTGCCTGGCTTGAGCTTGCGGACCGCCTCGACGACGACCGAGCCCTCCTTGCCGGCGTTGATCGCGATCTGGCGCAGCGGCTCCTCCAGCGCGCGGCGCAGGATGTTGACGCCGATGAGCTCGTCGCCGAGCACCTCGACCTTGTCGAGCGCCGGGAGCGAGTGGATGAGGACCGAGCCGCCGCCGGCGACCATGCCCTCCTCGACGCCCGCACGGGCCGCCGAGAGGGCGTCCTCGATGCGATGCTTCTTCTCCTTGAGCTCGACCTCGGTGGCCGCGCCGACCTTCAGGACGGCGACGCCGCCACTGAGCTTGGCGAGGCGCTCCTGGAGCTTCTCGCGGTCGAAGTCACTCGTGGTGTCCTCGATCTGCAGCTTGATCTGGCCGATGCGGGCCTTGATCGCGGCTGCATCCCCCTTACCCTCGACGATCGTGGTGGTGTCCTTGGTGGCCGTCACGCGGCGCGCCTGGCCGAGGTCCTCGAGCTGCACGCTGTCGAGCTTGCGACCGACCTCCTCGCTGATGACCCGCGCACCGGTCAGGGTGGCGATGTCCTCGAGCATGGCCTTGCGGCGATCACCGAAGCCCGGTGCCTTCACGGCCAGCACGTTGATCGTGCCGCGCAGCTTGTTGACGACCAGGGTGGCGAGTGCCTCGCCGTCCACGTCCTCGGCGATGATGAGGAGCGGCTTGCCGGTGGAGACCGTCTTCTCGAGCGTCGGCAGGATGTCCGCAACGGCGCTGATCTTCTTGTCGGTGACGAGGATGAACGGCTGGTCGAGCGTGGCCTCCATCTTCCCGCCGTCGGTCGAGGTGACCATGTAGGCGGACAGGTAGCCGCGGTCGAGCTGCATCCCCTCGACGTACTCCTTGTCGAGCTTCAGGCCCTGCGACTCCTCGACGGTGACGACGCCGTCCTTGCCGACCTTGTCCATGACGTCGGCGATCATCTGGCCGATCTCGTTGTCGCGCGCGCTGATGGATGCGATGTGCGCGATGTCGTCGGTCGTCTCGACCGGCTTCGAGAGGTTCTTGATCTCCTCGACGATGGCGGCGACGCCCTTCTCGAGACCGCGCTTCAGGCCCATCGGGCTGGCGCCGGCGGTAACGTTCTTGAGGCCCTCGGTGATGATGGCCTGCGCCAGCACGATGCTGGTGGTGGTGCCGTCACCGGCCACGTCGTTGGTCTTGGTGGCGACTTCCTCGAGGAGCTGAGCACCCATGTTCTCGTACGGGTCCTCGAGCTCGATGTCGCGTGCAATGGTGACACCGTCGTTCGTGATCGTCGGTGCGCCGAATTTCTTGTCGAGCAGGGCGTAACGGCCCTTGGGGCCGAGCGTGACCTTGACGGCGTCGGCCATCTTGTCCACGCCGCGCTTCAGTGAGCGCCGCGCCTCTTCCTCGAACAGCAGCTGCTTCGCCACGGTTCTTTCATTCCTCCTTCGGTCGCCGTGCTCCGGCGCACGGCGGGATCAGATGGTTCGGTCGACTACTCGACGATGGCCAGGATGTCGGCGTGCTTCAGGATCAGAAGCTCGTCTTCGTCCAGCTTGAATTCGGTGCCGGCGTACTTCTGGAAGAGCACCTTCTGGCCGACCGCGACCTCGATCTCCTCCCGCGAGCCGTTCTCGAGGGTGCGCCCAGCGCCGACGGCCAGGATGGTGCCCTCCTGCGGGCGCTCCTTGGCGGTGTCCGGCAGGACGATGCCGCTCTTGGTCATCTCCTCGCGCGGGGTCGGCCTGACGATGACGTTGCTACCCAGGGGCTTGAGCTGGGTGGCCGTACTGCTGACCGTGCTGGTCATCTGTGCGTGATGCCTCCTTGCGTGCGCAACCCGTTGCGCGTGGTGCGAATTTGCAGAGACCCTTCGTGGGAGCGCCAGGCCGGACCGATGCGATCCGTGGACTGGCACTCAACCGACGAGAGTGCCAAGTGGCAAGGTAGCACTCTCCGATCGAGAGTGTCAAGGAATCGCGCACGAAAAGACGCCCCGCCGCGATGGCGGGGCGTCTGTCGTTTGGGGCGGTCGCCGGTCAGGCGTAGTCGGTGAGCATCCACCCGCTCGGAGCCGGAGCCTCGACGCCCCCATCGGTGGTGTCACCGCCGCCGTTCGTGTCGGCGCCCGGGGCGAGAACGAAGACGTACACCAGGACCGCGATGAGGATGATCGCGATGATGATGCCGAGAATGAAGCCCGCTCCGCTGCTCCCCCCGGGCTCACCACTGCCGCTCGGCGTGTTGACGTTTACCTGGCCCATGAATGGGTCCCTCCTGCGTGCATACTTTGAGGTGGCATCGCCACCGGGGCCACCTTTGAGCAACCGGCGTGCCAGACGCTCGATCAGCCGCCCACCAGGCGGTCGAACGCTTCTCGAACCTCCGCCGCCACCGTGGCGGTGTCGATGCCGCGCAGCCCAGCAAGCTCGGCGGCCACGCGCAGGACGGTCGTCGGCTCGTTGCGGCCCTCGCGGTCGGCTCCGAGGTACGGCGCATCCGTCTCGACCAGGTAGGCGCCGGCCGGAAGGTGCCCCGCGGCCGCGCGCGGCCCGATGGCGGACCGAAACGCGACCGGCAGTGCGAAGCTCACGAGGTAGCCATGCTCGGTGAGCGTCGCGGCCATCTCGGCATCGCCGGAGAAGGCGTGCAGCACGCCGCGCGCGGATCGTTCGGCCAACCCGGGCCACGCGAGCAGCAGAGCAGTCACCTCCTCGTGGGCCGAGCGGTCGTGAACGATCACGGGAAGTCCGCGGCGGGCGGCCGTCTCCAGCTGGCGGGCCATCGCCGCGCGCTGAACGTCGGGCGGCGACAGGTTGCGGTGGAAGTCAAGCCCGATCTCCCCGATCGCGGAGCAGCGCGGATCGTCGGCGAGCGACTCCAGCGCCCGCCACCCGCGCTCGTCGGTCTGCGCGGCGTAGTGGGGATGCACCCCGACCGCGGCGCGAATCAGGGACGGGTGGCGCTCGGCCAGCTCGAGCGCGGCAGCCGACGAGGGCAGGTCCCAGCCGGGGACCAGGAGACGTTCGATCCCCGCCGCGGTGGCGCGCTCCAGCACGGCCTCGCGGTCGGCATCGAAGCTCTCGTGCTGGAGATGGCAGTGCGAATCCGCGATCCCCGGCAGCCGCTCGGGGCGCGAGCGCCGGCTCAGACCGGCGCCTCCACCTCGATACGCGGGAAGATCGGCGTCGGGGCGGTGGTGGTCAGGCCGCCGGCCGGCGCGCCCCAGCGCAGGAGCACGTCCAGGCCGGGCCCGCCGGCGCCACGTTCGTCGTACGGCGGCAGGACACCGAGCTGCTCACCGATGGCCCGTGACCCGGCCGGCGCCACAGGCGCCAGCAGGTGGCCGAGGATGCGGCACGTCTCGGCCATGACGGCCAGGACGCGGCCGAGCCGCTCCGACTCCCCCGCCTTGTGCAGGCTCCATGGCGCCTGGCCCTCCGCGTACCCGTTGGCTGCGCCGGCGAGATCCATGACGGCCGCCAGCGCCTCGTCGAGCTGGTGCCGCTCCATCGCGGCCCTGTACGTCGCGACGCTTCGGGCGGCCGCGTCGCGCAGCTCGAGGTCGACCGCTTCGACCGCCTCCGATACCGGCGGCAGGCGCCCGTCGAGGTATCGGTTGCTCATGCTCACCGTGCGGTTGACGAGATTGCCGAGATCGTTGGCGAGGTCGGCGTTGTAGCGGCGCACGAAGCCGTCGTAAGTCACGTCGGCGTCGCGGTCGAAGGGGACCTCGGCCAGGACCGCGTAGCGGACGCCGTCCACGCCGAACGTGGCGGCCACGTCGTCGGGATCCTGGGTGTTGCCACGCGTCTTGCTCATGCGCTCGCCGCGGTTGAGCATGAATCCGTGGGCAAAGACCTGCTTCGGCAGGGGCAGCCCGGCGCTCAGGAGCATGGCCGGCCAGTAGAGGCAGTGGAAGCGGGTGATGTTCTTGCCGATGACGTGGAGGTCCGCCGGCCACCATCGATCCATTGCGGCCGAGTCGTTCGGGAAGCCCGCGCCGGTCAGGTAGTTGGTGAGGGCGTCGAACCAGACGTAGATGCGGTGCTCCGGGTCACCCGGAAAGGGGATGCCCCACGTGGTGCCCGAGCGGCTGATGCTGAAGTCACGCAGGCCCTCGCGCAGCCAGCCGAGCACCTCGTTGCGGAAGTGCTCCGGCTCGCAGAAGGACGGGTTCTCGGCGTAGAGCCGCTCGAGCCGCTCCTGGTAGGCGCTGAGCCGGAAGAAGTAGTTCGCCTCTTCCAGCCACACCGGGTCGAGGGTCGGGTGGTCGGGGCAGCGGCCGTCGACGAGCTGCTGATCGGTCTTGAACTCGTTGCAGCCGTTGCAGAACCACCCGGAGTACACGCCGCGGTAGACGTCGCCGTTGGCCTGCGCCCGTCGCACCATCTCGGCGGCCGCGTCGGCGTGGTCTGGATCGGTCGTGCGGATGAACCGATCGGCGCTGATGCCGAAGCGCTCGAATGTGGACTTCCAGGTCGCCGCCCACGGGTCGATCAGGGCACGCGGGTCGATCCCCTGCTCACGCGCGTCGCGCTCGACGTTGGCCGAGTGCTCGTCCAGGCCGGTCAGGAAGCGGACGTCCTGCCCAAGCAGCCGGTGGTAGCGCGCAATGGCATCGGCGCCGATGGCCTCGAACATCGAGTGCAGCACGGGCTTGGGGGCTGGGTAGAAGATGGCGGTGGTCAGGTAGTACCGGTCGGCCATGGGCTGGGCGCTCAGTGTTGGCGGCCCTTTGGCCAGTAGAGCTCCTTGCGAACCTGCTCCGGCGGGAATCCGCGCTCTGCGGCGATCTCCTCGACGGCACTCACCATGTCGGGGTTGCCGCACAGGTACATCGTCGTGTTCTCGGCGGTCAGCCCGTGCTCGTCGAGCTGCCCCGCCAGGATCGCCTCGACGCGACCGGTGCAGCCGGTCCACTCGGGGCAGGCCTGCGGGCGCGAGATGGTGCCGACGTAGCGCACGGGAAAGCCGCCGCCCCGCTCGAGCTCCATGAGCTCCTCTCGCCACGCGAGGTCGTAGTCGTAGCTCACGCCGTGGAGCAGCACCACGTCGCGCGCCTGGTTCCGCCCGCGCAGCGTCTCAATCATGCTGATGAACGGCGCCAGCCCGGTGCCGGATGCGATGAACAGGCACCGGCGCCCATCCGGCTGGAGCAGGAACTTGCCCTTCGGGCCCTTGATGTTGATCGGGTCGCCGACGCCGATCTCCCACAGCAGCGGCGTGAAGGCGCCGCCCTCCACGCGGCGGATGAAGAACTCGTACTCGCTCAGGTCATCGGCGGACGAGGAGATGCTCATCGGCCGCTGGACCAGCTTCTCGGGCCCCATGAGGCCGAGCGTGGCGTACTGGCCCGGCTCGAAGGCGAAGGGCTCCTCGAGCGCCTGCACGCCGACGATGGCGAGGCCGGGAGCGATTTCCTCCCATCGGCTCAGGCGTCCGTTGTACGGGTACTCGGTGGCCAATTCATCCCTCGACTGCACGCGCCAGTCACAGGTCCTGCCGCGGGCGGCAAGTATAGGGGCCGAACCCGTCGGTGCTGCGGGCGAGAGGAAGCCGGCTTCCGAGTAGCATGACGTCGACCGCGAAATCGCCGGCCCTGGCGAGGACGGCCGAGGAGGAGGACCGGTGGACCGAGCAGAGCCATCCGGGTCGCCGCCAGAGAACGATGCACCGTCAGGCGAGCGGTACCTGCTGCTCGCCGACATCTCCGGCTACACGGGCTTCATGGTCAGCGTCGAACAGGCGCACGGGGTCGACTTCAGCGCGGGCATCCCGGCCGCCTATTCCGTGCTCGGTGGCCTCCTGGACGCCGTGATCGACGGCCTGGAGCCCGACTTCGCGCTCGTCAAGCTCGAGGGCGATGCCGTCTTCTCGGCTGCGCCGGCGGCAGACCTCGATGGCCAGGGTGACCGGGTCCTCGAGAGGCTCGGGGCGGCGTACGGGGCGTTCACCACTGCTCGCACACGTGCGATCCCCGCGAACGACCACATCTGCACCGCCTGCCCCGCCGTCGCGCTCCTCGACCTCAAGGTGGTGCTGCATCGGGGGCAGGCGGTGCGCCAGAAGGTCGGGTCGGGCAGCGACCTGCTCGGCCCTGCCGTAACGGTCGCGCACCGATTGCTCAAGAACACCATTCGAGAGCGGATCGGCTTCCGTCCCTACCTGTTCCTGAGCGACGCCGCGGCAGCCGCACTCGGACTGTCTCGGGTCGGACTCGCGCACCGCGAGGAGTACCCGGATGCGGGTAGCATCGAGGGCCGCATCGTGGAGCTCGGCGAACATCGGGGCGCTCCCCTACCGCCCGGCGGTCATGCGTCGGGGCGAGCGAACCAGAGCAGGTAGTCGCCGTCCAGACCGGCCGGCGGCTCGTCCCACTGCAAGGTAGTCACGCCGAGCAGCGGCACCCGCTCGTCGATGACGCCGGCCATGTCGCTTGCCAGCGGCGTCACGCTGCCGTCGGTGGCAACGACATTCGCCACGTTGACCACGAGCCGGCCGCCCGGCCGCAGGAGCGTCGCGACCTGGCCGAAGATCGAGCCGAGCTCGCGCAGGTAGGCGGCGTAGTCACCATCATCGGTCGCATAGCCGGTGAGCGGGTTCTCCGGGTGACCCGTGCTCGGCATGTACGGCGGCGAAGTGAGCACCAGATCGACCGGCTCGTCCACGAGCCGCGATAACTCCCGGGCATCGCCCAGGATCAGTGTCGCTTTCCCGGTGGTTCGACGTCGAGCGATCTCGAGGTGCTCCGGCACGAGCTCGATGCCGATCGCCCGGCGTCCCATCCTCTCCGCCACCGTGACGGTCGTGCCATAGCCGGCGAACGGGTCGAGGACGAGGTCTCCCGGCTGGCTTGCATGGCCGATGATGGAGGCGGCCAGCGCCTCGGTGAAATGGATGTCGTCCATCGTGCCTTCCGGTCGCTCGGCTTCGACGTCCCGAGCGCGCAGGATGATCGGCGGATTCACCCGGTCACTCTACGCATCGGACACCAGGTTGCCGTCGTCGTGGCCGATGCCAGGTGGGCGATGCTTCTGGCATCAGCGCCGCGATTGCCGCCTCGAGCTCGAAGAATTGGCCGATGGGGACCAGGATCGCGTCGTCCTGGTAGCGGCCGGCAACGTACAGGCCCATCCGTTGCCAGCAGTACAGCTGGGAGATCGCATCGTCGTCGGTCCGGCGGAACGTGGCCCCTTCGCGGCGATCGCTGAGGCGAATTTCAGGGACCCCAGTGCGGTGGAGGACCAGTGTCGCTGGAAACGGCTGTTACTGCTGTCTTCCACCCTCGCGTCTCAAGCGGACTCGGCTGCGCGCTTCATGCCTTGAGCCTCGACGGTCATGTAGCGGTTGGTCAGGCCCTTGAAGAGCCGACCGAAGATTGGGACCAGCAGGCCTCGCATGTCCAGGGTCAGGGTCAGGCGGGAGCGGCCTTCCTCCAGCGCCTCGACACGATGGCCGGCGACGGTGGTGACGCCG
>CAYVCE010000019.1:0-6948 GCA_964449915.1 uncultured Steroidobacteraceae bacterium | reverse complement strand
CGCTACTGGGCCGACTTCGATCGATCCAGCCCGATCGATGCCGCGGTTCGCGCTCAGGCCTGGACCGGCGTGGCCCATGCCCTGATCGGTGAGCTCGGTGTCGGCACCGTCACCGCCTCGGCCCTGCAGCTGGGCCTGGCCATGGCCGCCCTGTTCGCAGGCGTCGGCGCCACGTTCCTTCTCACAGGCGCTGGCCTGGTGTGGGCAGCTCGCCCCGAGAAGGTCGCGGTCCCGGTCCTCCGCCCGGCAGGCGTGACCATCTGACCGCACGACGCCGGGGAGCAATCCCCGGAGCGTCACTGAAGAGGAGCCCGAAAGGGCTCCTCTTCGCGTTGCCGTGTGCCACTTCCCCCGGCGCGTCCACGGCGTCCTCTCCAGCGCAAGGCACGGAGGTGCGCTCGGTAAGCCGCCGAATCAGGATGCCTTGACGCCCGAGTCGCCGGCGGTTTCGGCTGCGTCCGGCGACGGGAACTTAGGCCGGTACGAGGCCACGGCCGCGGCGATGCCTCGCGTTGCCACCAGCGCCTGCACGGCGAAGATGGCCACCACGCCGATGATCGCCGCGGCGACCGTCACCGGCGCCCCGACGCCAAGCTGCTGCGCCAGGAGCGTGGCGATGACTCCGGCGATGACCGAGTTGATCGCGCTCACCACGAACGGCGTCGACACGATGATGTCGAGCACGAAGTTCGTCCTCGCCGGCACGCCCATCGAGAGGTTCACGCTCCTGTCGTCGTCGTGGGTGCCCATCACCAGGTACGGCTCGACCTCGGGCGCGATCTGGAGGTAGGCGTGGCGGATCCGGTTCATGCCCACCACGCACATCGCGTCGTAGTAGTTCGACGTGCCCATGCGAATGAACGTCGTGACGCCGATGAACAGCACGACCGGCAGGATGACGAGCGCGAAGAGCGCGAACTCGTCACCGAACGAGGTCGCCTGGGCCACCAGCGCCAGTGCGACGATCGCGCCCGACAGCGTGGTCAGGAACATGCCGGCCCGGGTGAACGACTCGTTCCAGGCCAGCGACCGGGTGGCCAGCAGTCCCCAGTGCTCGGTCGCCAGGACCTGGAGCCGGTATGCGATCGGCGAGCCTCCCTCGCCGGCGTCGCCGATGCTGGTGGCCGCGGGTGGAGCGGGCTCGGCACCCATCGGTCCCGGCATGCGCTCGAAAGTCATGGAATGCGTCCTCCGTCGTGCGTGGGCATCGGCTGATGCTGCGCAGGATAGGCTCAGGGGAGCTGGCGACCACTTGGGATTCAGCGTCGACGACGACCTGCACACGCGGCCCGCCGGACGTACGATGCGGACCGCCGTTGGAGCGCGTCCCGAGCACCCGGAGGCATCCCGATGTCGTACCGCCCGCCGATCGATGGCTACATCACTTGTCACAACTGTGGTGCCGACGTCCCTGCTGGGTCGGCGTTCTGTGCCATCTGCGGCACGCCCCAGCAGGTGGCACGCCCCATGAGGCGGCCCGAACCCCGGCCCGGACCTCGGCCGGCCTGGCTGCCGTTCGCGATCATCGGCGGTGGCATCGCGGCGCTCGGTGCCGGCGTGCTGCTGGCCATCCTCCTCGGCGGCGGGCCCGACGGCGCCGCCACCGACCCGAGCCAGAGCGCGAGCGAGGCTGCCTCAGCGACCGCATCGCCCTCGAGCGAGCCGTCCGAGTCCGCGGAGCCGACGCCGACGGCGGAGCCGACGCCGGACACGGCGGTCATCATCCCCAACCTGGGGATGGCGGCGGTCATGACCGACTTCCTCAACCTGCGGTCGCAGCCCAACGACGGGGCGAGCCTCGTGGCGGCGCTGGATACCGATCGGCGGCTGTTCATCATCGGTGAACCGACGGAGGCCGGTGACCTGCGCTGGTACCGGGTCGCCACGCTGCCGAACGCGACCTGCCTCGACCAGTGCGACCTCATCGGCTACGTGGCCACGCCGGTGGCCGACGACGAGGATCCGTGGATCTCCGAGGTGCTCGTCAACTGCCCGAGCTCGCCGATGACGCTGGATGCCCTGGCGACCCTCGCGCCGCTCGAGGCGCTCCATTGCTACGGGCGCAACGAGATCGTGGTGACCGGCACGATCGACGAGACGCTCGGTGGGTACGAGAGCCCGGTGCGCTTCGAGCCGGTGTGGCTTGCCTTCCCGTTCGCGCCGCCCTACTTCCTGACCACCGAGCCCATCGGCATCGGCTACCACCCGCACCCCGACGGCGATCTCGAGCCACCCGAGGACGGCGCCGTCGTGCGCGTCACCGGCCACTACGAGGATCCCGCTGCGACGTCGTGTCACGCCTTCATCGATCCCGAGTTCGAGGGCGACGGCGAAGACCTCCTGCCCGATCCGGCCCTCGTGGTGCTCACCTGTCGCGCGACGTTCGCGTGGACCGATTACGAGGTGGTCGGTCCCTAGGGCCCTGGCCATATGGGCGTATGCGCGCCGTCCCAGGGCACCGAGGCTAGATGCTGCGCTCCCGGCCAGGAGCAGCCGCCGGCTCCGACGCGCGTTCCGGTGCAGGCCGTGCCGCCGGCGTACTCGGAACCTGGAGCGCATCGGTCAGCAGGTCCTTGAGCGAAATCGCGCCGACTCGCTCGAAGAAGGCCATCGCGTCCTCGGCGGCCGTCCGTATTTCGGGATCGGACGCACCGAGCATGGTCACCATGTTCAGGGTGCACAGTCCGACCTCGAGGTCCACGCCGAGCTCACGCCACCGTCGCAGCGCCTCGGTGAAGCCTGCCTGGGCTTCGGCGCGCCGGTCCTCCAGCGCCGCCAGTGCAGCCGACGCTTCCAGGCGACCGGCCGCGACCACGCGGCCGGGCAATCCCTCCAGGCACTCGAGTGCCTCGCGCAGCGCCTCGGCGTCGCCGAGCCATGCCGACGCGCGCGCCGCCGTGTGGACCGCCGTGCTGTCGGGGGAGAAATTGAGCCGATACGACGCCTGGGCGAACCGCAGCGCGGCGCGACGGTCACCGCGCGCCAACGCGACCCGCGCCCGGGCCTCGTCGACGCCGGAACGCGCCTGGAGCTCGGTCCGCTCAGCCACCCGCTCTGCAGCGGTCTCCAGCCAGGCCTCGACATCGACGCCGCGCATGCCCCGGATGTCGGCGAGGCGGACTTGGGCCGGACCGACATCCTCGTCGGCGCCGACCGCCTCCTCCAGCTCGCGGACGGCCCAGTCCCATTCGCCGACCTGGATGGCCATGTCGGCCGCGTTCCCCAGCAGGTACAGGCCGTGGCCACCCATCCCCAGGTGGCGGGCCAGCTCGTACCCCTCGCGGGCGACGCGGAATGCGAGCTGTGGCTCCTCCGCCGCGGCCGCGTAGCTGAGGTTCACCCTGGCACGCAGCTCGACTTCGGGCATCTCGTACGACGAGCCGACCTCGATGGCGCCGACCAGGGTGACGACCGCCTCGCGGAGCCGCCCCAGGCTGGCCAGCACGGGACCGCGCGTCACGAGGAGCTGAAGGGTTTCCCGGATCAGCTCCAGCCGTTCCGCGGTCGGCAGGGTCTCGTCCACGAGGCGCAGCGCGTCCGCGTGGCGACCGAGCAGCATGAAGTCGCGCGCCAGCTCGGCCGTGAGGCGGACGTACTCCCTCGTCTCGGCGAGGTCGCGATACTCCTCGCGGGCAGGCTCGAGCAGCGCGACAGCCTCCGCCACGTCGCCGCTGAATGAGCGCGCCAGCGCATATGGGGTGATCGCCGCCGCGACTCGCCCGCGGTCTCCGGCCGCCTTCGCCAGCTCGAGGGCACGGCTCGTGTGTCGCTCCATGTCCTCGATCCTGCCGCCGAACGAGGCCGAAGCACCGGCGGCCGCGTGCAGCTGGAACTGCTCGTCGGCATCGGTGGTCACCTCCAGGGCCTGCTCGAGGAAGCGCACCGCCTGGGCGAACGAACCGAGCGAGCGGGCCCGTTCCGCCGCTGCGCGGAGCGCCACTCGAGCCTGGGCGGCGACCGCGTCGCCCTCCGGCCCCTCCGGCTGCGCCTTGTAGGCCGCCACGTAGTGCTCGGCCAGCGCGCCGGCGATGCCCTCGTCGTCGAGCGCCTCGAAGTGGCGCGCTGCGGCGATGTGCAGCCGCCGCCGGTCGCGCTTGGCGAGCGTCCCGTACGCCACCTCGCGGATGAGCGCCTGCACGAAGCCGTACTGGCCCTGCTCCGGCGATCGGGGATCGGCCTCCAGGGTCAGCATCTCGCGACGCACCAGGGCGCGCAGGCGCGCGACGACCTCGACGACGGTGATGCCGCTGACCGCCGCCAGGGCATCGACGCTGAACGTCTTGCCGATGATCGACGCGGCCTGCAGCAGCGACCGATCGGCAGGGTCCAGCCCATCGAGCCGCGACGCGATCAGCGCGTGGAGCGACGGCGGCACCGACAGCTCCGAGAGGTCCCCTGTCGGCCGGTAGGCGCCGTCCTCCAGCGCAACCAGTCCCTCGCTGAGCAGCATGCGGACGGTCTCGACGGCATACAGCGGGATCCCCTCCGCCCGCTCGAGCACCCGCTCGACGACCGGTTCGGGCAGCCCGGGGACGAGCCCGGCCAGCAGCTCGCGCATGAGCGCGGGTTCCAGCGGCTCCAGCACGAGCGACGTGAAGTTGCGCCGCCCGGCGCCCCAATCGGCGCGCCGGTCGAGAAGCTCGGGGCGCGCGAGGATGATGAGGTAGATCGGCCGGTCGCGCGACCACTCGAGGACGTGGTCGATGAAGTCGAGCAGGCCGTCATCGGCCCACTGGAGGTCCTCGAACACGAGGACCACGACGCCCTTCTCGGCGATGCGCTCGAAGAAGACGCGCCATGCCGCGAAGAGCGACTCGCGATCCGCTCGCTCGTCGGTATCGGCCGCTTCGAGGCCCAGCAGCTGAAGCAGCCGCGGCTCCAGCCAGCGCCGCTCGGCCTCGTCCGGCACCCATTCGGCGAGCGTGGAGGCCACTTTGGCGCGCGCCTGGGCCGCGTCGTCCGCATCGGTGATGCCGGCCCGTCCGCGAACCATCTCGGCCAGCGCCCAGAAGCTGATGCCCTCGCCGTAGGCGGGCGAACGGCCCTGGTGCCAGTACACGACCTCGGTCACGCCGTCGATGTACTTCTGGAACTCCCAGATCAGCCTGCTCTTGCCGATGCCGCCCTGGCCGATGATCGAGACCAGCCTGGGCCGCCGCTCGGCACCGGTGGCGGCGTGGAAGTCCTTCAGCATGCGCAGCTCAGGCGCCCGGCCCACGAACGGCGCCTCGAGGTACTCGCTGCGCCCGGCGCCTCCGCGGCGCGCCACGACCCGCATTGCCCGATAGGCGGGCACCGGCGCCGTCCTGCCCTTGAGCAGCTGCTCGCCGGCCGGCTCGAAGGTGATCGCCCCGACCGCGGCCTGGAACGTCGACTCCCCGACCAGTACGGAGCCCGGCGGCGCCACCGACTGCAACCTCGAGGCGGTGTTGACGAGGTCGCCGGCCACCATGCCCTGGTTGGTGGCGCCCAGGGTGACCGCGGCCTCGCCGGTGAGGACGCCGGCCCGGATCGTCAGCTCGGCGCCGACCTCCTCGCCGATGGCGCCCACGGCATCGACCAGCTCCAGGGCGCTGCGCACGGCGCGCTCGGCGTCGTCCTCGTGCGCGGTCGGGGCGCCCCAGACCGCCATCACCGCGTCGCCGATGAACTTCTCCACCGTCCCGCCGTAGGAGCCGATGATCCGCGTGGCGGTCTCGAAGTAGCGGCCGAGGAGGTCGCGGACGACCTCCGGATCGCGCGACTCCGAGAGCGTGGTGAACCCGACGAGGTCCGCGAAGAGCACCGACACGAGCCGCCGCTCGGCCGTCGGTGCGTCGGTCGAATCGGCTGGCCCGGCGGCCCCGACGCTGGACTCCCCGCGCAGGCTGGTGCCGCACTCGCCGCAGAATTTCGTCCCCGGAGCGTTCGCCGCGCCGCACGAAGGGCAGGCAGCCGCCAGGGGCGCGCCGCACTCCCCGCAGAACTTCCTGCCGTGCTCGTTCGCGGTCCCGCAGACCGGGCAGTCCAAGGTCCGTCTCCCTGTGGCCGTCGCGAGTATCCGCGGCCGTGGGGCCCGGGTCAACGTCGCTACCGGCGAGGGCCGATACACCCGAGCGGTACGGGCGCCACGGCGCGGCAGACGGTGGCCGGTGGCGGGATGGGCCGTTCGGCACTTCTCAGCGAGCCGATGCTTCGACTAGACCGTCAGGCATGACGCAGCGGAGGGACATCGGCGCCGAGCATCCGCCATCCGACGGCAGCCGCGCAGTCGTGGCGACCGTCCTCGGCTGGCTCGCGCTCATCGGCATCGACCTGCTCCTGCATGCCGGCCTGCTGGCGCCGCTGTACGACTGGGACAGCCCGTTCCTCCTCACGCCCGGGGAGGCGTTCGCTCGGATCCCGGCCGGCTATCTCGCATTCCTCGCGCTCGCCGCCGGCCAGGTCTGGCTGCTGACGCGCCTTGGCAGGCGATCGGCGGCAGCTTCGGCCGTGCTCGGAGGGTCCAGCGGGGCGGTCGTGTGGGGCGCGCTCCTGCTGGGCCTCTGGTCGATCTCGAGCGCGGATCCCGTCCTCCTGGTCGCGTGGTGGGTCGGCCAGGCACTGGCGCTGGCGGTCGCCGGCTACGTCATCGGGCTCGTGCTCGGCGGCGCGCGCGTGAGATCGGTCGCATGGGGCGTGGCGGGCGTGCTCCTGCTCGGCCTCGTGGTGGCCGTCGTACTGCAGTCGATCGGTTGGGCGACGGCCCCGGTGCTCGTCAACCCGTAGGCGTCAGGTGGTCGGGTTTTCGGCAGGCTGGGGCGGCGACGCGGCCGCCGGCGGCTGAGCGGCGGGTTGCAGGCTGTCGACCGGCACCCAGGAGCCCGACGCGAGGTCCATCGCGGCGCGCAGGAACGTCGTCACCGAGCCGGGGCGCGTGTCGTCGCCGAAGCTGAAGTAGCGCGCGTGGGCCCAGGCCGGCACTCGCGA
>CAYVCE010000018.1:0-10978 GCA_964449915.1 uncultured Steroidobacteraceae bacterium | reverse complement strand
GGGCGGCGCGCGCCGATGCCGCCGTCGATCACGCGCAGCGTGGCCTTGGTCGGCCCAGCCAGGGCAGTCATCGTCATCGGTCTCGGGCTCCATCGAGTCGGGTGCTTGATGGACCGATCCTGACGCCGCGCACCCCGCGGCAACACGCGCACCCGGCCGAGGCCGGCCGCCGACATTGCGACATGGGACGGCTACGTCATCCGGCCCGGGGCGAGATTCCTCTCGTTCTTGCACCGGGGGCACACTATCCAGGAATGCCGCCCCCGAGGCGCCAGGTTCCACGCTCAGGGGCCAGTCAAGAACCATCCTCCACGGTCACGGGGTGCAAGATCGACACGGTGACCGGCCGATCTTCGAACATAGCTGTCTCCCGGTGAGAATCCGAGAGGAACGGCGCCGCGGTTGTGCCTCGGCCGCGTCGGCCGCCGCCTACGCCTCGGACGCGCCGGGGACCTCGTGGTGCAGCCGGCAGCGAGCCTCGTAGGTCTCGTCGCCCATGCCGCCGATGACGATGAGCGGCGAGTCGGCCGGCGCCGGCGCGCCGTCAATGAGCCGCTGCGTCCGGGTGGCCGGCTCGCCGCACACCATGCAGATGGCGGTCAGCTTGGTGACCTGGTCGGCCAGGGCCAGCAGACGCGGCATGGCGCCGAAGGGGACGCCGCGGAAGTCGCGATCCAGGCCGGTGACCACGACCTGCTTGCCGAGCTGCGCGAGCCGCTCGACGACGTCGGGCAGCCGGTCGTCGAAGAACTGGCCCTCCTCGATGGCCACGATGTCCGCCTCGCCCACTGCCGCCTCGATCTCGGCCGAGTCGTCGACCGTGATGGCGTGGTGCTGCGCGCCGGAGCGCGAGACGACGGTGACGCGATCCGTCCGCGTGTCGAGCCTGGGCTTGACGAGCAGGACGCGGCGCCCCGCAATCGAGAAGCGCCGCAGCAGGCGCAGCATCTCGTCGGTCTTGCCACAGAACATGCAGCCGGCGATCACGTGGACCCAGCCATGGGTGTAGAACATCGGTCCGCCGAGTCTACCGATCAGGCGCCGAGGGCGGCGACCATCACCGGATTGTTCTGCGACTGCTCGACCCGTTCGGTCTCGATGGTCACCGCGAAGGTCACGGCGTCGTCCATCGGCAGCTCGAGGGTGACGAGGGCCACGCCGTCGGTGTCGGTCAGCGTGCCGGCAGCCACGGCCGTGCCGTTGGCGTCGATCAGCCACAGCTCGTAGAGGGTCCCCTCGGCCAGCTCGGCCAGGCCGTCGGCCACGAACATCGCGTCATCGCCGGTCCGGATGACCCAGCCGCTGCCCGCCACTCCCTGCGCCGCGTACGCCGTGTCGGCAGCGGCGATGACACGCAGCGCCGCATCGCGCTCGGCGAGCTGCGCGTTGAGCGACAGGCCCCACGCGCCGAGGCCGACGGCGAGGGCCAGCGCAACCACAGCCAGCGCAGACGGCAGCGGGACGTCGCGCCACCACGGCCTTCCCGCCGCCGCGATGT
Organism: uncultured Steroidobacteraceae bacterium; assembly: GCA_964449915.1. Lineage (GTDB taxonomy): Bacteria > Chloroflexota > Limnocylindria > QHBO01 > QHBO01 > JACDBZ01. Next base: position 9,480 of record CAYVCE010000018.1, on the reverse strand, counting down.
CGGACGCGCGGGACGCGGCGGGACGCGGCCGGTGCTCCCGCGGCGTGGCGGCCACGGTCGCCATCAGCCGCCCGCGGAGCCTCGCGGAGGGCATGACGGGCGGCAGGGAGGCGGCGACCAGCGAGGCCCCCTCGACCATGCCGTTCGCCTCCGGATGCGGGTTGCGACACGTCGCGAGGTGCCTGCTGACGGCGCGCTCGTCGTCGGCGCCTACGGCGCTGAGCGCGTACGCGGCCGCCAGCTCGTCGACAGCCGCGCAGTCGAAGTCGGGGCGCTCGGTCACCGGCTCGCATCCTCGCTGAGCGACCCCTCGACCACGGGCAACGGTGCCGCCACCGTGCCGCCCAGTGCGAGGCGCAGCGTGCCGAGCGCGAGGCGCAGGCGGCCGTTGGCCGTCCCCGGCGGCACCTCGGTGATCTGGGCCACCTCGCGGTACGTGTAGCCCTCGAAATAGGCGAGCTCGACGGCCCGACGCTGCTCGTCGGGCAGCTCGGCCATCGCGTCGCGCAGCTCGGCGGCCGACGCGCGACCCAGCGCCGCCTCCCAGGTCGGATTCGGGCCGGTGCGCAGCAGCGAGCGCTCGTCGGCGTCGTCGATATCGATGCTCACCCTGCGTGCGCGCACGCGATCGATGGCCCGGTTGCGGACCACCGTCATGAGCCACGCCCGCAGCGAACCGCGCTCGGCGTCGAAGCGGTCGATCTTGCGCCACACGGCGACGAATCCGTCGTGCACCACATCCTCCGCCTCCTCTCTGCCTCCCACGACTCGCAGCGCGGTGGCGAGCGCCGTCGACGCGTACCGGTCGTACAGGTCGCCGAGCGCATCGGCCTCGCCGGACCGAATGCGCTCCGCGAGCCGAGCATCCGCGACCCGCCCGTCGCTCACGTGACGCTCATGCGGGGAACGAGCCGCGCGGCCCGGCGCATCATCTGCGCTCAGTCGCCGACCACCGCGACGGTCTCCTCCGGCACGCCGAGCTCGGTGGCCAGCGCGGCGCGCAGCGTCTCGAGCTGCGGTGCGGTTCCGGTCAGCAGGCGGACCGTCTCGATGCAGCCGGCCAGGAAGGCGCCCTGCCCGTTGGCGACCGTACCGCCGCGCTCCTGCGCCGCCCCCATGAGCGGCGTCGTGGCCTGGTTCAGGACGAGGTCGAGGACGTAGCGGTCGGCCGGAAGCAGGTCGGCCGGGATCGGCGACTCGCCCTCCTCCGCGCCGCTGCCGCTGGCGTTGACGAGCAGGTCGGCGCGCGCAAGCTCGGCCTCGATGATCGCGTCGTGCCAGGGCCGCGCGCGCAGCTCCATGTGGCGCGCGGTGCGGCTGAAGTGGGCGACCAGCGCCTCGGCCTTGTGGAGGTGCCGATTGAGGACGGCCACGTGCTGGAATCCGGAGCCGATGAGGACCGCCACCACGGCACGCGCCCCGCCGCCGGCACCCAGCACCACCGCCTGGCGCGGCCACTTGCCCTTCACCCGCGGCAGGATCGAGACGAGGCCGGCGCGCACGCCGTCCACGTCGGTGTTGTGCCCGCGCAGTCGACCGTCGGCGCGCACGAAGACGTTGACCGCTCCGCTGATGCGCGCATCATCCGAGAGCGCATCTGAGAGGGCCGGAGCCTTCTCCTTGTGCGGTGAGGCGACGATGGCACCGGCGAAGTCGACGCCCTCCCGGACCTCCCGCAGCGCCTCGGCCAGCTGGTGCGGTCGCCGCTCCCAGCGCTCGATCTCGACGGTCGCGCCGGCCTCCGCCAGGGCAGCTCGCAGCACCCCTTCGAGGGGCGTCTGGGCCAGCGGATAGCCGACGATCGGCAGTCGGGTTGGAGGCATGTCGGACACGCGTGATGGGGGCGTTTGGCGGGTGTTGACGGCCGGGGACGTGGATCGTCCGGGGCGAGGCTCCATGCTATCATCGGCGCCGTTCGGAGAGGTCGCATAGTGGCCTAGTGCGGCGGTTTGCTAAACCGTTGAAGGGGGTAAACCTCTTCCGAGGGTTCGAATCCCTCCCTCTCCGCCACCGATCCGCACGTGATCGACACGGGTGCCCGTAGCTCAGTGGATAGAGCGTTAGGTTGCGGACCTAAAGGTCGGAGGTTCGAGTCCTCTCGGGCACGCCACACTCATCATGCTGACGCCCTCTGATCAGCGCCTTGGCGACGATATTTCGTCGGATTGTTGCCCCGAGCCCGTCCCAGGCGCGATGAGGCCGAAATATCAGTCAGGTCCTCGCGTGGAGACGGCCCCGAGGTGGCATTCAGGCGTGACCTGAGCCGAAATATCGGCGCTGCCGCGCCGGGCAGGACCCCCGGCTGGATTGCACCGATATATCGGTTCTGGTGAGGGTCAGGCAGATCGGCGGCGCGCGACGAACAGGATGTTGAAGCGAAGCATCGAGTACCAGACGCGCTCGATCTCGAACGGCGCGAGCAGCTCGCGGACCTCGGGCGGCCGGTACTCGTTGTGGAACGGCTCGTCGCCGGGGCAGGTGCTCGACAGAAAGCGCAGCTTCCAGATCATCGAGCGCGCCGGCACGGAGCCGATCAGCCTGCCGCCGGGCTTCAGCACGCGCGAGATCTCGCGCAGCGCCTGCTCCGGATACGGGACGTGCTCGAGCACCTCGGTGCAGACGACGGTGCCGAAGGAGGCATCGGCGAATGGCATGGCCTCGATGTCGCCGAGGACCGCGGTCTGCTGCGGCAGGCGCTCGCGGATGAGCGCCAGGTTCCGCGGGTTGAGATCGATGCCGACGCTGCCGGGTGGCAGCCCCGCCAGGTTGAGGCCGGTGCCGCATCCGGCATCCAGCATCGGCTCAGCGCCGTATCGCCTGACCAGGTTGCGGACGGCCCGCCGGCGATTGCGATGGAAGAAGGACTCGAGGCCCTTCACGTTGTCCGCGACGTCCACCCAGTCGTACTTCTCCACGTCGCGGTAGTAGTCCTTCACCCATTCCGCCCACTCGCGCTCGGTCGGAAAGTCGGCGACGGTCTTCTCGGCGTGCCCATGCGCACCCAATTCGCAAACTCCTCTGCGGCCCCACATCGTACCGGGGCGGTCAGATCCAGCACCATCCGGGTGGTGGGTCGCCTTGGCTGGTCGTGGCGTCCGGCAGCTCCGGGCTCGTGCCGTCGGCCCGCTCGCAATCGGCGAACAGCATGCGCGCCCGCCATCCATCGGGATCGACCGGCAGCGCGGTCAGCACCGGAAGGAAGAACGCGAAGCTGGCCACGACGAGAAGGCCGTAGGCGACCGTGACGACCCGCCCGGCCACCCGCTCCCACCCCCAGGCGGCGACGCATCCCAGCGCCAGGCACAGGAAGGGGACTGTCGGCAGGAAGTACCAGATGAACGCCTGCCCGGAGCCCGCCAGGATCAGCCACGGCACGTAGGTGCCTGCGGCGCAGGCCAGGATGACGGGCTCGGGCCGATGGAGGGCGAGGCGGGCCCTCCACCACGTGACCGCGAGCGCCCCCAGCGCCAGCAGGCCGGGCCACCACGCCACGGGGTTGCCGAGGGCCATGATCTCGCGGTATGCCCCGCCCCCCTGGCTGAACCAGTAGGCCACGGGACGTTTGAGCAGCGGCCACGCCCAGGGCGGCGACTGGTACGGGTGGTTCGGGCTGTCCCCGGTATGGAAGTCGAGCATCGCGCTCTGGTGCTCCCAGATGCCGCGCCACACCGACGCCGGATCCCACGGCAGCGCGATCAGCTCGCCGGGCATGCGCCCGGTGTAGCCGGCGACGTAGACGAGCAGCGGAACGATGCCGAGCAACACGAACGTCGGCAGTGCCTCGCGCCGCACGGCACCCAGAACGATGCGCGCCCATCCGCCATCAGGTTGGCGGCGATGCTGCTCGGCGATCTCCCACACCACCACCAGGCCGATGATGGCCGGTGCCACGTACAGGCCCGACCACTTGACCCCGAGCGCCGCGCCAAGGCACGCGCCGGCCAGCAGGCGCCACGGGCGCCCGAGCACCAGGCGCCACCACCATGGCGCGTCGGCCCGATCTCGCACCCGGTCGCGGTCGAGGACGATGAACAGCACGGCGCCGATCACGAACAGCGCGAGGAACGCGTCGAGCATGCCGACCCGCGAGTGGACGACGTGGAGGAAGTCGGTGGCGAGCAGTCCCGAGGCGGCGATCGCCCCGACCGTGGCGCCACGGCCAAGGGCGGAGCCGCGCAGCAGCCGCCAGGCCAGCAGGTAGACCATCGCCACGCTCAGGATGCCGGCCACGGCGACTGCGGCGCGCCAGCCGAACGGCTCGTACCCGAACGCGGCGATGCCGGAGGCAACCATCCAGTTGCCGAGCGGCGGGTGACCCCGGCTGGCGAGGCCGCTGACCTCGCAGACCGCCTCGCTGGCGTACACGTACCAGCACGCGTTGCGCGCGTAGAAGACCTCGTCGAAGACGAGCTCGATCGGGCGGCTGAGACTGACCAGCCGAACCAGCGCGGCACCCACCACGATGGCGGTGAGCGCGACGGTATCGACTCGGGTCCAGCTGATCAGCGGCCGTGCGCGCGGTGGCTCGATCTCAGCTCCTCCTGCTTGGTCGCTCGGCGAGCGCAGATGCATGCGTCGCGCGCTTGCCTCCGTATGGTAGACATTTGATGGCTCCTGCCATGTCGGGGGCCGTGCATCTGAGGGAGGTTTGATCCAACCATGGGACTCGCTCGAACCGTCGCGGCGGTGTTCGGCGCCATCTACCTGCTGGTGGGAATCGTCGGCTTCGTCCTCGAGAGCCCGCTGCTCGGGCTGTTCGAGGTCAACGCCCTCCACAACATCGTCCACATCCTGCTCGGCGCGATCCTCCTGTACGGGTCGATGTCTCACACGGCAGCCGTCCAGACGACGCGCGGCGTCGGGGCGGTCCTGCTCATCCTCGGCGTCCTCGGCTTCTTCGTCGCCGATGGTTTCGGGCTCGTGCCGCTCGGCGGCAACGACATCTGGCTGCACCTGGCCACCGGAGCCATCCTGCTGGCCACCGGCTTCATGGCTTCCAGCGAGGCGTCCGCGACGGTCTGACCGATCTCGCGCCCAGCGAAGAAGCCCGGCCCACGCCGGGCTTCTTCGTGCCCTCCTCTGCTAGACTTTCGAGCCTGCAATGCCGGCCCACCGAATCGGTGGCTCGCGAGAGGCGGACCGTTGAACTACGAGCTGTACATGGCCGAGGCGATCGCCGAGGCCCAACGCGGAGCCGAGGAGGGGGAGGCCCCGGTCGGCGCCGTGGCCGTCATCGATGACGCCATGATCGCGCGCGACCATCAGCGCGTCGCCCTCGGCGAGGACCCGACCGCGCACGCCGTCCTGCTCACCGTCCAGGCCGCCGCCCGCAAGCTCGGCACCCGGCGCCTGGCCGAGGCCACCATCTTCACCACCCACGAGCCGTGCGCCATGTGCGTCGGCGCGCTGGTCGAGGCCCGCGTCCGGGCCCTTGTGTTCGCCATGCCGGACCTCGAGCGAGGTGCGGCCGGCAGCGTCATCCAGCTCGCGCGCGACCCATCGCTCCCGCACCAACTGTCGGTGGTGTCCGGCGTGCGCGAGAGCGAGGCCCGCCGACTGGCACCGGAATCCGCATCGGTCTAGACTCGCCGTCGGCGCGGAGAGGTGTCCGAGTGGTTGAAGGTGCCGCTCTCGAAAAGCGGTGTGCGGGTGACCGTACCGTGGGTTCGAATCCCACCCTCTCCGCCATCTCCGCCGGACCCGTGGAGAGGTCGCCTAGAGGCCTAGGGCGCGGCACTGGAAATGCCGTTCGGGGCAACCCGACGTGGGTTCGAATCCCACCCTCTCCGCCACCGAATTGACCGATGCGCCCGGCGCGCCTACCATCGCCGCCGGTCGTGCTAGGCGGGGAACTAGCGGTGCCCTGTGATCCGCAATCCGCTACAGCGGAGCTGAACTCCCGGTCGAGGGCAGCACCGTTCGCCCACCACCACCGCGTCCGACGTTGAGAGTCGGGTCCCGCGCAGCGTAGGTCCGTGAACCCCGTCAGGTCCGGAAGGAAGCAGCGGTAAGCGATCGCCTTCGGGTGCCGCGGGAGAACCTGGCTGGAGCCGGGCGCGTGGGTGAGTGCGAGCTGGTGCTGAACGACACCGGGTGCACGACCACCTCCATTCCACCCATGCCCATCGGCGCCGTCGAATCGGTGTACGGTAGGGCGAGTCATGCCCCCAGCCCACCCGATGCCCACCACCCCTGACGACGTGCTGCCAACGGACCACCGCGCCCTCTACCGGCGCTTCCGCGCGCAGCGCTTCGCTGAGCTGGTCGGCCAGGACCCGATCGTCACCACGCTGCGGCGGGCGGTGACCGGCGATCGGCTCGCGCATGCCTACCTGTTCGTCGGCCCGCGCGGCACCGGCAAGACGTCGACGGCCCGCATCCTGGCCAAGGCCATCAACTGCACCGCCCTCGGCCCCGACGGCGAGCCGTGCGACGCTTGCGCGGCCTGCGTCTCCATCCGGGACGGCCGGGCGCTCGACGTGATCGAGATCGACGCGGCCAGCCACGGCCTGGTGGAGGATGCTCGCGACCTCGTCATGCGCGCGCTCACCGCGCCGTCCGAGCTGCGCAAGCGGGTCTACATCATCGACGAGGTCCACATGCTGAGCCCGCACGCCTTCAATGCGCTGCTCAAGCTGATCGAGGAGCCGCCCGACCACGTCATCTTCATCCTGGCCACGACCGATACCCACAAGGTGCCGGCCACCATCATCAGCCGCACCCAGCGCCACGACTTCCGCCGCATGGCCGAGCCGACCATCGTCGGCAAGCTGACCCGCATCGTGGCCAGCGAGGGCGTCGAGGCCGATGACGACGCGCTGGCGCTCATCGCACGTCTCGCCGACGGTGGCATGCGCGACGCCGAGTCGCTGCTCGACCAGGTCCTGTCCTTCGCCCCCGGCCGCGTGACCGCCGACGAGGTGCGCGAGGCCGTAGGCCTGGCCGATGACGCCGCCATCGCGGCCCTGGTCGACGCCTACGTCGCGGCCGATGCGCCCGCCGCGCTCGGTCGTGTCGCCGAGCTGGCCGATGCCGGGCGGGACATGGCGCAGGTCGCGGCCCAGGCCGAGGAGGAGGCACGCCGGCGCCTCCTCGCCTCCGCGGCCGACCCGGCCGCCGCCCGACGCCTGGCCGCCATCCTGCGCACCGTCGCGGAGGCCGCCGGCGTCGGGGCACGCGAGGGCCGAGCCCGACTGCTGCTCGAGCTGTTGAGCGTCGAGCCGGCGTCCGAGGTCGCACCTCGGCCCGCCGCCGCAGCGCCGACCCCGCAGCCCCGCGCCGCCGAGCCGGCCCGCGAACGCGCGCCCTTGGCCGAACCGGCGGCGCGACCGGCTGATGAAGCCCCGCGTCCACCCGCCCCGCCCGCGGCACGGTCGCCGGTCGTGGCCATCGGCGCCGAGGTCGGCGAGCTGCGCTCGCACTGGGCCGAGGTCGTCGACCGCGCCAACCCCGTGCTCAAGCCGCTCCTGCGCGAGTGCCGCCCGGTTGCGCGCGACGGCGCGCGCCTGACCCTCGCCTTCCCCGAGGGCCGTGACTTCATGCGCTCCCGTATCTCCCAGCGCGCCGGCGCCATCGAGGCATTGCTGACCGACATGTTCGGCGGCTCGTTCGCGATCGAGTGCGTGGCCAGCAACCTCGAGCTCGAGCCGTTGACCGTCGAGCAGGCGCTCGTCCCCGATGCCAGCGACCCCGACGCCCAGGCCCTCCTCGAGGGCGTACTCAAGATCACCGGCGGCGAGCTGGTCGATGCGCCCGAAGTGCGCTGAGCCGACCCGCCCGTCCCACCCGAACCCGAACTGAGGATCACCACGTGAACATTGGCCAGATCGCCAAGATGGCGCAGCAGATGCAGACCCAGATGGCCCAGGCGCAGCAGGAGCTCGCCGAGACGACGCTCGAGGCGAGTGCCGGGGGCGGGGCCGTCCGCATCGTGATCACCGGTGCGCAGGAGGTCCGCCACATCGAGATCGATCCCTCGGCCGTGGACCCGGCCGAGGTCGAGATGCTGCAGGACCTGGTCATGACCGCCGTGAACGAGGCGATCACCCGCAGCAAGGAGCTGGAGCGCGAGCGGATGGGCAAGATCGCCGGCGGGATGGGGATTCCCGGGATGCCGGGCCTGCCCGGCATCGGCTGAGAGGCAGATGGCCGGGCTCATCGCGCCGGTCGCCCGCCTGATCGAGGAGTTCAGCAAGCTCCCCGGCATCGGGACCAAGACCGCCCAGCGCCTCACCTACCACGTCCTGCGCGCCTCGACCGACGACGCGCGCTCGCTGGCGGCCGCCCTCGTCTCGATCAAGGAGGACGTTGCCTACTGCAGCGTGTGCTGCAACATCCCCGAGGCCGGCGTCGATCCCTGCGATATCTGCGCCGATCCGCGTCGCGATACGGTCCGCATCTGCGTGGTCGAGGAGCCACTCGACGTGCTCGCCATCGAGCGCACCGGCGAGTTTCGCGGCCGCTACCACGTGCTCCACGGCGCCATCAGCCCCATCGACGGCATCGGCCCCGAACGCTTGAAAACCCGCGAGCTGCTCGCGCGCGTCGCCGGCGGCGGCGTGGACGAGGTCATCCTCGCCACGAACCCGAATCTCGAGGGCGAGGCGACCGCCATGTACCTCGCCGATCTCCTGGACGGCCACGTCGCGAGCGTGACGCGCATCGCACGGGGCCTGCCCGTGGGTGGCGACCTCGAGTACGCCGACGACGTGACCCTGATTCGTTCCCTGCAGGGCCGCCGCGCCGTCGAGCGCTGACGGGAACTCGGTGCCCACCGATGGATCGGCGCCATCCAACCTGGGGATGGTTCTGGCGGGGCCTATCCGATCTATCGGCGCCCGACGAGCCTGAGCGGCGCCCGCAGGCCTGATCCGTGCGAGATGCCCACCGATGGATCGGCGCCATCCAACCTGGGGACCCGTTCGGGCCCGGTCCAGACGATCCATCGGCGTCTGGACTCGCTTGACGGTCGCGGCGCCCTGATCTATAGTCCGTGTTCGCGCCGGCAGACGCCGGCCGATGAGCCGCGAACGGCGACCGTCCCGGTCGTGCCGCGCGACACATCGCGAGTTCACCCTCCGGAATGATCCATTTGGGAGTCCTCGAATCGAACGAAGCCGAGTCCGTGCGAACGGGCGGGGCAACGTGGCTTACCAGCTGAAGAGTGACAGGAATCCACACGAGTCAGCAGGACAACGTCGAACTCTTAAACCGGTGGACAAGACCACTGGTTTCGTTTTGTACGGAGAGTTTGATCCTGGCTCAGGACAAACGCTGGCGGGGTGCATGAGACATGCAAGTCGAACGGGGTTCCATCGGGCTTGCTCGATGGAACTTAGTGGCGGACGGCTGAGTAACGCGTAGGTGACCTACCCGGAAGTGGGGAATAACTGCCCGAAAGGGTGGCTAATACCGCATGTGGTCGGCGATTCGATTCGCCGTCCAAAGGAGAAATCCGCTTCCGGCGGGGCCTGCGTCCGA
>CAYVCE010000017.1:0-9418 GCA_964449915.1 uncultured Steroidobacteraceae bacterium | reverse complement strand
AGCGCGTGCTTGTAGGTGACCTTCGCCGAGCTGAGGCCCTTCGCCTTGGCGGTGCGCACATAGTCCTGGTTGAGGACCTCGAGCATCTTCGCCCGCACGTAGCGGCTCCACCCGGCGATCTGCTGGATGGCAAGCGAGGTGACCGGCAGGACCATGTGCCATGCGACGTCGAGCGGCGTCCCGCGCCCCTCGCTGCCCGGCAGGCTGACCATCCCGAAGCCGGGGAACGCGCCGCGGAAGACGACGGTCCCGATGTAGGCGATGTAGAGGCCGAGCAGGAACGACGGGATCGCGTACCCGACCGTGGCGAAGGTGGTGATCGCCTTGTCGGCCCAGCTGTACTGGCGCACCGCCGCCAGGATGCCGATCGGGACGGCCACCAGGACCGTGACCAGCAGCGCCGTGCCGCCGAGGAGGAGGGTGGCCGGCATGCGGTCCACGACCGTGTCGCGCACGGACCTGCCGTCGATGAGGCTGTAGCCCCAGGCGTCGACGTTCCAGACCTGCACGAAGGCGGAGATCCAGCTGATGAACTGCTCGTGCACGGGCTTGTCGAGGCCGTACAGGCGGACAAGGTTCTCGAGGGTCTCGGGGCGGACGTTCGGTGTTCGGAAGCGATCGATCGGGCTTCCGGGCGCCAGCTGGATGATCGCGAAACTGACGAGTGCGACCCCGAACAGGATGGGGAGCGCCTGGAGCGTTCGGCGGAGGATGTAGCTTCCCATGAGTCGTGCGCCTCCTCCCGTGGTTACGAGGACGCCAGGGTCCGTGGTCGCATGCGCGAACCTGTGCGGGAATTGTGCCAGACGCGATCCCGCCGAGGAACGATGAGATGTGAGGGTGCCGCTGGCAGCACCCGGAGGTGCCGCCAGCGGCGATGGTTCAGGTCGAGGCCGATCGCGTGACGCGGCCGGCTACTCGGCGATGAACAGCGCTTCGTACTGCCAATCCCACGACGGGGATCCGAGCTCGAGCTCGCCGGCCGTGCTCTGCATGTTCACGTCGATCGCCTCGCGGGCGGTGTCGGACCATGCGAACAGGTACGGCTGCTCGTCGAACACGATCTGCTCGAACTCCTGGTAGAGGGCCGCTCGCTCGGCCTGGTCGCTGACGACCAGCCCTTGCTCGATCAGCTCATCGGCCCGGGTGTTCTGGAAGCAGATGTAGTTGTACAGCTCCGGCTGCTCCTCGGTCGTGCACTGGCTCGAGTGGAACAGCGCGAATGGATCCGGATCGTAGCCGGTGCTCCACCCACCGAAGTAGGCGTCGTACGGCTCGGTCGAGTTCGGGGGGATGTGCGGGTAGACGAGGATCGGCAGCAGCACCGTCGCGAAGTCGCCTTCGACGACCTGGAGCTCCATGCCGCAGTCGACCACCTGGTCACGCAGCAGCTCCATGAAGCGGATGCGCTCAGGCTGGCCCGCTCGCACGTAGACCTGGGTGCTGAACGTCTCCTCACCACGCGTGGCGGGTCCGGTGGCGTTGCCGTCGCCATCCACCGGCACGGTCCAGCCGGCCTCCTCGAGGAAGCCGATGGCAGCAGCGACGTCGCGATCGACGGTCTGCAGGTCAGGGTTGTAGGCCCACGACGCCGGCGGGATGTCGGCTTCGACCGGGATGCCCTGGCCGTCGGTGGCCTGATCGACCGTGGCTGGCTTGTCGATGCAGTACTGCACGGCCTTGCGCGCGCCAAGGTCGGCGAAGAGCCCGCCCTCGCGCAGGTTGTACTGGAGGCTGAAGTACCCGAAGTCCGGATACTCGGCGAACGTGATGTTCTCATCGCCCTCGAGGGCGCTGAACACGTCGGACGGGATCGAGTAGTGCCAGTCGATCTGGCCCGCCTGGAGGGCGTTCCCGATCTGGATCTCGTCCGTGATGATCGGCATCACGATGGTCTCCGTCGCCGGAGCGCCAGCGTGGTAGTCCGCGAAGGCGGTCAGGGTCAGGCTCTCGCCCGGGGCGAAGCAGCCCGGCTCGCACATGAACGGCCCGGCGTTGACCGGCTGGCTGTTGAAGCTGAGGAGCGGGTAGACCGCCGCGATGGCGTCCACGCCCTCTTCCTCCAGCGCGGTCAGGATCTGGGCCAGCAGGTCGGAGAGCGCCGCACCGTAGGCGCACGGGTCAAACTCCTCCCCGCTCTCGCCACCGGTGTTGAAGTCGTCGCGGCTGGGCAGCTCCTGCCCACCCGCCTCGACGGCTGCCTCGGCATCGGCCAGGGCGGCCTCGCAGGCGGCCGGATCGGGCTCTTCGGCACCGGTCGCGGCATCGAGCGCGTCGATGGCGGCCGACACGGCGGCCGGATCGGCACCCTCGGCCTCGCCGGCGAACTCCCCATAGGCAGCCGTCACGACGGCCTCCGAGTCGATGGCGATGCCCGGCAGGACGACCGTGGCGAACGGAGCGTACGCCTCGAGCAGCGTGAACTCGACGGTCGTGTCGTCGACCGCGGTCACCGAATCGAGGAACGGCGACAGGCAGACCGATGGGTTGAGCCTGCAGTTGTCGCTCTGGGCGATCTGGTACGTGAACGCCACGTCCGCTGCGGTGACGGGGTCGCCGTTGTGGAACGTCAGCCCGTCCTTCAGGGTGCAGGTCCACACGATCTCGTCGTCACTCGTCTCGCAGAGGTCCGCGGCGAGATCGGGGACCGGCGTCAGGGTGGCGTCGTACTGGTACAGGCCGGCGCCGATGAAGCTGAACGCTTCGGCGGTCGGAACGTCGCTGTTCGCGTTCGACAGCGTGGTGAGCTGACCGTCGATGGCATACGTGATCGTTCCGCCGCCTGCGGCCGGCTCCGATTCGGCCGGCTCAGAGCCCGCCGGCTCCGATTCGGCCGGCTCGGACTCCGCGGCGGACTCGCCCTGCTGCCCGCAGGCAGCCAGGACCAGCGCGCCGGAGAAGAGGAACGCCAATGCGTTCCACTTGGTCCGTCTCATTACTCCCTCCAGTGATGGGGATGAACTGTGGATGGGGTCGCGCGCGGCACCATACCGGGGCGAGGGCCCAACGGGCTGTTGAGTATATCCGCTTGTCCACCTCCTTGACTTTCCACGATCAACGGGGGGAATCAAGCTCGGAAACCGCCATCGTGCGCGCAGGCAGCACGACCCGCACTCCCCCGATGCCGGTTATGAGTAGATACGGCTGGCCGCGACGGAAGGTTCATTCCGAGCGTCGACGGTCGCGCGCGGCACCAGGAAGCGCCGCCCGTCCGCGGTGCGCGCCTCGTCGACCACGATGCCGAACAGGTCGCGCACCAGCGCGGCGTGCAGCACCGATGCCGGCGGCCCGTCGGCGGCGACCCGCCCGCCCCCCAGCACGGCCACGCGCGGAGCGTGGGCGACGGCCAGGTTCAGGTCGTGGAGCACGGCGATGACCGTCAGCCCGCGGCGGAGCTGGAGCCGCGCGACCGTGGCCAGCAGCGCGGCCTGGTGGGCGATGTCGAGGTGCAGCGTCGGCTCGTCGAGCAGGAGCAGCTCCGGCTCCTGGGCGAGCGCCATCGCCACCAGCACGCGCTGGCGCTCCCCGCCCGACAGCTCGTCGGCCTGGCGCTCGGCCAGGTCCAGCGCATCGGCGTCGGCCAGCGCTCGCTCCACGGCCTCGGCGTCTGCCGCCGATGAGCCGAACCAGCGCGTGGCGTGAGGCGCGCGGCCCATCTCGACCAGCTCGGCGACCCGAAAGCCGTCGGGCAGCGCCAGCGACTGGGGCAGGACCGCGACCCGCCGCGCGAGCGCCGGGCGGGTCCAGGCGTCGACGTCACGGCCGAACAGGACGATCCGTCCCCCGTCGCGCGGCAGCGTCCCGGCGATGGCGCGCAGCAGCGTCGTCTTGCCGCTGCCGTTCGGCCCCAGCAGGGCGACGATTTCCCCGGCCTCGACCACGAGGTCCACCCCGGCAAGGACCCGGCGACGCTCGAGACCATCGGCGGGATACGAGGCCTGCAGGCCGGCGACCACGACGACGGCGGTCACCCCGCCACCCCACCCGCGACGCGTCGCGATCGGCGCAGCAGCCACAGGAAGAAGGGCGCGCCGACGAGCGCGGTGACCACCCCGACCGGGATGCCGCCCGCCAGGCGGGCGCCGAGGTCGGCCAGCACCAGCAGCGTGGCCCCCAGGACGGCGCTGGCCGGCAGCAGCAGCCGGTGGTCGGGTCCCACGACCAGGCGCAGGACGTGCGGGACGACGAGGCCGACGAAGCCGATCGTTCCGGAGATGGCAACCACCGCGGAGGTTGCCAGCGTGGCGAGCAACGTCAGGCGCAGCTTGGCGCGCCCCACGTCGAGCCCAAGGTGCGCGGCCGGCGCGTCCCCCAGCAGGAGCAGGTTCAGGGTCCGCCATTGCGCGACGAGGAGGACGAGCACCGCCGCTACGAGCGGCGCCGTGACCGCGAGGTCGACCCAGCCGACGCCGGCCAGCGACCCCATCAGCCAGGCGAAGATGGCGGCCAACGCGCGCCCGGAGCCGTACATGAGCAGCGAGACGCCGGCCGCGAGAAGCGACGAGATTGCGTACCCGGTCAGCAGCAACGTGACCGATGGCAGCCGGCCGCCCTGCTGCGCCACGCCGATGACGACCAGGACGGTGCCCAGCCCGCCGGCGAAGGCGAGGAGCTGGACGATCCCCAGCCCCAACCATGACGTCGCGGCGCCGACGACGAGCCACGGGGCCAGGAGTGGCAGCACGATCGCCACCGTCGCGCCGAGGGACGCGCCCGCCGCCGTGCCGATGATGTACGGGTCGGCCATCGGGTTGCGCAGGACGGCCTGGAAGACGGTGCCGGCGCAGGCGAGGCCGGCCCCCACGACCATCGCGCCCAACACGCGCGGCAGGCGCAGGTCCATCACGATCGTCTCGATACTGGCGTCGACCCCGGCGCCGGCACCGAGGCCGAGCAGCCGGTGGCTCAGCACCCGCAGCAAGTCGTCGGGCGCCACCGGCACGCTGCCGAGCGCGACGCCGATGACCAACGCGGCGATCAGCAGCGCGCCCCCGCCGCCGAGCACCAGCGCCGCCCGCGTGAGCGCTGGTCCGCGGACGATCGGTCGGGGTGCGACGCCGGCGCGCATCGGTCAGCCGCCCTCGACGGCGCCGGGGTGGATCGCGCGCGCCAGTGCCTCGAGCCCTTCGACGATGCGCGGGCCGGGGCGGGTGATGACCACGTCCTCGGTGACGGAGACGATCCGGCCGTCGACGACCGCGGTCATCGTCTCCCAGCCCGGGCGCGCGGCAGCGGCCTCCGGCGTGACCGTGGGATCGTAGCTCGCGGCGCCGAGCAGGATCAGCTCGGGATCGGCGGCGACGAGGTCCTCGAGCTCGATCGAGGTCGACAGCGCGTCGCCGGTGATCGGCTCGCCGCCGGCGGTCTCGATCAGGCTGGCCAGGAACGAGCCGTCGCCGGCGGTGTAGATGACGCCCTCGAAGACGCCGACCTCGTAGAAGGTGCGCGGCCGCTCGAGGCCAGCCACCGCGGCCTCAACGTCGGCGACGCGCGCCGCCATGTCGTCGACGAGGGCGTCGGCCTCGTCCCCGAGGTCGAGCGCGCGGCCGAGGAGGTCGATATCGGCGTAGACCCCCTCGAGCGACTCCGGGTAGAGCGTCAGCACGGGCAGTCCGAGGCCGGCAAGCTGGTCGATGACCGGGCTCGGCGTCAGCTCGTTGCCGGCCGCGATGACGAGGTCGGGCTCGGCGGCCACGACCGCCTCGACGTCGACCTGGGCCGCCACCACCACCTTGTCCACGTCGGCCACCTCGGCCGGGAAGTCGTCGAAGTCGGTCACGCCGACGAGGCGGCCGCATGCGTCGAGCGCGCACACGATCTCGGTGCTGGAGGGGGCGAGCGACACGATCCGGGCCGGCTCGGCGTCGAGGGTCACCTCGCGGCCGGCATCGTCGACGAGGGTGAGCGGATAGGCGACCGGCGGCGCGGAGGCCGTCGCCGCGGTCGAGGGACCGCTGGTCGGGTCGGAGCTCGCCTGCGGGGCCGGCGCGCAACCAGCGAGCAGGACGATGACGAGGAGCGGGATGCCGAGGAGCCGGGTGACCATGGTGATGCCTTCCCTTTCACGCGAGGGCGAGGGACATCGCGATCGGGCTGGCGACCTGGCTCCCGTGCTTCGCCCCTGCTGATCAAGCTGGGCGGAGCGCGGATACAGTAGCGGGACTGCGCCGGCATCTCACCGGCTTCTCCATTTGCCCGTGGTCCTTGCGGCCACGGCACCCGTCGACGTGTCTTCGATTGACGCAGCCGATGCTACCAGAGCGGTGCTTCAGCGCACGAACGCGGGCGCGTGGCGGCGCAGGCGACGGCGGCGGCAAGGCCGATGGCGGCACCCAGCGCCAGCCAGCCGACAGCCGCCTCGGCGCGGAAGACCAGGTGCGTCATGGGTGCCCGGGCCCGGCAGCGGCCACGCGACACGGACCGGCCGCCGGCGCGCGATCGCCGGCGGGCCTCGGCAGTGCGGCGGAGCCTACGCCGGGACGGGTTCCTCCTCGCGGACATCGGCGTGCCCGTAGAGCGGCGTCTCGCGAGCGGCCTCGCTCAGCATCGGGTCGAGCATCTTCTGGACGGCGAGCGTGTGGGTGCAACCACCTGCGGATTCGAAGAGGTGGCAGTCGCACTGCCACGCATCGGCGTCGAGGATGACGGTGTGGGTGCCGTTGTCTCCGGCGAAGGTGGCCCGAACGGCCGACAGCTTCACGCGGTCAGGCTCGTGCGCATAGCGCATCGCCTTCTCGACCTTGCCGATCATGCTCGAATGCACGTCGCGGTTACCTCCATCGGCGCCGGTGCCCGGCGCCCTACTACCTGGCGCCCGTCGGGTGGGATCCGGTGGCCCTGGCGAGCCGCTCCTTGAGCATCGCCAGCAGTGTAACCGGCGTGGGGTCGGTCTGGTAGAGGATTGCGAGGTACACGCTCACCAGGTCGCCGTACGCGACGGCCGCCAGGACGCGCGCCAGCGGCGACGGGCCGTCCGCCCACACCTCGCTGCGGTTCGTGGCGCGCTCGCCGAGCAGCTCCTCGACCACTCGATAGCGCTCGGCGATCTCGGGCGGTTCGGTACGGTCGCGGAGCTGGACCACGTACAGGCCGTCGCTCAGCTCGCGCGGGTTGATGCTGCCCTCGATGGCGTTGTGGTTGGCCTCCGGCATCTGTTCCCAGGCGGCCCAGGCCTTGGCGTTCTCGTTGAGCTGCGTCTTCCAGCGGTGGGCAACGGCGGCCATGGCTCCGTGGCCGTAGACGACCGGGATGCGCCCGAAGATCGCCCATGCCAGCTGCTTGGCCGGGTTGGCGGCGGTCTCGACCGCGGGGCCGAGGCGCGCGATCAGCTCCTCAAGGGCCTGGGCCGCAGGGCCCAGCTGGTCGGGACGCTCGATGAGGCCGGCGCCGGCCATCAGCTCGTGTACCAGCCCGACCCCGAACCCGATCGCCGCCCGCGGCTGCCCGCCGAGCCGGTATTGGAGAAGTGGCAGGCCGGCTTCGGTGGCCTGCGCCGCGAGGCGCCCGCCGGTGGTGATGACCGCGACCGGCAGGTTGCGCTCCCGCGCCGCGGCGAAGCCGGACAGGGTCTCGGCCGTCTCGCCCGAGTGGCTGGCGGCCACCACGAGCGTCCGCTCCCCCACCCCGCCGGGCAGGCCGTAGTCGCGGTGCACGATGAGCGGCACCCGCAGCCGGTCGCCGGCGGCGGCGGCGACGAGCTCCGCGCCGATGGCCGAGCCGCCCATGGCCAGCACGACGACCGCGTCGACGTCGGTGTGGCGTTCGTCGAGCCGCACCGTGCCGGCGACACGCCGCGCCTGGGCCAGCTGCCCGGGCAGCGATGTGACGCGGCCGAGCATGTCGTCCGGATCGATCCGCCGCAGCGTGGCCGGATCGTCCAGGGTGACGGCCTCCTCGAAGAGCGGCGGCCGGCCGGCGTCACCGTCCTCGGCCGGATCGGGCTTGCCCGGCTCCTCGTCGGGGTTCTTGTAGCCGAAGAAGTCGCGGGCATCCATCAGCGGCCGGCGGCGGCGATGCGCCTCCCCTCGTCCAGCAGCACGTCGACGTCCTCCGGCGACCTCGCCTCGACGTACACCCGCAGCAGCGCCTCGGTGCCGCTGAAGCGGATGAGGAGCCACGAGCCGTCGGCGCGGTAGAACTTGAAGCCGTCCCCGGTCTCGAGCGTCTTGCGCTCGACCACCTCGACGCCGGCGAGCTCGGTCGGCGCCTCTTCGGCCAGGCGCGCCAGCGTCTCGGACTTGACCGCGTCGTAGCCCTCGCGAGCGAAGCGGATGTCGATGCGGTTGTAGTAGCTCGGCCCCGCGAGCGCCTGCAGCTCGGCGAGGACCTCGGAGGCCTTCGTTCCCTTCGTCAGCCACAGGTCGAGCAGGAACAGGCCCGATGCGATCCCGTCGCGCTCGGGGATGTGCATCCCGAATCCGAAGCCGCCCGATTCCTCGCCGCCGATGACCGCGTTCGTCTCGGTCATCTTGGGGCCGACGAACTTGAAGCCGACGCCGGTCTCGTAGGCCTGCGTGCCGTAGATCTCGGCCAGGCGCTTGGCCATGCTGGTGGTGGTGACGGTGTAGACCGCCGGGCCGATCTGACCCCGTACCTCGAGCAGGTACCAGTACAGCAGGGCGTAGACCTGGAGCTGGTTGACGAAGACGCCCTCCTCGGTCGCCATGCCGACGCGGTCGGCGTCGCCGTCGAAGGCGATCCCGATGTCGGCGCCCCAGCGCGGGATCTCGTCAAGCCACTCGTCAACGTTGGGGCGGATCGGCTCCGGGTTCACGCCGCCGAAGAACGGATTGCGCTCGGTGTGCAGTTCGCGCACCGTCAGACGGCCGTCGCCGAGCAGGTGCGTGACCCACCCCGAGCCGGAGCCGTAGAGGCTCTCGATCAGCACGCGTTTGTCTGCCTCGCGGATGCGCTCGATGTCCACGATGCTCGCCAGCTGGTCGCGGAAGCGCGGGTACGGATCGAACGTCTCGACCAGGCCAGCAGCCACCGCGTCGTCGTAGTCGCGCCGCGGGGGGAGCTCGTCCTCGGGATGCGTATCCATGGTGGCTTCGATGGCCGCGAGCATCTCGGGAGCCGAGGCGCCGCCGGTATCGGCCTTGACCTTGAAGCCGTTGTCGGTCCACGGATTGTGGCTGGCGGTGATAACGATGCCGGCGCCGGCGCCGAGCTCGCGCGTGAAAAAGCTACCGACCTGGGTGGGGACGTAATCGTCCGGCGTGAAGGAGCGGATGTCGTGCGCGGCCAGCACCTCGACGCAGGCCCGCGCGAAGTGCTCGGAGGCGAAGCGCCGATCGTGGCAGACCACCACGCCGCGGTCGGCGGTGCCGGTCTGCTGGAGGTGCTCGGCAACGCCGCGCGCACAGCGCCGGACGTTGTGGAACGTGTAGTCCTCGGCGATGGCCGCGCGCCAGCCATC
>CAYVCE010000016.1:0-13277 GCA_964449915.1 uncultured Steroidobacteraceae bacterium | reverse complement strand
ATCGGCGTCTCGACCGTCGCACGGCCGCTCCCGTCGAGATCGAGCCGCACCGTGATGCTCGTCTCGGCCGTGGTCCGCTCCGCGGTCCCGATGCGGGTCATGAAAGCACCTCCTGCAGTGCGCCGATCAAACGCTCCTCCTCCGCGCCGAGCCGCGCAGTGGCGCGCAGCCAGCCGGCCATCGGGCCGGCGTCGTAGCGACGCACCGCGACCCCGCGAGCCAGCAGCGCATCGTCGACACCGTCGGCGGGAATCGGCGGACGAAACGAGATGAAGTTGGTGACCGAGGGGAGGGTCTCGCAGCCCAGCTGCCGCAGCCGGGCATCCAGCCGGTCGCGCGCGTCGATGACGGCGAGCCGCCGCTCGCGGGCCTCACCGTCCCCGCCCAGGGCGGCGAGCGCCAGCGCCTCCGAGGGCGCGCCGACCGAGAGCGGCAGCCGCACCGCGTCGAAGCGCTCGGCGAGGCCGGCCGGCACGACCAGGAAGCCGACCCGCGCCCCGGCGAGGCCGTGCGACTTGGCGAGCGAGCGAAGCACGAGCACGTTGGGCAGCTCATCCTGGAGCCGCACCGCCGACGTGGACTCCGGCGTCGCATCGACCGAGTCCTCGCCGAACTCCAGGTACACCTCGTCGACACACACCAGCGACGGCAGGCCATCGGCAAGGGTGCGCACGTCGCCGAGCGAGTAGGCGTCGCCGGTCGGGTTGTTCGGGGTACACAGCCAGACGAGCCGTGCCGACTCGCGCTCTGCCAGCGATCGGATGTCGGCCACCGGCTGCCGGCTGGCGGGCTCCGAGCGCGGCAGCTCGACGACCCGTGCGCCGGCCAGCCGTGCCTCGACCGCGAACATCGCGAAGGTCGGGGTCGGCACGACGACCGCGTCGCCATCGGTCACGGCGGTGGTGGTGACGAGCCGGATCAGCTCATCCGCGCCGGCCCCGGGCACGATGCGCCTCGGATCCACCCCGAGCCTTGCTCCGACTGCGCCGCGCAGCCGCGCATAGGCGAGGTCGCCGTACTCCGACATGCGACCGAGGTCCAGCTCCGCACCGCGGACCGGACCCAGCGACCCGCCGCCGAGCGTGTTCATGTCGGCGCGCACGACGGAGGCGACCGGGATCCCGGCCCTGGCCGCGATGGTCTCGTCCGACGGCTCCGCCGGATAAGGGCTCACCGGACCGGTGCGCCGCAGCAGGCCGATCGGGTCGTCGTCAGTGCGCGCATCGGCGGCCCGTTGGGCGCGGGCCAGCACGCTGGCCGCGTGCGCCGGCAGCCCTTCAGCCGTGGCGATGGCCTCGACGGTCGGCGCCAGGCCACGCACGCCGGCCGGGGTGACGCGCTGCACCTCGATCCAGCGGCCGAAGGACTCCACCCCCACGCCGCTCCAGGCACGGGCCGCCGCCCCGGTCGGAAGGACGTGGTTCGTGCCGGTCGCATAGTCGCCGGCGGCGATCGGCGACCACGGCCCGATGAACACCGCTCCGGCATTGCGAACGCGGCCGGCGAGCGCATCGGCGTCGGCGCACTGGAGGCTGACATGCTCGGCCGCCACGGCGTCGACCACCTCCAGACCCTCGGCGAGGTCGTTCACCCGGACGGCCGCACCGTGGCGTCGCAGTGCCTCGAGCGCGCGCTCGCCGGTCGCCAGGTCGCGCGCCAGTCGTGCGAGGGCGGTATCCACGGCGGCCAGCAGCGCGGCGTCGTCGCTGACCACGATCGCCACCGAGTCGGCGCCATGCTCGGCCTGGGCCAGCAGGTCGAGGGCGACGAGGTCGGCATCGGCGTCGCCGTCGGCCAGCACGATGCACTCCGATGGACCGGCCGGCAGGTCGACCGCCACGCGCGCCGCCACCGCCCGCTTGGCCGCGGTCACCCACGCGTTGCCGGCGCCGAAGATCTTGTCGACCGCCGGCACCGATTCCGTGCCGAACGCCAGTGCCGCGATGGCCTGCGCGCCGCCCGCCCTGAGGATGCGATCCGCGCCGCCGATGCGGGCGGCCACCAGCACTGCCGGCGAGACGGTGCCGTCGGGGTTCGGAGGCGTCGCGAGAACCAGCTCCCCCACGCCCGCCAGGCGCGCCGGGATGGCGAGCATGAGGACGCTGCTGGCGTACGCGGCCCGCCCGCCCGGCACGTAGCCACCGGCCAGCGCGATCGGCTGCCACCGGCGCCAGGCGGTCACGCCCGGCCTGGTGCGCACGCGGCGCTCGGCCCGCAGCGCGTCGCGCTGGTCGGCATGGAAGCGGCGGATCGCGGCCGCCGCGTCGGTGAGCGCGGCCTCCAGCGCGGGCTCCACGCTCGCGGCCCGCAGCTCCTCGGACGAGACCCACGGGTCGGCCAGGTCGACCCCGTCGAGGCGTGCCGTCATCTCGCGCAGGGCGGCGTCGCCTCGCATGCGAACCGCGTCGAGGATGGCCGAGACGTCGGCCTCGGGCTCCGGTGCACGCAGGCCGTCGATCCACGCGCGGCGCGCCGATGGGTCCAGCTCGCTCCAGGCGATCGTGCGCAGGACGCTCATCGCACCACCTTCTCGATCGGGACGACGAGGATGTCGCGCGCGCCGGCGGCTTTCAGGGCCGGCACGATCCGCCACAGCTGGCTGCGTTCGACCACCGAGTGGATGGCGATGAAGGCCGGATCCGCCAGGGGCATGACGGTCGGCCCCGACAGCCCGGGGATGAGGGCCCGGATGCGCTCGAGCGACTCGGCGGGCGCGTTCATCATCATGTACTCGCGACCGCGCGCGTCGATCACGCTGCGCAGCATGTCGACCAGCGCCGCGACCCGCTTGTCGCCCTCGGTTGCGCCGTTGCGCGCCACGAGCACGGCCTCCGACGCGAGGAGGGTCGCGATCGGGCGCAGCCCGTTGACACGCAGCGTGCTGCCCGACGCGACGAGGTCGACGACCGCGTCGGCCACGCCGAGCTGCGGCGTGACCTCCACCGCGCCGCGCACCTCGACCACCTGCGCCTCCACCCCGGCATCGGCGAGGTAGGCGGCGGTCACGCGCGGGAACGAGGTCGCGATGCGGGAGCCGGCCAGCTCGGCGACCGACTGCACGCCGGCGTCGCGGGGCACAGCCAGGACGAGCGAGCAGGCGCCGAAGCCGAGCGGCAGGACGGTGTGGAGCGCGCCGCCGTGCTCGGCCACGAGGTCGGCACCGGTGAGGCCCAGCTCCACCAGGCCGTCGGCGACGTACTCGGCCACATCCTCGGTGCGAACGAACAGCAGCTCGACGTCGGCGTTGCGCACCCCGGCGCTCAGTCGACGCTCCGACAGCTCGAACTCCAGGCCGGCGCCGCGCAGCAGCTCGATCGCCGGCGCCTCCAGCCGCCCCTTGTTCGGGACGGCCAGCCGGAGCGGTGTCGCGGGCGTCATCGGCGGCGCCGTCGGCTGCGTGCCTGGCGGTCGAGCACGAGCCGGTATCCGTCGCGGCCGTAGCGCAGCCACTGGTTGACGCGGCTGATCGTCGCGCTCGAGGCGCCCGTACGCTCGCTGATCTCGTGGTAGCTGGTGCCCGCATCCAGGAGCCGGGCCACCTCCCAGCGCGCGGCGAACTCGCGGAGCTCGTTGACCGTGCACAGGTCGCGCAGGAAGCGCAACGCCTCGTCGCCGTCGCGCAGAGCCGCGATCGCGGCCGCCAGCTCTCGGGTCGCGTCGTTCATCCAGCGGTCCTCGCCCGCCGTCGTGGTGTCGATGGGATTCGCCATTGCTTTAGCACGCTAAAGCATCAGCGCACTGGCGTCAACCCGTCTCGGGCGGCGGTGCGTTGCGCGCTGCGCCCTCGGGCGGCCGGGGCCAGCGCAGCGAGAAGACGGCCTGCGGCGCGCGCTGCTCGAGCTGGACCGATCCCCCCATGGCGGACATGGTGGCCTGCACGAGATAGAGCCCGAGCCCGAGCCCACGACCGGCCGTGACACGGTCGTGGAAGAGCTTGCGGGCGACGTCGTCGGCGATCCCGGGCCCGTCGTCCCGGACGCGGAGCGTGACCTGCTCGCCGTCGGCGACCTCGACATGGATCGCACCGCCCGGCGTGGAGTAGCGGTCGGCGTTGGTGAGCAGGTTCGTGATGGCCTGCTCGCTCAGGTGACGGTCGCCGAGCACGGTGAGGCCCTCCGGACCCGCCACGTGCACCTCGCGCTCCGAGCCGCGCGTCCGCAGCCGCTCGATGGCCGCGGCGAGCGCCGGGCCGAGCTCGAAGGCCTCGCGCCGCGCCTCGACGTGACCCGTATCGGCTCGCGAGTAGAGCTCCAGGCGCTCGAGGATGCCGATCGCCGCGTCGACCGACTCGAGCGCGCGCGACGCGTGGCCACCCGCGCGGGACGGGAGCGCCGGGTCGCGCTGGGCGAGCTCGATCCGCGCCTTGGCCACGGCCAGCGGGTTGCGCAGCTCGTGCGCCACGAAGCTCGCGAAGCGCGAGAGGCGGCGACGCTCGTCCTCCTCCTTGCCGATGTCGCGCAACAGCAGGACCGCGCCGCCGCCGGGGATCGGCGTCCCCTCGGTGTCGACGATCACGTCGCGGCCCGACATCGGGATCCGAAGCGTGAGGCGGCGTCGAATCGGCTCCTGCTGGGCGCGCACCTGGGGCCAATCCTCGCGCGCGAGCGGCGAGCCCTGCTCGTCGCGGGGCTCGACCGCGCGGCCCCAGTCGTCGAGGGGCCGTTCGACGAAGCTCCGCCCGAACAGCCGCATCGCCGCGCGGTTGCCGTACGTCCCGCGCAGCTGATCGTCGTACACGACCAGTGGCTCCGGGATCGCCTCGGCCACCTCCTCGAGGCGGGCGCGCTCGTGTTCGGCGGCGGACAGGGCATCGTCGAGCTCGCGGCCGGCCTCCTCGAGGCGCTCGCGTTCGTAGTCTTCCTGGCGGCGCGCCTCGTGGCTGGCGGCCAGGGCCTGCATCGCGATGTCGCGGTGCGCCTCGGCCCTGCGCGCCAGGTACACGATCAGCGGAGAACCGACGATGAAGGCCACGAACCGCACGCCGTCGCTCACCGCCCAGACGATATCGCCTCGCGGAAGGAGTGCCCCCGCGACGAGGACGATCGTGCCGGCCACGTACGCCCAGGCCGCGGCGGTGGATCCGACCACGAAGCCGAGGATGACGATGGCGAACACGAGGAGCAGTGTGTACGGCAGGTACACCAGCTGCGGTCCTGCCAGCCATGCGCCGAGCAACGCCGCGCCGGCGCCCACCGCTGTGCCGAGGAGCGCGCGCCGGTCGAGCGTGAAGGGGCCCATCGGCCGATCAGCTCGCGGTCCGCGCAGCCGGCGCGCGACGCCTGGCGCGCGCGAGCCGCTCGCGCGCGACGGCGATTCGGCGCCATGGTCCGTGCACGCGGCGCGGGTCGAGCGTCTCGGGCAGATCACCGCGCGCGATCTCGGCCAGGAGCACCGATGCGCGGTCGAGCTGCCCGGCCTCGGTCAGCAGCTGGACGAGGCTGAACCATCGGCCGGGCTCGGGCACCGGGGTGGCCATGACGCGCTCGACCAGCTCGGCTGCACGCCCGCCATTGCCGGCCCGCCGGTGGGCCACGATCGCGGCGCGGTAGTCGGTGAAGCTGGGGGCCACCTCGAGCGACTCGAGGAAGTTGAGGAGAAGCTCGGCGTTCTCCGCGCGCCGGGCGGCCGGGCCACGCCTGACATGGGCGTCGCGGTACACGCCGAGCATCGCGCGCAGCTCACGCTCCGCCCAGGCTCGCTGCGACGATCCGAGCGGGTGCCGCTCGGCGATCCCGCGCATGGTGATCGCGCCGCGCAGCTCCTCGCCGGCGGCAACGTAGGCGTCGCGCAGGTTGGCGTCGACGATCTCGGCGAACTGAGGCTGCTGTCCCACGATCCGCTCCAGCGCGCCGAGCCAGTCGTCGACACGGCCCCGCTCGGCGTAGTGGCGGGCCGCGAACCGCAGCCAGTAGCGCTCGTCGTGATCTCGCCAGTCCTGTCCGGCAATGTGGTTGTCGATGATCCAGCGCTCCTGGGCGGCCGGACCGGCCATGAAGACGTTCGTCGGGACCCGGAAGCCCGCCGCCGAGCGCCACTGCGGCTGGTGCCACGGGCTCGGCTCGCCGGGCTCGAGGGTGCGGTGGTACCGGCGGCGCGGGGCTCGCGGGGCCTCGCCGGCGTCGAGGGGCCACTCCAGTGTCTCGGCCCGGCCGCCCTCCAGCGCGTGGTCGTAGTGGAGGCGCCGCAGCGGGTCGCGCAGCTCGGCCCAGGCGCGATTGAGAATCGAGGTGCGCCGCGTCGCCACCTCGGACGACGGCGCGCGATCGGGATGGTGCCGAAGGACGGCCTCCCGGAATGCGGCCCGCAGTGCGGCCATCGAGGCCGACGGCTCGACGCCGAGGACCTCGTAGTAGTCGCGCGGCTCGGAGCGGGCCGGTGCGGTGGTGGACATCCGACCGAGTCTAGCGCGGCGCTCAGCTCGCTCCCAGTTCGCTATGCTGCGCTCATGCCTGCCACGCCCAGCCCCGGGCAGGCCCGGGCCGGACACCTGCTGATCATCGGGGGAGCCGAGGACAAGCTCCGCCAGCGCCAGATCCTGGCGCGATTCGTGGCGCTGGCCGGCGGCAGCGACGCGCGGATCGTCATCATCTCGACGGCGTCGTCGCTGGGCGACGAGGCCACCGAGCTCTACCTGTCGCTGTTCCGCCAGATGGGCATCGGCGACGTGCGCGGCATGCGGCCGCTCGTGCGCGACGACGCCAACGACCGACGCATCGTCTCGATGCTCGACGACGCGACCGCCATCTTCATGACCGGCGGCAACCAGCTGCGGCTGTCGAGCGTCATCGGCGGTACCCTGCTCGGCAAGGCGCTCATCGACCGGCACCGGCGCGGGGCCATGGTGGCCGGAACCAGCGCGGGCGCATCGGCCATCGCCAGCCACATGGTCGCATTCGGGACCAGCGGCGCCACGCCGAAGCAGCGGATGACCCAGATGAGCGCCGGCCTGGGGCTGCTGCCGGGCGTGCTCATCGACCAGCACTTCGAGCAGCGCAACCGCTTCGGCCGCCTGCTGGCCCTGGTGGCGCAGTCGCCGGCCCTGCTCGGCATCGGCATCGACGAGGACACCGCGGCGCTGGTGACCCCCAAGGGCATCCTGGAGGTGATCGGCAAGGGGTCAGTCACCA
This sequence comes from uncultured Steroidobacteraceae bacterium, assembly GCA_964449915.1. Classification (GTDB taxonomy): domain Bacteria; phylum Chloroflexota; class Limnocylindria; order QHBO01; family QHBO01; genus JACDBZ01. The sequence goes on along the minus strand of CAYVCE010000016.1, from coordinate 6,150 downwards.
TCATCGACCCAGCCCATATCCAGACCGATGCGTACGAGGTCAAGCGCCACCGGCCGATCATGGTCTCGGGCGTGACCCTGCACTCCCTGCCGTCGGGCTATCGGTTCGACATCCGCAAGCGCAAGCTCATGGCGCCGCTGCGTCCGGTCAGCGCCACCGACCGCGAGCTCGCCAGTCTTCAGGCGGCGACCAACCAGACCCGCCGCCTCATCCGGCGCATTGCCGCCGAGGGCGCCGACGACACGGCTCCCGAGCGCGCACGCCGCCGCGCCTACCGAGCTCGGCTGAGCGAGGAGGCCAGCGAGTGAGCGCGCCGGCCGCGCGACGGCGAGCCGTCCCCGAGCCTCCGCCCGGATCCACGCCGCGCGCCGTGCTCACGATCGTCGAGACCCGCGTGTACCGCGGCCCGAACTACTGGAACTACGAGCCGGCCATCAAGCTCATCGTCGACCTCGGCGTGCTCGAGCACTACCCGTCGAACACGATCCCCGGCTTCGTCACCGCACTGCTCGAGATGCTGCCCGGCGTCGGCCAGCACACGTGCGGCACCGGCCGCCCCGGCGGCTTCGAGGGCCGGCTGCGCGGCGGGACGTGGCTCGGCCACGTGGCGGAACACATCGCGCTCCAGCTCCAGCGCGAGGCGGGCACCGAGGTAGGCCGCGGCAAGACGCGGGGCACCGGTGAGCCGGGCCGCTATCACGTCGTGTACTCGTTCGGCGAGGAGGCCGTCGGGCTGGTCGCCGGCAAGCTGGCCGTGCGGCTCGTCAACCACCTCGTGGAGGCTGAGCCCGGCTTCGACTTCAGAGCGGAGCTCGAGCGGCTGATCCTGCTCGCCCAGCGTGCCGCGTTCGGGCCGTCGACGCAGGCCATCCTCGACGAGGCGGCGCTGCGCGACATCCCCTCGATCCGGCTCAGCGAGCAGTCGCTGGTGCAGCTCGGGCACGGGATCCACCAGCAGCGCATTCGCGCCACCATGACGAGCCAGACCGGTTCGCTCGGCGTCGACATCGCCGGCGACAAGAAGCTGACCAACCGGCTGCTGGCCGCGACCGGCGTGCCGGTCCCCCGCGCGGAGGTCGTCCGCGACGAGGAGGGCGCGGTCGCGGCCGCGCGGCGCATCGGGTTGCCGGTGGCGGTCAAGCCACTCGACGGCAACCACGGTCGCGGCGTGATGCTCAACCTCGCCGACGACGATGCGGTGCGCGCCGGCTTTCGGATCGCGCGCGGTCAGAGCCGCGCCGGTTCGGTGGTGGTCGAGTCGTACCTGATCGGCAACGACTACCGCTGCCTCGTCATCGGCGGCGTGCTGTGCGCGGTCGCCCAGCGCGTGCCCGCCCACGTCGAGGGCGACGGCACCCACAGCATCACGGATCTCGTCGAGCTGACGAACGCCGACCCGCGGCGCGGCATCGGCCACGAGAAGGTGCTGACCCGCATCAAGGTCGACGAGGAGTCGATCGCCTACGCCCGCGAGCAGGGGTTCGAGCTGTCCGACGTGCCGCCACGCGGCCAGCGGGTGTACCTCAAGCGCACCGGCAACATGAGCACCGGCGGGATCAGCATCGACCGCACCGACGAGGCGCATCCCGACAACGTCGAGCTGGCCGAGCTGGCGGCCAGGGTGGTGGGGCTCGACATCGCCGGCATCGACCTCATCTGCCCCGACGTCGGCGTGCCGGTCCGCGAGACCGGCGGCGGGATCGTGGAGGTCAACGCGGCGCCCGGCTTCCGGATGCATACCCATCCCACCGAGGGCGAGTCGCAGTACGTGGCCAAGCCGGTCATCGACATGCTCTTCCCGCCCGGCGTCGACGCGCGCATCCCGATCGTCGCGGTCACCGGCAGCAACGGCAAGACGACGACCGCGAGGATGATCGCCCACATCATGAAGGGGATGGGCCGCAAGGTCGGCCTGACCAGCACGGACGGCATCTACGTCGACGGCCGCATCGTTCGCCGTTCGGACGCATCGGGCCCGAAGTCGGCCTCGATGGTGCTCCAGAACCCGACCGTCGACTTCGCCGTCTTCGAGGTGGCGCGCGGCGGGATCCTGCGCGAAGGGCTCGGCTACCAGCGCAACGACGTGGCCGTCGTGCTGAACGTGACCGGCGACCACCTCGGCCTGGGCGGCATCAGCTCGATCAAGCAGCTGGCCGGCGTCAAGCGCGTCGTCGTCGAGGCGGTCCCCCGCGACGGCGTCGCCGTTCTCAACGCCGATGACCCGCTGGTGGCCGACATGGCGCGCCACTGCTCGGGATCGGTCCTCTACTTCAGCATGGATCCCGACCACGAGCGCCTCAAGTTCCAGGCCTCGCGCGGACGCCGAGCGGTCACGCTCGAGCCCGGCAACAACGGCGAGATGATCGTGCTGCGCCAGGGCCGCAAGTCGATGTCGCTGGTGTGGACCCACCTCATCCCGGCCACCTTCGAGGGCCGCGCTCGCATGAACGTCCAGAACGCGCTGGCCGCAACTGCGGCGGCGTGGGCCGCGGGCGCCCATCTGCACGACATCCGGCAGGGGCTGCGCACGTTCACGACCTCCTACTACATGGCTCCCGGCCGCCTCAACATGTTCGAGCTCGACGGCTACCGGGTCGTAGTCGACTACGCCCACAACCCGCCCGCCGTCCGCGCGCTCGGCGAGTTCGTCGACCGCCTGACCGAGCCGTCGGCCGGTGGGGCCCGGGCGCCGGTCACCGGTCGGCGCATCGGCGTGATCGCCACCGCGGGCGATCGGCGCGACGAGGACCTCGTCGAGCTGGGCCAGGCTTCGGCGGCCTATTTCGACGACATCATCATCCGCGAGGACGAGAACAACCGCGGCCGCCCGCGCGGCACCACGGCGGCGCTCATCGAGCAGGGGGTGCGCTCGGGCGACCCGTCGCGGGTCGAGACGATCACCACCGTCCTCGACGAGCTCGAGGCCACCCGCCATGCGCTCGACCGCGCGCGGGACGGCGACGTGGTGGTCGTCTGCGTCGACCACGCCAACGTGGTCTGGAAGGAGCTGCAGCGGCGCCAGCACGGCGCCGCCAGCGAGGTCGACGGGCTGCGCGCCGTCATCGGCGTCGTCGACGCCGAGGAAGAGGTCGACCTGGAGGTCTAGGCGCTCAGGTCGCGACCACCTCGCGGAGGCGATCCGGTCCGACCGGCGTGAACCCCTCCGCCGCGAGCCAGGCCAGCAGCTCGGCACGCTCGGCGTGGGTCATCACGGCGCACAGGTCGCCGCGTCTCGCCCGCCCCACCAGCACCGTGAGGGCCTCCAGCTCGGTGGGGTACGCCGCGATCTCGCCGCGGTAGCCGCCCTGCCGCGCTCCGGTCCGCATGCGCTCGTTCATGGCCTCCGCCGTCCTGCCCCGCAGGTAGTGGCGCTTCTCGGCGATGACGAGGTCGTCCGCGCTGGCGGCCAACACGCCGAGCCCGTTGAGGATCTCATCGGTCCGGTCCCCGGCGGTGCCGACGGCGAGGCGCACCCGGTGACGCCCGGCGACGGCACGGGCGACGTCCATCAGGCCGGTCAGGCCGGCCTCGTTGTGCGCGAAGTCGATGATGACGAACGTGCCGCGGCGCTCGAACATGTTGAGGCGTCCGGGATTGGCGGCGGCGTCCCGGCCGAACGACCGCAGGCCACGCCTGATCTGCGCGGCCGACATGCCGAGCGCGTCGCACGCCGCCGACGCGGCCAGCGCGTTGGCCACGTTGTAGCGCGCCAGTCCGGCCGCGGTCACCGGCAGCTCGTCGGCCGGGGCCAGGCGGCGAGGGCGGCGGCCGGCCGCGCGCAGGACCAGGACGTCGCGATCCAGGACGGCCGCGCGGCCACCCTCGTCCAGCACGCGCTCGACGCGCCCGGAGCGCGGCTCCATGCTGAACGCGTAGATGTGGGCTCGGGTCCGCCGCTGCATGGCCCAGGCGCGATCGTCGTCGGCACTGAGGACCGCCCAACCGTCGCGCTTCGTGATGCGCACGATGGTGCCCTTGACCTCGGCCATCTCGTCGAGGGTGTCGATGCCCTGCAGACCGAGGTGGTCGGCGCTGACGTTGGTGACGACGCTCACGTCGTTGGCGCCGTAGCCGATGCCACGCAGCAGGATCCCGCCGCGCGCCGTCTCGAGGACCGCCAGGTCGAGGCCGTGCTCGGCGAGCACCCGCTCAGCCCCGCCGAAGCCGGTCCAGTCCCCCGACTCGATGAGCTCGCCGCGCACGTAGATGCCGTCGGAGTTCGTCATCCCGACGTTCATGCCTGCCTGTGAGGCGATGTGGGCGGTGAGCCGGGTGGTGGTGCTCTTGCCGTTCGTGCCGGTGATGGCCACGATCGGGATGCGCGGGTGAGGCAGATGCGGCATCGGGCCGAGCGCGGTCGCCCGCAGCCCGGCCAGCTCGCGACGGTCGGTCGAGCTCCCGAGGGCAAGTCGCGCCGCCGATGCGCCGATCGACTGGCTGATCGTCCGTCGCCGCCACGGGAAGGCGAACGCGGCACGCAGCCGATCGACCGAGTGGCGGATGGTCATCCGCGGCTCGGGCAGGTCCAGCGCCACCGACAGGCGCTTCACGGCCAGGGCGGCACTGGCCGCTGCCTCGGCCGCCTGCCCGGGCTGGCTGCCGGCGAACTCGAGCTTGACCGCCGGACGCGTGAAGAACCGGTTCGGGCCGTCGAGGACACGCAGCTCGACCAGCTCGGCGCCGGAGTCGCGCGGCTCGGCCTCGGGCGGCATGTCCTGAGTATATTGGTCGCCATGCCCGACCTGACCGCGCTGCGCCGCAGCGTCGACGCGCGCCTGCCGCGGTTCCTCGGCGAGCTCGAGACCCTCGTCAACATCGACTGCGGCTCCTACACGCCCGACGGCGTCAACCTGGTGGCCGACTTCGTGGCCGATGCGCTTCGTGGCCTCGGCGCCGAGGTCGAGCGGCTCCATCATCGGCCGGCCGGCGACGCGGCCCAGCTCGGTGACCTGGTGGTCGGCCGCCTGGCCGGCGACGGGCCGCGGGTGCTGCTCATCGGTCACATGGACACCGTCTTCGACCCGGGGACGCCCGCGGCGCGGCCGTATCGCTCCAGCGCCGGTCGCGCGACCGGGCCGGGGGTGACCGACATGAAGGCGGGCCTGTTGGCCGGGCTGCATGCCGTCGGCGCGCTCGGGGAGGTCGGCGCGCGGCCGGCGATCACCATCGTGGCCAATCCGGACGAGGAGATCGGCTCGCCCTTCAGCACGCCGATCATCCGCGAGCTGGCGCCGGCGCACGACGTGGTCCTGGTGCTCGAGTGCGCTCGGGCCAATGGGGACATCGTGAGCGCGCGCAAGGGCATCGCCGACTACCACATCGAGCTCCTCGGGCGAGCCGCCCACGCCGGCGTCGAGCCCGAGAAGGGCCGCTCCGCCATCCTCGAGGCCGCCTACCAGGTGCTCGCCCTGCACGCCCTCAACGGCCGCTGGCCGACCGTCACGGTCAATGCCGGGGTCATCCGCGGCGGCACCAGGCCGAACGTGGTGGCCGAGCGGTGCGAGATGAAGGTGGACCTGCGCGCCGCGACCGCCGTCGAGTTCGCAGCTGCGGCCGCCGAAGTGGAGCGGCTGGTCGCTTCTCCGACGGTCGATGGCGTGTCGGTCAGCCTGACACGCTCCGCCGGCCACCCCCCGATGGAGAAGTCCCCGGCGTCCGCCCGCCTGGTGGCGCTGGCAACGTCGCTCGCGGCGGAGCTCGGCTTCGAGCTGCGCGATGCCGCCACGGGCGGCGCGTCGGACGCCAACACCACCGCCGCGCTGGGGGTGCCGACGCTGGACGGTCTGGGGCCGATCGGCGGCGACGACCACTCGGTCGACGAGTGGCTCGACCTCGCCAGCGTGGCGCCGCGCACGACGCTGCTGGCGGGCCTGATCGGACGCATCGGACAGGCCCTGTAGGCGACGGTAGGCGACGGTAGGCGTCGGTAGGCCTTGGGGCCCGCCGCGTATCTACGTATATACTCCCGGCCGTGGCGGCCAAACGGGTCCTGATCTCGATCGACGAGCGGCTGCGAACGGCAGGGATCGTCGCGCAGCGGCCCTAGGCACGGACCCTCGGCTAGAATGGCCCCCCGTGACCGACGAGTACCGCCACCGCACCGTGGTGCAGGTGCGATTCCGCGACATCGATGCCTTCGGGCACGTGAAC
>CAYVCE010000015.1:0-6115 GCA_964449915.1 uncultured Steroidobacteraceae bacterium | reverse complement strand
GCGCGGGCACGCGCTCGAGCAGGCGCCGATACAGCTCGAGCCGATCCGCTGGAACGCTCGTTCGCTTCGCCTCCGCCACCGGCCAAGGCTAGCATCGGCGGCGTGGCCGACGTCCTCAGCCAACGACGCCTGAACCGGGCGCTGCTCGCCCGCCAGCTGCTGCTCGAGCGAGTGACGCTGCGGGTCCCGACCGCGCTCGAGCGGCTCGGCGGCATCCAGAACCAGTACGCGCCGAACGCCTACATCCGCCTCTGGTCGTGCCTGGCGGGCTTCCGGCGTGACGACCTGACCGCCGCGTACGGCGACGGCAGCGCGGTGCAGGGCACGCTCATGCGCGGGACGATCCACGCGGTCTCGGCGGCCGACTATCACCCGCTCGTCGCGGCCATTGCCGGCGACCAGCGGGCCTGGGCGCTGCGCATCCATCACGGCGACGCCGGCGGGCGGCGGCGCGTCGTCGAGCGCATCCGCAGGGCGCTTTCTGGCCAGAGCGTTCCCCGGAAAGAGCTGATGGCGCTGCTCGACGGCGTCGACCCGACCATCAGACAGGCCATCGACACCGATGCCGAGCTGCTGCGGGTGCCGCCATCGGGCACCTGGGAGCGCAGGCGTGCCGACATCTTCGGCTTGGCCGACGACGTGATCGGCCACCACACCGACGTCACGGAGGCCGATGGGATGACGCACCTGGTGCGCCGGTACCTCGGCGGCTTCGGGCCTGCCTCGGTGCGCGACATCGCGTCCTTCATGGGCGTGGCGCTCACACGGCTCAAGGCGGTCGTCGCCACGATCGAGCTGCGCAGCTTCGCCGACGAGGACGGCAACCAGCTCCTCGACCTGCCGGATGCCCCGCTCCCCGACCGCGACGCACCGGCGCCGGTGCGCTTCCTGCCGACCTGGGATGCCATGCTGCTCGTCCATGCCCGGCGCACCCAGGTCCTGCCGGAAGCGTACCGGCCGCGGATCTTCCACACCACGATGCCGCCGTCGTACCCGACGTTCCTCGTCGACGGGCAGGTGGCCGGCACCTGGCGCTTCGAGGACGGCGACGTTCAGCTGACCCCGTTCCGGAGGCTGGCCAGCGCGGAGCGCCACGAGCTCGATGACGAGGCGCACCGGCTGGCGGCGTTTCACGCCTGAGGGGTAGCATCGGTCCATGGACAGAACCGCCGTGCAGGACTGGCTCAACCGATACGTCGCGGCCTGGCGCTCGAACGATGCCGGGCAGATCGGGGAGCTCTTCAGCGAGGAGGCCGTCTACAGCTATCGGCCGTGGGACAGCGACGAGCACGCCACCCGTGGCCGCGACGCGATCGTCGCCAGCTGGCTCGAGGAGCCGGACGAGCCGGGGACGTGGGACGCGCACTACGAGCCGTATGCCGTCGACGGGGACCGAGCGGTCGCCCTCGGATGGAGCCGGTACGCGGCAACCGGCGACGTTCCCGAACGCACGTTCCACAACGCCTACGTGCTCCGCTTCGACCCCGACGGGCGCTGCGCCGAATTCCACGAGTTCTACATGGAGGAAGGAAAGTGATCCAGACCACCACGCCGAGCGTCGAGGGCCGCACCATCGAGGAGTACCTCGGCGTCGTCACCGGCGAGGCGATCCTGGGCGCCAACATCTTCAAGGACCTCTTCGCCGGTGTCCGCGACATCGTGGGCGGCCGCTCCGGCGCCTACGAGGAGGAGCTGCGCAAGGCGCGCGAGATTGCCATGGCGGAGCTCGCAGCCGAGGCAACGTCACGCGGAGCCGATGCGGTCGTTGGGATCGACCTCGACTACGAGACCGTTGGCCAGGGTTCGATGCTGATGGTCACCGCCTCGGGCACGGCCGTGCGCCTGGGCGCGTGACCTCGGTCTGGCGCGAGGTCGCCGACCGCGTCTGGATTCGGCGTTACGCGTCGCTCGACCAGGCCATCGGCGTCATCGGGGGCGATGCCGGCCTGGTGGTCATCGACACGCGCGCCCATCATCGGGCGGCCGACGAGCTGCTCGCCGATCTCGGGCAGCTTCCGGGCTCCATCGCGGCGGTGGTGAACACCCACGGCCACTGGGACCACGCGTTCGGCAACGCCCGGTTCCTGCCGGCCCCGATCTGGGGCCACGTCCGCTGCGCACCGATGATCGTCGAGCGCGGTCCCGACGTCCTCACTCGGCTGCGAGGCGACTACCCGACCGAGCCCTGGGACGACGTCGTCCTCACCCCGCCGGACCGGCTCTTCAGCGAATCGGCCACCCTCGACCTGGGCGACCGGCTGGTCGCGCTGCGCTACCTCGGGCGCGGGCACACGGACAACGACGTCGTGGTCGTGGTGCCCGACGCATCGGTCCTGTTCGCCGGCGACCTGCTCGAGAACGCGCCGGCCCCGGCCTTCGGCGACAGCTTCCCGATCGCGTGGGCGGAGACCGGGCTGGCGCTGCTCGACCTGGTCAAGGGCACCGTGGTCCCCGGGCACGGAGACCCGTTCGACCGGCACTTCGCGGCCGCCCAGGTTGCCGAGCTCGGGCTGCTCGCCGGCCTGGCGCGGGAGACCGTCAGCGGTTCCATCGGCCTCGACGAGGCCATCGGCCGCTCGCCCTTCCCGGCCGAGCCGACACGCGAGGCGATCGAGCGCGCCCGGCTGGAGCTCGCTGAGTAAACTAACTCACGGTACTGAGTAAATGAACTCAGAGGAGTGAGTACGTGAAGCTGCCGAGGGTCTACCGGCGGCCGGTCTACGACGAGATCCTGGAGCGCGCGCACGAGCCGCGTCGCTTCGTCCAGGTCCTCGCCGGTCCGCGGCAGGTGGGCAAGACGACGCTGGCACGGCAGGTGATGGACGCCATCGGCATCCCGGGCCACTTCGCCTCGGCCGATGCGCCCGACCCCGAGGACATCGGCTGGCTGTACACCCAGTGGGCCATCGGCCGCCAGGCGGCCGCCAACGGCGGCCGTGCCGGCGGGCTGCTCGTCCTCGACGAGGTGCAGAAGATCCGCGACTGGTCCGACGTCGTGAAGCAGCTGTGGGACGAGGACACGCTGGCCGGCACACCGCTGCGGGTGATGTTGCTTGGCTCAGCACCGCTCCTGGTGCGCAAGGGCCTGTCGGACAGCCTGGCCGGCCGCTTCGAGATCATCCGCGTCACGCACTGGACGTACGCCGAGATGCGCGACGCCTTCGGCTGGGACCTCGACACCTATCTCTTCTACGGCGGCTATCCCGGCGCCGCGCCGCTCATCAAGCGCCACGACCGCTGGGAGGAGTACATCCTCGACGCGATCGTCGAGACGAACCTGTCGCGCGACATCCTGCTCCTCAACCGGGTCGAGAAACCGGCGCTCCTCCGCCAGCTCTTCCGCCTGGCCTGCTCGTACTCAGGCCAGGTGCTGTCCTACACCAAGATGCTCGGCACCCTGACCGATGCGGGCAACACCGTCACCCTGGCCCACTACCTCGAGCTGCTGGGCGGTGCGGGGATGGTGACCGGGATCGGCAAGTACTCGGGCTCGGCCGTTCGCCGGCGGGCGTCGTCGCCGAAGCTGCTGGCGCTCAACACCGGACTCATCACGGCGACTGCCCGCACCACGTTCGTGAAGGCCCGGGCCGACCACCAGGCCTGGGGCCGGCTGGTCGAGACGGCCGTCGGCGCGCACCTGTGGGCGCATGCCGATCCGGACGAGCTCGGCTACTGGCGCGAGGGCAACGCCGAGGTCGACTGGGTCGTGCGCCCCGGCAAGCTCATGCGCGGCCACGATGCGCCGATGGCGATCCAGGTCAAGACCGGCCATCCGCGCGGCACGCCGGGCACGGTCGCCTTCACGCACACCCATCGAGGCGCGCGCTCGCTCACCGTCGGGGCGGGCGGCATCCCGGTCGAGGACTTCCTGGCGAGCCACCCGCGCCAGTGGCTCGACCAGTGATCCGCGGTCGAAAGATCGTGCGTTCCTGACCGGAGGCGTGGCTGGGGCGCGGTTCGGCCGATGTGTCGGACACCGATATGCGCCAGCGCCGCCGGCCGGCGCCTCTCACGCTCACCAGTGACCGATAGGTCGGTGAAACGCGGCGCGAGACTCCCGTCGGGCGCGATTCGACCGATAGACCGACCGAGCAGGCGAGGGCCGATCAGGCGAGGGCCGATCAGGCGAGGGGCCAGCAGACCTCGGTCTTGAGGTCAGACTCATCCACCTCGGAGGGATCGTCGACGTAGGACTCCCACGGCGCCGGGCCTTCCGCGTGCCCCTGCGCGTGGATCCAATCGTGGAGCGCGCCGTACGCGTCCTTCAGGCCGTCGTACGAGCCGCGATGGACGGTCACCGCGGCCGCCCCGCCGGGCAGCTCCGAGCTCCCCAGCTCGCCCGGTTCGGCCTCGGCCAGCGGCCGCAGGAACGACGCCGGCGCGCGGACCGGGATGCCGATCTCGACGTCGACGCGCTCCGGGCCGAACTCGTGATAGCGGCCGTACGGCGGTCCGGCAGGCTCGATCCCCATGTCCGCCAGGCGGTGCGCGATGTTGGGGAGGTGCTCGTCGAACATCGAGCCGATGTTCAGCTCGCTGATCGGCTGCGTGATGCGCACGGCTGCGGTCGGCTGCGGGATCAGCTCGCGGATCTCGGCCTCGATCATGGGTTCGGACCTCCTAGACTTGCGGGGCACCATCATCGCCGAACGGAGCGGCATTGAGCGACAGCGCCGACGAGACGCACCCACAACGGGGCCGGACGGTCCACGGCGAGGCGGCCAACGCCGGGCACCGGGTCCTGGCCCCCGACGACGCCGAGGTCGAGGCCTATCTCGAGCAGGCGCTCCACGCCGCCCCGCCGCAGCGCGTCGAGACCGAGGCGGCCGAGCACCCCGACACGGTCGTCATCCTCGACTTCGGCAGCCAGTTCGCGCAGCTCATCGCCCGCCGCGTGCGTGAGCTGAACGTGTACTCCGAGCTCCTGCCGCACGACACGCCGATGGCGGAGCTCGAACGGCGCGGCGTGAAGGCGGTGATCCTGTCGGGCGGGCCGTCGTCGGTGTACGACGCCGATGCGCCGCGCGCCGATCCGGCGCTATGGTCGGGACGCATCCCGGTCCTCGGCATCTGCTACGGCCTGCAGCTCATGGCGCACGAGCTCGGCGGCGAGGTGCTGCCCTCGGACCGCCGCGAGTACGGACCCGCGACCGTCACCGTAACCGATGCCGACGGCCTGTTTGCCGGCGTCGCGCGCGAGCAGCCGGTGTGGATGAGCCATGGCGACTCGATCGTGCGGCCACCCGAGGGCTTCGAGCCGACGGCCCAGACCGATTCGACGCCGTTCGCCGGTCTCGCCGATCCGGGCCGCAACCTGTACGGCATCCAGTTCCACCCCGAGGTGGTCCACACCCCGGTCGGTCGCGACGTGCTGCGCAACTTCGTGGTCGGCATCGCCGGCGTTCGGCCCAACTGGACGCCGGCGAACCTGGTCGAGACCACGGTGGCCGAGATCCGCGAGCGGGTGGGAGACGGTCACGTCATCTGCGCCCTGTCGGGCGGAGTGGACAGCGCCGTGGCGGCGACGCTGGTGCACCGGGCCATCGGCGACCAGCTGACCTGCATCTACGTCGATCACGGCCTCATGCGCAAGCGCGAGTCGGAGCTGCTGCGCGTCACGTTCGAGCGTGACCTCGGCATGCAGCTGGTGATGGTCGACGCTCGAGATCGGTTCATCAGGAGGCTGGCGGGCGTCGAGGATCCCGAGGAGAAACGCCGGATCATCGGCGACGAGTTCATCAGGGTCTTCGAGGAGGAGGCGGCCAAGCTCGGGCAGATCGACTTCCTGACGCAGGGCACGCTGTATCCCGACGTGATCGAGTCGAAGACGTCGGAGACGAAGACGTCGCAGAAGATCAAGACCCACCACAACGTCGGCGGGCTGCCGTCGGACCTGCGTTTCCGCCTCATCGAGCCGCTGCGCTACCTGTTCAAGGACGAGGTGCGGCGCGTGGGCGTCGAGCTGGGACTGCCTGAGGCGATGGTCCAGCGCCAGCCCTTCCCCGGGCCCGGGCTGGCGATCCGGATCATCGGCGAGGTGACCGCTGAGCGGCTCGACACGCTGCGCGAGGCCGATTGGATCGTGATCGACGAGATCAAGGCCGCCGGGTTGTAT
>CAYVCE010000014.1:0-4377 GCA_964449915.1 uncultured Steroidobacteraceae bacterium | reverse complement strand
TACCTGCCCGGCGGGATCGCGCTCTACGACTCGCTCACCGGCGAGCAGGTGCTCGACTACCTCGTCGACATGCAGGGCCGCGAGCCGCGCCGGCGCGCCGAGCTGTGCGATCGGCTGGAGCTCCCCGGATCGGTCCTGCGCCGCAGGGTGCGCGACTACTCGCGCGGCATGCGCCAGAAGATCGGCGTGGTGCAGGCGCTCCAGCACGACCCCGAGCTGGCCATCCTGGACGAGCCGACCGAAGGGCTCGACCCGCTCATGCAGCATGCCTTCTACCGCATCCTCGACGACCTGCGAAAGGAAGGCCGCACGGTCTTCTTCAGCTCCCACATCCTCTCGGAGGTCGAGCGGCTGTGCGACCGGGTGGCCATCATCCGCGCCGGGCACCTGATGGCCATCCACGACGTGAACGAGCTGCTCGCGCGCCGTCGCCGCCGCGTGATGCTGCGCTGGCGCGGCACGCCGGACCTGTCGGCCCTCCCCGGCCTGGAGGAGGTGCAGGTCGACGGAAACCGCGTGACCGGCATGCTGTCAGGCGAGGTGGCGGGCTTCGTGCGCGCCATCGCGTCCCCGAACCTGGAGGACCTGACCATCGAGCCTGCCAGCCTGGAGGAGGCATTCCTCGAGTACTACGCCGGGCCCGACGAGGAGGCCACGGCGTGAACGGGCGGCTCACGGCCCAGACTCTGCGCTGGCAGCGGGCGCGGCTGGTGATCGTGGCGCTGGCCGGCATCGGCTGGGGATTGTTGATCCCGGTCATCTACAGCGCCTTCAGCAGCGTGATCCGCGACCTGGCCAACTCGGGCGCCTTCCCCGAGGAGCTCATGAACTTCGGCTCGGGCTCGCTCTTCACCCTGCCGGGCGCGATCACGTTGGGCGTCCAGCATCCGCTCGGCATCGGGCTGATCGCCATCTTCGCGGTCGGAGCCTCGGCCACCGCGGTCGCCGGCGAGCGCGCGCGAGGCACGCTGGAAGTGCTCCTGGCGCGCCCGATCTCGCGCCTGGCGCTCTACGCCAGCATCCTCGTTGCGCTGCTGGCCGCCGTGCTGATCGTCCTGCTGGCCATCCTCGGCGGCATGCTCGCCGGCACCGCCATCCAGGGCATCACCGACGAGGTCGACCTCGGCCTCATGCCCCTCGTCGTCCTCAACGGCTTCGGGCTGTGGGCCGCCTTCACCACGTTCGGCATGGCCGCCTCGGTCAGCTTCGACCGGCCAGGCCCCGCCATCGGCCTGTCGCTGGCCTACCTGATCGTCAACTACTTCCTCGAGATCATCGGCTCGCTGTGGACCGATGCGGCCTTCCTCCAGGACTACTCGCTCTTCCACCATTTCAATCCCGGGCAGATCCTGACCGGCGAGCTCCAGCCGCTCGACCTGGTCATCGTCTTCGCCGCGGCCCTGGTACCGATCGTCTACGCGATCATCGTCTTCCCGCGCCGGGACCTGGCCGCCCCGGCATAGCGGATCCGCTCGGCCGTTAGATCGGCCGAACCTGGCATGAGCGTATGTCCAGGCGGCGTTTGACCGACATATCGGCGCAGGCCGAGCGTGTGGGGCGCCGGAGGGCGCCGTTCCTGCCACCCACGAGCCGATAGATCGGCGTTTCCGCGCCTGGCAAGGGACGTGGCGCACGAGTCCAGCGGAATCCGGCCGATAGATCGGCGCAATCCCGCGTGATCCGCTCTCGAGGCTGCACATGGCCGATATTTCGGCCCGGACCTGGCACGAGGCGCGTCCCTGGGCACCCTCGGAGCGCAGCCGATGCCGATAGATCGGCAGAACCGCGCCCAGCACGGGGCTGGTGTCAGATTGCGCCAATAGATCGGCGCTACGCGGACTCCAGCGCGTAGGCAACCGCCTCGGCCGTCGTCATCGCCTCGCCCTCGGCCCAGGCGATGGCAAGCTCCGGATCTTCCCTGAGCGCCTCGGGCCGGAAGCCGAGCACCTCGCGGTTGAACAGGTTCAGCCCGGTGCCACTGGTGCGCTCGAAGGTGGCGACCGTCCCCGAGAGCCGTGCGGCGCGATGCAGGTCGCCCTCGTAGAAGGCCAGGAGCGCGATGCAGTCCACCACCAGCGTGTAGCCGCTGATGTCCTGGGCGTCGGAGAAGATGGCGAGCGTACGTCGCAGCCGGTCACGGGCGGCGAACAGGGGAGCCCGGTCCTCGGGTGACGCGAAGAACGTGCTCATCTCGGCGAGCGCCAGCGTGTAGGTCGCCCAGCCGACCATGAACCGATCGTCGATGGCCTCGAACACGGCCAGCGCATCGGTGGCGTGGCGCAGCGCGTCGGCGAGACGGCCGGACCCGTAGGCAACGTTGGCGAGCGCCCAGGTGCAACGGCCCACACCGGACACGTCGCCGATGTCACGGAAGATCTCCAGCGCCTCCTGCACGTAGCGCGACGCCTGGGTCACATTGCGCTGCTCCTGGAGCCCGATGACCGACCACGTGAACGAGATGCCGTACAGCGCCGTGGCGAGGCCGCGGCGGTCGTCCAGCGCTCGACGTGCGGCGATCTCCTCCTCGTACAGGGCGCGGGACCGATCGGTGTCGGCCTGCCAGTAGGCGAGGCCGGCGGCAGCGCCCAGCGCATCGGCCCGCGCGGCCGGGTGCTCGCGGCTCTCGGGCATGGCCAGGACCTGGAGGAGACGTTCGATCCCCTCCGCGATGTAGCCGCGCATCTGCCAGAAGCGCCACAGCGCGGAGCCCAGCCGCATGGCGGTGTCGGCCGCGCGGGTCTCCACCGCCCAGCCGATCGCGGCGCGCAGGTTGTCGTGGTCCTGCTCCAGCCGATCGAGCCAGGGTCGCTTGTCCGAGCTCATCACCTGCGCGGCCGATTCCTCCCCGACCGACAGGAAGTACGCCGCGTGTTGCGCCCGCAGCGCGTCCCATCGGTTCCGAGCGACGGCCTGCTCGATCGCGAACTCGCGAATCGTCTCGAGCATCCCGAATCGCGGCTCGCCGCCGAGGCCCTCCGACTGGCGGAGCAGGCTCTTCTCGACCAGCGAGGAGAGGGCGTCGAGCAGCTCGCCGCTCACCTCGTCATCGCACACCCGCTCGATCGCATCGAGGCCGGCGCCGCCGACGAAGACCGAGAGGCAGGCGAAGAGGGCCGCATCGGTCTCGTCGAGCATGTCGTGGCTCCAGGCGATCGCGCCGCGCAGCGTCTGCTGCCGCTCGGGAAGGTCGCGCGACCCGCCCGCAAGCAACCCGAGCCGGTCCTCGAGCCGGCCGAGCATGGCCTGTGGGCTGAGGATGCGGATGCGCGCCGCGGCGAGCTCGATCGCCAGCGGCAGGCCGTCGAGGCGCACGCAGATCTCGGCCACCGCCGGCGCGTTCTCGTTGGTGACCTCGAAGTCGGGCTTCACCGAGCGGGCGCGCTCGATGAACAGGGCAACCGATTCGAACTGGCTGAGCTGGGTCAGCGGCGGGAGGTGAGCTGGGTCGGGAACGCCGAGGGGCGGCACCGGATACTCCTGCTCGCCCGACACGCGCAGCACGCGGCGGCTGCTGGTGAGCACCGTCAGCTGCCGGCAGGCCGCCAGGAGGTCGGCGATGGCCGGCGCGGCATGCACCACCTGCTCGAAGTTGTCGAGCACGAGCAGCATCCGCTTCTCGCCGATGGCATCGGTGAGGCGCTCGACCGAGCTGCGACCACCCCGGTCCGGCAGGCCGAGCGCTTGCGCGATGGTGGCCGGCACCAGCTCCGCCTCGACGATCGACGCGAGCTCGACGAAGAACACGCCGCCGGGGTAGCGCGCCAGGGCGCGTCCGGCGACCTCCAGGCTGAGGCGCGTCTTGCCGGTCCCGCCCGGCCCGGTCAGGGTGAGCAGCCGGCTGCGGTCCAGCAGGTCGGCGACCTCGGCGATCTCGTGCTCGCGGCCGAGGAACGTCGTCAGCCGGGTGGGCAGGTTGTTGGGGATGGCGTCCAGCGAGCCGATCGGCGCGAACTCGTCCTGGAGATCGGCAATGACGAGCTGCCAGAGCCGCTCGGCTCGATCGAGATCCTTGAGCCGATGCTCACCGAGGTCGCGCAGGTCGACGCCATCAGGCAGCTCGTGCTCGACCAGCGCGCGCGTGGTGTCCGACAGCAGCACCTGGCCGCCGTGGCCGGCGCTCGCGATGCGGCTGGCGCGATGGACGTGCAGGCCGACGTACGAGTCGGTCGAGAAGCCGGCCTCGCCGGTGTGGAGCCCGATCCGCACGCGCACCTCGGAATCCGGCGGCCACGGCTCGGCGGCCAGCGCGCGCTGCGCCGCGACCGCCGCGGCGACCGCACCGGGCGCGGTCGGGAAGGCGACGAAGAAGGAGTCGCCCTCGGTCCCGGCCTCCACGCCGCCGGCGGCGACGAAGGCGGCCCGCAGCAGCTCCTGGTG
>CAYVCE010000013.1:0-3714 GCA_964449915.1 uncultured Steroidobacteraceae bacterium | reverse complement strand
CGAGGAGCACACCCGCATGCCACTCTGGCTGATCATCCTGCTGGTCGTCGTCGCGGCCATCGTCCTCTTCCTCATCTTCACCTACAACGGCCTGGTCCGGCTGCGGAACATGGTCGACGAGGCGTGGAACCAGATCAGCGTCCAGCTGAAGCGTCGCCACGACCTGATCCCGAACCTCGTCAACGCGGTGAAGGGCTACATGGACTTCGAGCAGGAGACCCTGACGAAGGTCATCGAGGCCCGATCGGCCGCGGTGAGCGCCCAGCAGGGTGGAGCCGGCAATGCCGCGCAGGCCGCGCAGGCCGAGAACTTCCTGACCGGCGCGCTGCGCCAGCTGTTCGCATTGGTCGAGAACTACCCCGACCTCAAGGCCAACCAGAACGTGCTGGAGCTCCAGGAGGAGCTGACCACGACCGAGAACCAGATCGGCTTCAGCCGACAGCACTACAACAGCACCGTGCGCGAGTTCAACACGTCCATCCAGACCTTCCCGAACGTGCTGATCGCCGGCATGTTCGGCTTCCGCGAGCGCGATTACTTCCAGATCGCCGAGGCGGACGCCGCCGTCCCCGAGGTGAACCTGCGCACGACCTGACCCGACGAGGCCGATGAGGCCGATGAGCGCCGAGGCGCGACTGGCGCCGACCACCTTCTATCGCGAGATCGCTCGCAACCGTCGCCGCAGCTGGCTGCTGGTGGCGATCGTGGTGGTCGTGCTCGGGCTCCTCGGCGGGGCGATCGGCTACGCCACCGGCTTCGGGTGGGGCGGCGTCGTCCTGGCGGTCGCGGTGGCGACGGTCATGAGCGTCGGCACCTTCTTCGCGGGCGATGCCCTCGTCATGGCAACCAGCGGGGCCCGCGAGATCGACCAGGCGCAGGTGCCCGAGCGATTCGGTCAATTCGTCAACGTGGTCGAGGAGATGCGGCTGGCCGGCGGCCTCCCGCGGCCCCGGATGTGGGTGATCGACGACTCGGCACCGAACGCATTCGCCACCGGCCGCGATCCGCAGCATGCCTCGGTGGCGGTCACCACGGGCCTGCTCGACAAGCTGGACCGCGAGCAGCTGCAGGGCGTCATCGGCCACGAGATGAGCCACATCGGCAACCTCGACATCCGCTTCACGCTCCTGGTCGGCGTCCTCGTCGGCAGCATCGCGCTGCTGGCCGATTGGTTCCTGCGCTTCACGTTCTGGGGCGGTGGGCGGCGAAGCAGCAGCGACTCGGACCGCGGCGGCGGCGGAGCGGCGGCGCTCATCTTCGTGCTGGCGCTGATCCTGGCCGTGGTGGCGCCGCTCATCGGTCGCCTCGTCCAGGCCTCCGTGAGCCGCACGCGGGAGTCGCTGGCCGATGCGACCGCCGTGGAGCTGACGCGCAACCCGGTCGGCCTCGCGCGCGCGCTGCGCACGATCAGCGACGACGCCGAGGTGCTGGAGGTCGCCAACCGCGCGACGCAGCACCTCTACATCGTCAACCCGATCAAGTCATTCGAGGAGCGCGCCAAGTCGCTGTGGGACACGCATCCGCCGATCGGCGAGCGGATCCGCGCCCTCGAGAACATCGCCGGCCAGATGGGTCTGGCGCGCTCCGAGCGGTAGGCGGCTACGGGGTGTTCGATCCCACCTCGGTCACGAACAGCGTACCGCTGTTCTCGGTCCCGCTCTGGTAGCTGCCGACCCAGATGTCGTAGCGGCCGCCCTCGGGATTGGTGAAGTCGATCATCGGGTCGATCGTGCCCGGGGCGTCGTCGTTGCAGTGCCAGCTCCCGTCCGGCGCATTGATGACCAGGGTCGTATCGGCCGTGTCGGCCACGAAGTAGAAGCGCAGCAGGCTCTGGGCACCGGCGGTGTAGGTGACGTCGTAGTCGGACGCGGCGGTGGCGAATCCACGGCACCCGTCACCGAGGTACGTGACGTCGACCGGGCCGCCGCTGACCACGTCGACGCTGAACGGATCGGGCGTGAAGCCGGCGGTCAGGTCGGTCGAGCCGAAGTTGGACGCCAGCGTCATGTCGAGCTCATCCGCAGCGGGCGCGTCGGTGGGCTTGGCGCTCTCCTCGGCCGACTCGCTCGGCTCCGGGGATTCGGTCGGCTCCGGGGAGTCGGTGGTGGCGGGGGTCAGCGTGGCCGGGGCCTGCGTCGGCGAGGTGGCCGCTGGGGAGGCGCAGGCGCCGACCAGGAGGGTGATGACGGCGAGGACGGCGAGGCGCGTTCGGACGGGCATGATCCGGAATCTCCTGAGGGACGATGGCTCGGTGGGGATGGCGAGGCCGCGCGCTCAGGAAGACAGTCGCCCGGGCGCAGGTGACCGTGGCCTAGCCTAGTGCATCGCGGCGCCTGCGACCGCCCCCCGATGGTACTCGTCGGGTTCCGGCCGGCCGCCTTGCGAGGCATCGGCGGCATCGGTATCCTTGCGACCGCCTGATGCGCCGAGGTAGCTCAGTCGGTAGAGCACCGCCCTGAAGAGGCGGGTGTCGTCAGTTCGATTCTGACCCTCGGCACCAGCAACGCGCTATCATCGGGTGAGAAGCGGGCGGAAGTGGCTCAGTTGGTAGAGCATCACCTTGCCAAGGTGAGGGTCGCGGGTTCGAGTCCCGTCTTCCGCTCCACTTTCCCGATCTGGTCTCTTCCGGGGCGGACTGGTCCCTAGCGCGGCCGACCTGCTAGCGTGAGACGAGGCGGTGCCCCGTCGTCTAGTGGTAGGACAGCGGACTTTGGATCCGTTTACCGAGGTTCGAATCCTCGCGGGGCAGCCATCTCGTGCTCAGCGCCCGACGTGACCACGAAGCCCACCGCCGAATGGTTGACGGCCATCTGAGACCGAGAACCGATGCCAGTCAATGCCCGAACGAATGGGCAGTTGCGCGCGCGCTCCACTGAACGCACGATGGGTTCGAAGTGACCCACGCCGCCGCCCCGACACACACGCCACGTACGACCGATAGCCACCACATCGATCATTCGCCCGGCGAGCTGCCGCTGCGTCGGTCGCGCTCCACCGTCGACGTCATCTCCGATTCGCACGCGCTCGCCATCGGCCCGGCCCGTGTGATGTCGACGAAGCATCGCCTCGCGCGATCCGAGAGTCACAAACGGCGCCGCCGACAACCCGCTCGTGATGGGGCTGAGCAGTCACGGGAGCAGCTTCAGATCCAGGCGGACGATGCACCACTCGTCGGGTGACGTCGACTGCTACGCGACTCTGCAGGTCCACCCGCTCGCCCATCCCACGGTCATCACTGCGGCGTATCGGGCCCTCGCGCGACTGCTGCATCCGGATCATGCCGGCGAGCACACTCATGCCCCGATGGCCCGCTTGAATCGGGCGTACGCAATCCTTCGCGACCCCGAAACGCGCCGCACCTACGACCACGAGCGCGCGGCGCCGGCCAACTCGCCGAAGGGCGCGGCGCGGGTAGCGACGCCGCCCCCGGCAGCAACCGACCGGCGCGGCACCGTCCTGCCGTACGGCCGGTATGCCGGTTGGGCGCTTCAGGACCTCGTGCGCCAGGACCTCGACTACCTGCGCTGGCTGGCACGTCATCCCTCGGGCCGCCGGTACCAAGCAGAGATCGCGCGCCTCCTGGCTCAGAAGGCCACCGCCGCCAGCTCGCGTGGCCGGCGCTAGCCAGTTGCGGGGGACAAGGACCGACGCTCAGTTGCGATGGAACGCTGGGTCCATCATGCTTGCGCCCGGTGGAGCCTCCGCGAGCGTGCA
>CAYVCE010000012.1:0-4199 GCA_964449915.1 uncultured Steroidobacteraceae bacterium | reverse complement strand
GCTCCGCGGCGCCCGGCCCGTCGTCGAGCGTGGACACGCGCGCGACCTGGGCGAGATGGTCGAACACGATGACGACCGACGGCAGGTGGAAGACCGCGTTCGGCATCTGCAGCGGGTCCGCGTCGGGGACGGGCACGCGCTCCCATCGGGCCGTGGCCTCGTAGGACAGGTAGCCGACGCCCGAGGCGAGCGGGAAGGCAGGGTCGCCGGCCATCGGCTCGACGCTGGGGAGGGCCTGGCGGAGAACCTCGAGCGGGTCGTCGGCGCCGTCGACGACGAGAGTCCGGCCGTGCACCCCGGCGATCGAGTAACGGCCGTATCGGGCTCCGCCCTCGACGGACTCCAGCAGGAAGGCACAGCGCGCGCCCAGGCGCAGGGCGGCCGCCACTGGCGTGAGCGTATCGGCCGCCAGCTCCAGGCTGGTGATGCGGGTCGGCGATGCGGTCGTCATCGGTCTGCTCTCGGAGTACAACGAAGCCTCCATCCGGTTCAGGGACGGAGGCTCGATTCCGCGGTGCCACCCATGTTCGGACCCTTCGCGGGTCCGCGCTCATTCGAGGCCGTTAACGGTGGCCGTCCGTCGGTCCTACCCCCTTGGGCGCTCAGCGTATATACGTATATACGCTCGACCGCCGGAAGAGATTCGGAGCGAGGCTCGCGGGTCCATTCACCGATGCCGTGCCACGCCGGCTTCCACCATCCCGGCTCGCTTGTGAGGCCGTGCGACCGACTACTGCTCCCGGTCGTCGCCGTATTGAGTTGGAGGCGCATCCTAGGTTCGCGACGGCGCACGCGTCAAGGAGCCAGTCCGATCACAACCCTGCCGCAACCCATCCTGAACCGATGCGGCGCTGACCGCGCCGAAGGCCGCGCCTACGCTCCAACCCATGGAGCTCATCGAACCGACCACGTTTCCGCGCCGCGACTTCAGTGTGTTCTCGGTCCGCGACGGACGCCTGGCGCCGGTGACCTGCGTGTCCTGCGGCTGTCGCCTCGAGCAGCGCGACGACGGCAGCTGGTGGCACTTCGCCGGACGAGGGAATCGGGATGCGCGAGGCTGCATCGTGGACTGCGCCGAGCGGCCGCACTACGCGTCCGGAGGGCTCGCCGTCCGCGGCTGACCCGCCGTCCCGGCCGCCCGTGACCCGATCAGTTCGGGACGCGGGCGAATCGGCGCGCCGCGCGGAACCGCGCAGCATCGGCAGCGCCGGCGCTCGTGACCCCTTGGCGCGCGAGGTCAAGCTGCTGGGCGCACTGCTCGGCCAGGTGATCGAGGAGCAAGAGGGTCCCGACCTGTTCGAGCTCGTCGAGCAGCTGCGCAGGGCCGCCATCCGCGGCCGCAAAGCCGGACCCGAGGAGACGATCGAGCGGGCACTCCACGCCCTCGACGGCCGTTCGCCGACCGAGCTGCTTGCGGTGGCGCGCGCCTTCACCGCCTACTTCCTGCTCGTCAACCTGGCCGAGGAGAAGCATCGCGTCCGCACGCTGCGGCGCCGCGAGCGCTCCAGCCGCCGCGCCCCCCTCGCCGATGGCATCGGCGCCGCGATCCTTCGCCTCAGGCATGACGGAGCGTCGCGCGAGCAGGTGCGGGCGATCGCGCGCGAGATCCGGCTCATGCCGGTCCTCACCGCGCACCCGACCGAAGCCCGGCGCAGGACGGTGCTGGTGGCACAGCGGCGGCTGTATCGGCTTCTCGACCGCTTCGACGATCCGCGTCTCACCCGCGCCGAGGATCGTGAGCTGCGCCGCCACCTGCGCGAGGAGATCAGCCTGCTGTGGCAGACGAGCCCCGTGCGCGACCAGCGCCCGACCCCACTCGACGAGGTCCGCGCCGCGATGGTCTTCTTCGACGAGACGCTGTTCACGGCCACGCCGCGGCTGTATCGGGCCCTGCACGAGAACATCGGCGGAGGAGAGACCGATGCGCTGGCAGCGCCCTTCCTGCGCTGGGGCACCTGGATCGGCGGGGATCGCGACGGCCATCCGGGCGTGACGGCCGATGTCACGCGCCGCACGATGCGCATCCAGGCCGATCACCTCGTCCGCGGCTACCGCAACGTCGTTGACCGCCTGCAGCAGGCGATCGCCATCGCCGACGAGCAGGCCGGCGTGCCCGATGACTTCCGCGCCTGGGTCGCGCGCGCTGCCCGGCCCTTCGCCGACGCCCGCGCCGACGGCGAGCGGCGATTCGGCGGGCAGAGCTACCGGCAGGCGCTCGGGATCATCGGCGAGCGGCTGGATCGCACGCGCGTGCGCCTGGTCGGGGGTCCGGGTGCCCGACGCGGCGGATACGCCTCGCCCGACGAGCTCCTGGCGGACCTGCGCCGGATGCAGGACGCGATGCGCAGCCACGGCGCCGAGCGGATCGCCGCCGGCGAGCTCCAGGACCTGTGTTGGCAGGTCGAGACCTTCGGCTTCCACCTCGCCTCGCTCGAGGTCCGCCAGCACGCCGACGTCCATCGGGCGGCCATCGACGAGCTGCGCCCGGGCGCGTCTGCCGGCGACGTGCCGCTCGCCGAGGTGCTCGCCACGCTGCGCGCTCAGCACGAGATCGGCGAGGCGTTCGGCCCGGACGCGTCGCGCCGCTACGTCATCAGCTTCACGCGGACCATCGCCGACGTCGTGGGCCTCCTCGAGCTGGCACGGGCCGCCGTGCCCGACACCGATCCGGGCGCGTGGCTCGACGTCGTCCCCCTCCTCGAGAGCCGCGACGAGCTGGCGGCCGCCGACGCGTTCCTCGACGCGCTGCTGTCCGATGACGGCTATCGGTCCCACCTGCGCGCTCGTGGCGACCGACAGGAGGTGATGCTCGGCTACTCCGACTCGAACAAGGAGGCGGGCTACCTGTCGGCGACCTGGAACCTGTATCGGGCCCAGGAAGGGCTGGTCCGGGCGGCCGGGCGGCACAGCGTTGAGCTGACGCTGTTCCACGGGCGTGGCGGGACGATCGGCCGAGGGGGCGGGCCGGCCAACCGAGCGGTGCTGGCGCAGGCGGCCGGATCGGTCGATGGGCGGCTCAAGCTGACCGAGCAGGGCGAGGTCATCGCCGAGCGCTACCCCAGCCCGCAGATCGCGCAGCGGCACCTCGAGCAGATGACGAACGCGCTGCTGCTCACCTCGCGGCCAGGTCACGACGCCGCCTCCGCCGGCGCCGTCGAGCGCTGGAGGCCGATGATGACCGAGCTCGCCTCCCTGGCCGAGGACGCCTATCGGCGGCTCGTCTGGGAGGACCCCGACTTCGAGGCCTTCTTCGTGCGCGCCACGCCGATCAGCGAGATCAGCCGCATGGAGCTCGGCTCGCGGCCGGCACGCCGTGCTTCGGCGTCGCAGTCCCTGGCGTCCTTGCGTGCCATCCCATGGGTGTTCGCCTGGTCGCAGTCGCGGACCAACCTGCCGGCCTGGTATGGCGTCGGGGCAGCGCTGGCCGGGTACGCCGAGCGCCACGGTCGCGCCGGACGCGAGCGGCTGGCCGAGGCGTACGGCGACTGGGCCTTCTTCAGCTCCACGATCGACAACGTCGAGCTCGGCCTCGCCATCGCCGACCCGATCGTCGCCGCTCGCTACGCCGGACTGGCCGGGGATTCGGAGCCGATGCGGCGCATCGCCGAGACCCTGCGCGCCGAGCGGCGGCGCACCGAGGACGAGGTGCTTCGCCTGACCGGCAGCACGCACCTGCTCGACCGCAGCCCCCGGCTCCAGCGCAGCATCGAGCTGCGCACGCCCTACGTCGACGTCCTCTCCGAGCTCCAGGTGCGCGGCCTTGCCAGCCTGCGAGGGTCGTCACTGGCCGCCAGTGAACGCGCCGCGACCGAGCGCCTCCTTCAGCTGACCGTCAGCGGCCTGGCCGCCGGACTCCAGCACACCGGTTGACCCGATCCGTCACCATGGCGCGGCCATGACCGATCCGCCGCGCACCGCCATCGTCACCGGCGCCGCCGCCGGCATCGGCCGCGCGACGGCCGCGCGCCTGGTCGCCGACGGCTGGCGGGTCGTCGGGATCGATCGCACCGATGACGCGACCCAGGGCGTCGACCTCGTCGTCGGCGACTGCGGCGACACCTCGGTCCTGGACGCCGCGCTCGGGCGCGTCGGTGGCTCGCTGGATGCGCTCGTCTGCTCGGCCGGCATCCCCCCGACCGGCCCGTGGGACAGCCGCGAGCACTGGGACGAGGTCATGCGCGTCGACCTCACCGCCGCCT
>CAYVCE010000011.1:0-24298 GCA_964449915.1 uncultured Steroidobacteraceae bacterium | reverse complement strand
TCCATCGGGTCGAGGTCGTCGACCCCGTAGCGCAGCTCGGTCGGAGTGCCCGCGTCGCGCAGCGCGCGGACGATGGTATCCACCACCACCGGGCCGCGCAGGCTGCCGACGTGGACGGTGCCCGACGGGGTCTTGGAGTCGTTGACGACCTGCCGGCCGGAGGCCGACGCTGCGAGCTCGTCAGCCCAGAACACCAGCCGCTCCTAGCCGATACGGACGAGCGTGTATTGAATCGCGCCCGACGGCGCCTGCACGGTCACCGTGTCGCCCTTCTTGCGCCCCATGAGGGCAGCACCGACCGGCGACTCGTTGCTGATGCGGCCCTCGCGCGGGGCGGCCTCGGCCGAGCCGACGATCGTGAAGGTCTCCTCGCCGTCGCCGCTCTTGATGACCACCTGCGAGCCGATCCCCACGCTGTCCCCGTTCGCCTTCTCGATGACCGCGGCGTTGCGGAGCTGGAGCTCGAGCGTCGCGATGCGACCCTCCAGGAAGGACTGTTCCTGCTTAGCGTCCTCGTACTCGGCATTCTCCGACAGGTCCCCGTCGAGCTTCGCCTCGTGGATGCGGGCGGCAATGCGCGGGCGGTCGACGGTGATGAGCTCGTGCAGCTCGGCCTTGAGCTTGGCGAGCCCTTCGGCAGTGAGGTAGACAGGCTTGGTATTCATGGCTCGTGCCCCCTCGTCCTCCTGCGGTGCCTCCGGGTGAGGCTCGCCTCGTCGTGGGGTCCGACGATGCGCTCAACAGCACCTGTTGATAACAAAAAACGCTCCAGGCCCCGCCCGCTCGTGGCGGCGTCTCCTGAAGCTGGCCGTACCCCCAAACCCAACGGGATGCGGGCCAGGCGCTATCGGGGCTGCCGACAGCCGAGGGATTGTAGGCTCGCACGATCGTGAAGTCAAAGGCCGTCCGGGTCGGGATTGCTCGCCTGTTGCCGCGCGGGCAACCTGGACCGTCATCGTGGGGGTCGACTATCGACCAAGGGCCACCAGCACGACGACGAGCGCCGCCAGCGCGACGCGGTACACGCTGAAGACCGTCACCGACCGCCGGCGCAGCCACGACAGCAGGAAGCCGATGGCAGCCATGCCCGACACGGCGGCGACCACGAACCCGACGCCGATGGCCAGCCACTCCGTGCCGGTGTGCGCCTCGGTGAGCAGGCGGCGCGAGCCGTACAGGCCGGCGCCGAACGTGATCGGGGTGGCGAGCAGAAAGCTGAAGCGGGCCGCCGCCTCGCGGGTGAGGCCCAGGGCAAGGCCGGCGGTGATGGTCGCGCCCGACCGGGAGATGCCGGGGAACAGGGCCAGCGCCTGGCTGAAGCCGATCGCCAGTGCGGACCGGCCGTCGAGATCGGTCATCTCGCGCCGATGGCTGCCAAGCCGGTCGGCGACCCAAAGCGCGGCGGCGCCCAGCACCAGGAAGCCCGCGATCGCCAGGCGCGCGGCATCGTTGTCGCCATGGAAGGCCTCCTCGATGAAGCCCTCCAGCGCAAAGCCGATGATGGCCGCCGGGATGGTGGCCAGCACCAGCAGCCAGGCGATGCGCCGATCGGGGTCGGCTCCGATGCGCCGCTCGCGCACGCTTGCGAACCAGGCGCGGATGTAGCGCACCCAGTCGCGGGCGAAATAGATGAGCAGCGCGACGAGCGTGCCGAGGTGCAGGAACACGTCGAAGGCGAGGCTGCCGACCAGCCCGTCCGACTCCCAGCCGGCGATCCACGGGACCAGCTCGAGATGCGCCGACGAGCTGATCGGGATGAACTCGGTCAGGCCCTGGATGAGCCCGACGATGGCGGCCTGGAGAACGACGTCCATGAGTCTGCGAGGGCCGTCGCGTATCTGCGGAGATACGCGACGCGCCGATCAGCGCTCCCCTAGCGGATGAAGAGCGGTGCGAGCACCAGGGTGATCGTGGCCAGCAGCTTGACGAGCACGTGGAGCGACGGGCCGGCGGTGTCCTTGAACGGATCGCCGACCGTGTCGCCAACAACCGCCGCGGCGTGCGCGAGGGAGCCCTTGCCGAGAACGTTGCCGTCCTCGTCCTTGAGCTGCCCCGACTCGATGTACTTCTTGGCGTTGTCCCACGCGCCGCCGCCGTTGTTGAGGACGGTGGCGAGCAGCACGCCGGCGATGGTGCCGACCATGAGCATCCCGGCAATGGCCTCGTGGCCGAGCAGGAGCCCGACAATGATCGGCGTGGCCACGGCCACCGTGCCGGGGAGGATCATCTGCCGCAGCGCCGCGCGGGTGGTGATGTCGACGACCCGCGCGTAGTCGGGGCGCTGGGTGTAGTCCATGATCCCCGGCATCTCGCGGAACTGGCGCCGGACCTCGACGATGATCGCCTGGGCCGCCGTGCCGACCGCGCGGATGGCGAGGCTGCTGAAGAAGTAGACGAGCATGGCGCCGATGAGCCCGGCGATGAACACGTTCACGTTGGCGAGGTCGACCGACTCGAGCAGCGTGCCCGCCGCGCGGGTGCCCGCCTCGATCTGGTTGGTCAGGATCAGGTTGACCTTGTCGATGTAGGCGCTGAACAACAGGAAGGCGGCGAGCGACGCCGACGCGATGGCGTATCCCTTGGTGAGTGCCTTCGTGGTGTTGCCGACCGCATCGAGGCGGTCCGTGATCTCGCGCGCCTTCTCATCGGCGTGGCTGAACTGGGCGATGCCGCCGGCGTTGTCGGTGATCGGTCCGAAGGTGTCCATGGCCAGGATGAACGCCGTCGTCATCAGCATGCCCATGGTCGCCACCGCGGTGCCGAAGATGCCGCCGACGTTATCGCCCGCTTCGTTGATGAGGCCGGCCTGGCTGCCGAGCGTGAAGCTGGCGAACAGGGCAATGCTGATCGTGATCGCGGTCATGGCGGTCGTCTCGAAGCCGACGGCGGTCCCGCTGATGATGTTCGTGGCTGGACCCGTCTTCGAGGCCTCGGCGATCTCGCGCACCGGCCGGTACGTTCCGGCGGTGTAGTACTGGGTGATGTAGACGAATGCGACGCTGGTCGCCAACCCGACGACACCCGCGAAGAACATCCAGACCCACGCCGGGATGCCGTTGTCCGGCACGTCGCCCGCGGTGTTCATCATCACGAACGTGGTCAGCGCCAGGGCGGCGACCGACAGGATGGTGGTGACCCAGTAGCCGCGGTTGAGGATGTTCATCGGGTTCTCGGTCTCGCTGCCGCGAACGAAGAACATGGCCACGATGGTGGCCAGCAGCCCGAAGCCACGGACGACGAGCGGGAAGAAGATCCAGGCCTCCGGGTTCGGCCAGCCGAGTTCGGTGGCGATGCGCCAGACCGCGACCCCCAGGATCATGGCGCCGATGTTCTCGGCCGCGGTCGACTCGAACAGGTCGGCGCCACGGCCGGCGCAGTCGCCGACGTTGTCACCGACCAGGTCGGCCACGACGGCCGCGTTGCGCGGATCGTCCTCGGGGATGCCGGCCTCGACCTTGCCGACGAGGTCGGCGCCGACGTCAGCCGCCTTGGTGTAGATGCCGCCGCCGAGCTGCGCGAAGAGCGCCACGAAGCTGGCGCCGAAGCCGAAGCCGACGATGAGGAACGGCGCCTCCTCGGGGTTCGAGAAGCCGCCGAAGGCGGCGAAGATGCCGTACACGCCGAGCAGGCTGAGCGCCACGACCAGGAAGCCCGACACGGCGCCGCCGCGCATCGCGACCTGGACCGCGCGCACGAGGCTGTGCTGGGCGGCCGCAGCCGTCCTCAGGTTGGCCTTGACGCTGATATACATGCCGATGATGCCCGAGGCCATCGAGCAGGCAGCGCCGACGAGGAAGGCGAAGGCGGTCCGCCAGCCGAGGTCGAAGCCGAAGATGCTGGTGTCGGCGACCTCCTGGCCCTCGACCAGCGTGATGACGACGCCGATGACGACCGCGCCGCCGATGGCCAGCAGGGCAATCGTCTGATACTGGCGGCGGATGAAGGCGACGGCGCCCTCGAAGATCGTCCCGGCGATGTCCTGCATCGCCTCGGTACCGGTGTCGGCCCGCAGGACGTCCCAGGCAAGGTAGATGGCGAAGGCGATCGCGGCCAGGCCGGCAATCGGAATCACCCACAGGATCGGCTGCTCCAATGAATCCTCCGCGTGCGGCCGGGCGCTCGCGGCGAGGCGAGGGCGATGACGGCCTTGTAGTTGGCACAGGAAACGCCGGCGCGAAGGGTCTGCGGTGTGCCCGCCAGCGATGGCGGGCGGATTCTAGCACGGGCGGACCGGAGCGATCCGGTCAGGGCAGCCAGCGCGGTCGCCACCCCTCGTTCACCAGGATCGCACGTCCGGAGCCGTCGAGCTCGACACGCTCGATCCGCCCACGCAGGTCGTCGCCGCCGGCCTCCGGCAGGATCACGACCGCCACAGCGTCCTCGCCGGGCCCGAACGTGACCCCGGCGATGCGCTCGTCCGTCATGCCGGTGATGCTGCGGCCGGCATCGTCGGGTCCATCGGCGACGCGGAGCGTGCCGTCGCCGCGAAGGTAGGCGACGCGTCCGTCGGGCGCCACCGCGGCAACCCGCGCCCCGGCGCCGAACGCGCTCGGGCCGAGCGTCGAGCCCGAGCGGTCGAGGACGGCCACGTCGACCGCGCCCGAAGGCTCGAGCGGCGCGACGACGTCGCCGAAGGCCGGATCCCGGAGCGGCCGATCGAGCGACCGGCCGGTCAGCAGCAGGGTCGAGGCGTCGGGCAGCCAGGCCGGCGGCGCGAGCGCCTCGTGCAGGACGATCACCACCTCGTCGGTGAGCAGGTCGACGATCCCGACCGAGCCGGCCAGGTCGACGTAGGCCAGCGCGCTGCCGTCGGGGGCGTAGCGCGGGGCGCGCAACCAAGCGGCCTGCCCGTCGTCGCCGTTCGACTGCGTGGCGGCCGGGCTGGGGCTGGAGCTCGCCTCCCCGCCCACCAGCTCGATCCGCGTCGCGTCGCCGCCGTCGACCAGCTGCTCCCACAGCCCGAGGCCGACGCCGGTGTCGGCATCGGCGCGGGCGAACGCGATGCGCTGGCCGTTCGGCGCGTAGGTCGGGTCGAACTCGAGGACGCCGTCCTCGGTGAGGACGCGCCGATCGGCGCCCGAGGCGGCCGCGAAGACGAGCCGGCGGCCGTCGCCGACCACGAACGAGCTGCCGTCGGGGGCGATCGCGAAGTCCAGGATCGGCGTCAGCTCGGTGGAGACCTGCCGCGGCGCGGTGCCGTCGACGTTCATGGCCCACAGGTTCGGGACGCCGCCACGGTCCGACAGGAACGCGATCTGGTTCGACAGCGTCGCCTGCGGCGCGCCGGTGGTGAACGACCAGCTGATCGGCTCGGCCAGGCCGCCGGCGGTCAGGCTCGTCACTCCGGTCCCGAGCGCGACCTCGAAGGTGGTGTTGGCCGGCAGCGGCCCGGAGGGCAGGAACCGGAGCACGGTGGCATCGCTCGGCTCGGCGGGCTCCTCGCCGGTTGCGTCCACGAGGGCCAGCGAGCCCGCGACGTCGGGCGTGATCGTCAGCGCCTCGTTCGCCGAGACCGATTCGGGATCGATCGGCCTGTCGAAGATGACCGCGATCGACGAGGTGGGCGCGATGCCGTCGCTCCCGTCGGCCGGGACGAGGACCGCGACCTCCAGGCCGGTGGCCACGGTCCGGAAGCCGATCGAGACCTCCGACGCCAGCGGAACCCCCGATACGTCGCGCGCACGATCACCGACGGTGATCTCGTAGTCGCGGTCCTCTTCGAGCAGCTCGGTGGGCACGATCTCGAGCAGCGTGCCGCTCCAGCGCAGCTCGTGGGCGAAGGCGGGTCGCAGTCGCAGCGCGGCCTCGACCGATGCGGTGTCCATGAGCGCCGAGAAGCTGATCGTGATCGGCTCGTCGAGCGGCACGTTGTCGGCGCCATCGGCCGGCACGGTCTCGACCACCTCCGGTCCCCCGGCCGTCTCGAAGCTGAACGGCGGCGGAAGCTCGGTCATGCGGTTGCCGGCGGGGTCGGTGATCCCGTCGTCGATGCTGACCACGTAGCCGGACGCCAGGTCCAGCGGCTCGGCCGGCGTGAAGATCATGGTGCTGCCGCTCCAGCTCACGCTGCCGCGGACGGGCGGCTCGATCCGCAGGGCTCCCTCGGCCGTTGCCATGTCGACCGGCTCGCTGAACTCCACGGCGAGGCCGGTGGTGATGAGCGCCCGCTCCGGCTCGTCGGGGAGCGGCTGGGTCAACGCGATGGAGACGACGGACGGTTCGCGCCGGTCGACCGTGCTCGCCGCGTAGAGCAGCCCGGCCAGCAGCAGGCCCCCGATCCCGATGACCGCCACGCTGCGGAAGACGGCGGCGCGCATCGCGCGGCGACCCGGCGCGGTCAGCGGTGACGGAGGCGGGCGGGCAGGATCTGGAGCTCGTCGCGGTACTTGGCCACGGTGCGCCGCGCCAGCGCGATCCCCTCCTCGGCCAGGGCGTCGGCGATCTCCTGGTCGGAGTACGGGTGGCGCGCGTCCTCGGCCTCGATCATCCGCTTGATGAGGTCCTTGGTGCCCAGGGAGGCGGTGAAGAAGTGGCTGAAGGGCACCACCTCGCCGGTCGGGATCATGACGTACTTCTCGGCGGTGGCCCGGCTGACGGTCGACTCGTGCATGCCGATCACGGCGCCGACCTCCGCGCGGGTGAGCGGCACCAGGCGCTGCACGCCGTGGACCAGGTAGTCGCGCTGGCGCTCGACGAGGCACTCGGCGATGCGCTGGATCGTGGCGCGACGACGATTGATGTTGTCGATGAAGAACTTCGCGCGCCCGACGTACTGTCGGACGTGGTGCTTCTCGTCCTCGGTGGTCTCGTTGCTGCGCAGCTTCGAGCTGAGGCTCGAGTAGATCGGCGCCACCCGCAGGCTGAATCGGCGCGATTCGACGACCTCGACGGCCAGCTCGCCGTCGATCGCGCGGATCAGCACGTCGGGGCGGATGATGGCGCGCGACGCGTCGCCGTTGACGGCCGCGGTGAATGCGGCGGTGGGATACGGGTTCAGGTTGGCCTTCACGAACTCCCAGACCGCGATCACCTCGCGCTGCGTGGCGCCGACCGCCGCCGCGACCTCCCGGAAGCGCCGCTCGCCGAGGTCGGCGAGGTGGTCGCGAATGACGGCCTCGGCGTGCGGTGGGATCTCGATCTCGTTCAACTCGCGCAGGTACTCGACCTGGGACAGCAGTGACTCGGTGATCGAGCGAGAGCCGATCCCGATCGGCTCAAGCCCCTTCATGGCCGCCAGCACCTGTCCGACATCGGCGACGCTGACACCGGTGGCGTCGGCCACCTCCGCATCGGTCTCGGTCAGGAAGCCGTTCGAGTCGAGTGCGCCGATGACATGATCGGCGACCGGGTGGAGCCGCGTCGGGAGCAGGGCGTGGAGGTTCCAGGTGAGGTGGTCCTCCAGCGTGAAGTCCGCCTCCGCGCGTGCGATCGGGTCGAACTCGTCATCCTCGTCGCGCAGCCGCGTGGCGCCGTCGCCGGGAAGGTCGTCGGTGCTGAGCCGCATCTCATCGCCGTCGGCGTCGCTCTTGCGCGGCATGCACTCGGTGCAGTAGTTGCCGACCACGGCCCGCCCGCAGATCGGGCAGTTCGGCAGCTCCTCCATCTCGAGCGCCGGATTCTCGTCGAGCTCCTGCGCAATCGCTTCCTGCAGCTCGACGGAGCTCATCTGGAGGATGTAGTTCGCAGCGATCTGCTTCGGCGTGACCTTCGCCTGCATCACCGGCTGGAGGTGCTGGCTGAGCTCGATCGACATGGAACCTCGCGACGTACGACTGGGGAGGTCGGACCTCGGATTATAGGGATGCCCGCCGAGCGTGCCGGAGCGCGGCTCAGGCCGCCGGGGCGTTCACGCGGCGCACCACCGGCGCGCCGCTTCCGAACGTGACGAGGCTGTACGAGCCCGGATCGGCCGACAGGCGGCGGCGATACTCCCTCAGCGGCCAGCCAAGGAGAGCGCACAGGCGCAGGCGGATGACGTGGTTGTGGGTCACGGCGACGGCGCAGCGCGCGCGGTCGGCGGCCAGCCAGGCCTCGATCGGCGTCAGGGCCGCGAACGCGCGGCGCGCCACGTCGGCGCCCGACTCGCCGTTCGGGCAGCGCGTCTCGTACGGGTCGGCCTCCCACGCGGCGCGCAGCTCCGGGGTGCGCGCCCTGCACTCGTCGGCGGTCAGGCCGTCCCAGGCGCCGTAGTCGATCTCGAGCAGGCCGGGCACGACCTCGGTCGCCTCCGGCGCCGTCCCGAGGGCGGCGGCGATCGCGGCGGCCGTCTGCCGGCAGCGCAGCGCCGGGCTGCTGGCGAGGCGCAGCTCGTCGTGTGGCAGCTCGGCCAGCTCGGCAGCGAGCGTGCCACCGAGGTGGGCCGCCAGCTCGAGGCCGGCCTCCGACAGGGGAGGGTCGCTGCGGCGGCCGAGGTTGCGCCCCGACGTCGAGGCTGCGGTGGTGGCGTGGCGCACGAGGATCAGGCTGCCCATCGGTCAGGCGAGTCTACCGCCCGTGTGGGGTATCCTTTCGGCCGCCCACTTGCAGCCCAAGGCCGATGACGTACGTCCCCCCCGACAGCGATCCTGACGGCGCGCCCGCTACCAGCGAGCGCGCCGGCTCGCGCCGAGCCCTCGGCTGCACGTTCGAGATCGTCGAGACGCTGGTCCTCACGCTGCTGATCTACCTCGTCATCCACAATTTCGTGGCGCAGCCGTTCGAGGTCCAGCAGAGCTCGATGTCGCCGACCATCGCGAACGGCGAGTACATCCTCATCGACAAGCTCACGCCGCGCTTCGACAGCTACCACTATGGTGACGTGGTCGTCTTCACCCCGCCGTCGGGCTCCCGGCTGGAGACCCAGGGCATCCCGTTCATCAAGCGCATCATCGGCATGCCGGGCGATACGGTGAGCCTCGAGAACGGGCGCGTCTTCGTGACGCAGCCCGACGCCAGCCCGGTGCGCATCGAGGAGCCCTACGTGCTGACCGAGGCGGACGGCTCGACGGCCCCGACCATCTGCCCGCGTCCGGACTGCCCGCTGACCTGGATCGTGGGCACCGACGAGTACTTCGTGATGGGCGACAACCGCCCTTCCAGCCAGGACTCGCGCGTCTTCGGTCCGGTCGACAAGGAGCTGATCCTCGGCCGGGCGTGGCTGCGCTACTTCCCGCTCGAGCGGGTCGGCCTCATCGAGCGTCCGGAGTACCCGGCGCTGGTGTCGGAGACGCCCTAGCGTCAGGCTCGGGCGGGCTCCTCGGCGACGATCCAGGCATCGACCTCGCGCCGATAGTCGACGAGCGCATCGGCACCGAACCACAGCGCGAGCTCGGCCTCGGCCGTCTCCGGCGCGTCGGAGGCGTGGATAAGGTTGCGCAGCCCGCTCACACCCAGGTCACCGCGGATCGTCCCCGGCTCCGCCTCGTTCGGCATCGTCTTGCCGACCATGCGGCGCACGACGGCGATCGCATCGGGGCCCTCGAGCGCCATGGCGGCCACCGGGCCGGAGGTGATGAACTCGACCAGGCCGTCGTAGAAGTGCTTGCCGGCGTGCACCGCGTAGTGCTCCTCCGCCATCTGGCGCGAGACGGCGAGCAGCCGAAGGCCGATCACCTTGAGCCCCTTGCGCTCGAATCGGCCGATGATCTCGCCGATGAGCCCGCGCTGGACGGCATCGGGCTTGGCGAGAACGAGGGTGCGCTGCATCAGAGGGGAAGGCTCCTGTGCGGGTCAGCCCGGCCGGTCGGCGGCGCGGTCGTAGGCTCGTTCCGCCTCGACCCGGCGCCCTGCGGCGCGGAGCAGGTCGCCGTAGAGTAGCAGACGGTCCGAGCCCGGCTGCCCGCCCAGGGTGGGCTCCATGATCGCCACGCCGTCGGCCGCCAGGGCCTGCTCGAGGCGGACCGCGATCGACATCTCGGCGTCGCCGCGCGCGAGATCGCCGGCCACGTACGCGACTCGTGCCTCCTCCAGCCGCGCGCGTGCCGCCGCATTCCGCGCGTCCTCCTCGCCCGGCGCCGCGTCCTCGACCCCCTCCGGCGGCGACGACCACGGCGGTCGTGCGGCGCGCGCCGGCGACGGCAGCAGTTCGCCCGGCAGCGGCCAGGTGAGGCGGCCGGGCACCCCCGCACGCAGCGTGTACGCCTCGTCGACGCCGATGGCGGCAACGACCCGCTCGAGCGCTCCGGCCGCGCGGTCCGGCTCCCCCGCCGCCGCCAGCGACTCGGCCTCCACCAGCAGCACCATCGGCAGCCGGCGCTGCGGGCTGCCCGGGCGCATGGCATCGAGTGCCGCGCGGGCGCCGACCAGGCGCCCCTGCCGCCAGAGGGCCTCCGCCAGCAGCACGCGCAGCGCGTCGAGCTCGTCGTCGCCGGTCGTGTCGTCGGCCTCGCGCACGGCGATCCGGCGACGCACGGTCCCCTCCGCCAGGGCGGGCAGTCCCGCATCCAGCTGCGCGCGCGCCAGGCGCAGCTCGTCCGACACGAGGTCGACGGTGTGGACCTCGTCCGCGACCTCGACCTGCGCATCGGCCTCGACGACCGGCACGACCTCGGCCCGGACCCGCTTGCGGCTCGCGGGGCTCATCGGTGCAGCGCGCGCTCGAACGGCGAACGAGATCGAAATGGGCCCAGCACCGCGAGCCGGGCCCGGCCCGGGTCGAGGTACCGGCGAGCGACGCGCAGCAGGTCGTCGGCGGTGACCGCCTCGAAACGCTCGATCACCTCCTCGACGGTGAGGATGCGCGGCAGGAGCGCCTCGCCGGAGCCCAGCCACCCCGCCACGGCCCCCGAGTCCTCCATGCGCAGCTCGAGCCGGCCGCGCGTGTAGGCCCGCGCCCGGCCAAGCTCGGCCGGGCTGACAGGCTCGGAGCAGATGCGATCCAGCTGGTCGAGGATGGCGCCGACCACCGTCCGGGCATCGTCGGGGTCGAACCCGGCGTGGACGCCGAACGTTCCGGCATCGGCGTAGGAGGCGCTGAAGGTGGAGACGTCGTACACCAGCGAGCGACGCTCGCGCAGGTCCAGGAAGAGGCGGCTGCCCATGCCGTCGCCGAGCACGGCACCCAGCAGGTCGAGCGCCCAGCGATCGGGATCGTCGCGCGCGACCCCGGGCATGCCGAGGCACAGGTTGCCCTGGCTCAGGCGCCGATGCGACACCCGCAACGCGCCGGCGGCGGCCGGCGTCGGCGCCGAATCCGCCCGGGGCGCAATCGCCGGGCGGCGGCCGTCGACGTCGGGCCCGACGGCCTGCCAGTCGGCGCTGGCACGCACGACGTCGTCGTGGTCGATCGCGCCGGCCACGGCCAGCACGATGCCCGAAGGACCGTACGCGGCGCGCCAGTGATCGACGACCGCCCGGTGCGTCGCACGGCGCACGGAGCCGATCGTGCCGGCGATCTCGCGGCCGAGCGGGTGCCGCGCGTACAGCAGCTCGTCGAAGAGCGTGAAGACGTGATCCGACGGAGAGTCGACGTACATGCGGATCTCGTCCACGATGACCGGCTTCTCGGCGACCAGGTCGCGGCGGCGAAGGAGCGGATGGAGGGCCAGCTCGCTCACCGCGGTCAGCGCCACGTCAAGGTGCTCGGCGGGCACCTTCGAGCTGTACACCGTGAGCTCGCGGTCGGTGCTGGCGTTCACGCTGCCGCCGATGCCCTCCACCAGCTGCGAGAGCGATCCCGCCTCGGGGTGGGCGCGCGTGCCCTTGAAGACGAGGTGCTCGAGCAGGTGCGACAGGCCGGCGTGCGCGTCGTCCTCGTGGCGGGAGCCGACCGGGACGAGCAGGACCACGCTCGCCGAGCGTGCCCCCGGCAGGGACTGGGTGACGACGCGGAGCCCGCTGGGCTGGACGGTCCGGCGGTGCGGGAGGGCGGCGCGCAGTCGCGCCGGCGCCGGGGATGCCGTCACGCGCCGTCCTCGTCCTCGTCGCTGCGCTCGCCCTCCGACGCTTCCACCTCGGCCGACATGAGGAGCTCCATCTGGATGAAGCGCAGGTCACGGGCCAGCTCGTCGGCCGTGCGCGGCAGGTGGCGGGCGCCGGAGGCCGCATCGGCATCGCCCGTGATCTCCGCCAGGCGCTGGGCGCCGCTGGCGGCGAACTCCAGCACGACCCGCTCGTTGCCGATGATGAGCGTGTAGACCAGCAGCTGGTCGCTGGTCGTGTCGAACTGGAGGTAGTCGAACGAGTCGAGGTTGAGGCAGATGGCCAGTGGGGTGAAGTAGGAAGCCACCTCGGGGTGGTCCACCACGATGCGCTCGACCCAACCGGTGCCAGCCGACTCGACCTTCGCGCCGCGGTGGTACGTGTAGCTGACGGTCTGCTTCAGCAGCGGGCGCAGGATGTTGTAGATGTCGCTCTTGCCGGTGACGACGCCGGTGTTGATGTAGAGCTTGGCTCGCGCCTCGGGCATCGGGCGCCTCGCTGCGGGTCGTCGGCGAGTCTAGCAGCACCCCGCCCGGCGGCGGCGCGCCTCGGACCGGCTGCTACGATACGCCGCGTGAAGCTGCTGGCGGCCGACATCGGCAACACGAACGTGACGATCGGCCTCTTCGAGGACGACCGCCTGGCGCGCTCGTGGCGCACCATCACCCGCGCCGACGCGACCCCCGACGAGGTGGCGTCCATGCTCACCGGCATGCTGGCGCTCGACGCGCACCGGATCGACGAGCTGGACGCCGTGGCGATCGCCAGCGTCGTGCCGCCCCTGTCCGAGGCGTGGGAGCGGCTCGTCACCGAGCGCATCGGCCTGGAGCCGTCGTTCGTCGACGCCGCGTCGCTCGACGGCATCCTCGACATCCACATCGACCGTCCATCGGAAGCCGGTGCCGACCGGCTCGCCAACGCACTCGCGGCGCGGATCGAGTTCGGCGGCCCGGCCATCGTGATCGACCTCGGCACCAGCACGAACTTCGACCTCGTCGACGCGACGGGAGCCTACGTGGGCGGCGCGATCGCGCCGGGCATGGGCCTCAGCCTCGAGGCCCTGGTCGGGCGCGCCAGCAAGCTGCCGCGGATCGAGCTGCGGCGGCCACCGAGCGCCATCGGTGCCAACACCATCCACGCCATGCAGTCCGGGGTCGTGCTCGGCTACATCGGCCTCGTCAGCGGCCTCCTCACCGCGCTGCGCGGCGAGCTGGCAGAGCGCTCACCGGATGGAAGTCGCGTGACGGTCGTCGCCACCGGTGGCTACACGCACCAGCCCTGGATCCACGAGGTGCCCGGCATTGACGCATTCGAGCCCGATCTGACACTTCGCGGCATCCGATACGCGTGGCAGGCCCGGGTCGATCTGGAACTGGGCGACCGGGCACGTGTCGCACCCCGGGGCGCCGAAGCATGAGCGAAGGGCTCGGGCCGCTCGCCGGGCGACGGATCGTCGTCGGCGTGTCGGGCAGCATCGCCGCCTACAAGGCGGTCACCCTGGTCCGCATGCTCGGCGAGCGCGGCGCCATGGTCGACGTCGCCATGACCGCCGCCGCCACGCGCTTCGTCGGGCCGCTCACCTTCGAGAGCCTCACGCATCGGCCGGTCCTCGACGACGTCTTCGAGCTCGACACCGACCAGCAGATCGCGCACGTCGAGCTCGCCGAGGCGGCCGACGCCATCGTCCTGGCACCCGCCACCGCCAACCTGATCGGCGAGCTGGCGGCCGGCCTGGTCGGCGACGCAGTCACCGCAATCGCCTGTGCCAGCCGCGCCCCCGTGCTGGTCGCGCCCGCCATGGACGCCGGCATGTGGACCCACCCGGCCACGCAGCGCAACGTGGCCACCCTGCGCGACTTCGGCTACCTCATCGTGGAGCCCGAGGTCGGCGAGCTGGCCTCCGGCCTGACCGGGATCGGCCGCCTCGCCGAGCCGGCGACGATCATCGACGCAGTCGAACGCCTCTTCGCCCGTGCCGGCGACCTCGAAGGGCTCCACGTCGTGGTCAGCGCGGGAGGCACGCGCGAGCCGCTCGACCCCGTGCGCTTCATCGGCAACCGCTCGTCGGGAAAGATGGGCGCCGCCATCGCCGAAGCGGCCCGCGACCGCGGTGCGGCGGTCACCCTCATCGCCGGGGCCATGAGCGTCACGCCGCCGCGCGGCGTGACCGTCGTTGACGCCATCACTGCCCAGGCCATGCGCGAATCGGTCCTGCGCGCCGCGCCGAACGCCGACATCCTGGTCATGGCCGCCGCGGTCGCCGACTTCGCTCCCGCGCGCGCCAGCCAGCGCAAGATCAAACGCTCGGGCGAGAACATCCAGATCGAGCTCGTCCCCAACCCGGACATCGTGGCCGAGGTCGGCGAGATGCCCGACGACGTGCGCCCCTTCCTCATCGGCTTCGCGGCCGAGTCCGACGAGCTGGAGGCCAATGCTGCCGCCAAGCTGCGCGACAAGGGCCTCGACCTGATCGTCGGCAACGTGGTCGGCGGCCCGTTCGACGCCATCGGCTCGGACGAGAACAAGGTCACCGTCTTCGGCGCCGAGGGCGCCCTCACCGATTGGCCGATGCTGCCCAAGCGACAGGTCGCGGAGCGGCTGTGGGACCTCATCGGCGACCGATACCGGCGTGCCCGGCCGCAGGGTGATGCGGCGACTCCATCGGGCCGGCGCCGCCGCCGTCAGTGATCGTCGTCCACAACACCGACGAGCTGCGCGCGGCGATCCTCGAGCGCCGCGTCGCCGGCGACAGCGTCGGCTTCGTGCCGACCATGGGCATGCTCCACGACGGCCAGCTGTCGCTGGTGCGGCGTGCGCGCGAGCAGAACGGGTGCGTGGTGGTCTCCAGCTTCGTGAACCCCGGCGCGTTCACGACCCTCGACGAGCCATCGCCCAGCGGTCGCGACCACGCCCGCGATCTCGCCCTGTTCGAGCATGCGAAGGCCGACATCTGCTTCCTGCCGGAGGTGGGCACCCTCTATCCGCCCGACGACACCACCCGCGTCACGGTCGAGGGCCTGACCCGGCAGCTCGAGGGCGCGTCGCGTCCCGGCCATCTCGACGGGCTGACGACGGTCATGCTCAAGCTCATCAACCTCGTCGGTCCGGCCCGCATGTACCTCGGGCAGCGCCACGCCCAGCAGGTCGTGATCGTGCGGCGCATGCTCCACGACCTGTTCCTCAACGTCGAGCTCGTCATCTGCCCGACCATCCGCGAGGACGACGGCCTCGCCCTCTCCAGCGCCAACGCCCAGCTCGGGATCGAGGAGCGCCACGCCGCCGCCTGCCTCTACCAGGCGCTCGGCGAGGCCAGGGAGGCGTATGACGCAGGTGAGCGGTCGGCCGAAGTGCTCCGCTGGCGCATGACCGATGCGCTCTCGCGCGAGCCGAAGGCCCGCGTCGACTACGTGAGCGTCGCCGATGCCGCCACCCTGGCCGAGCTCCAGCGCGTCACCGGCCCTGCACTGGCACTCATCGCGGTG
The DNA here is from genome assembly GCA_964449915.1 of uncultured Steroidobacteraceae bacterium. Taxonomy (GTDB): domain Bacteria; phylum Chloroflexota; class Limnocylindria; order QHBO01; family QHBO01; genus JACDBZ01. The sequence continues at coordinate 8,918 of CAYVCE010000011.1, read as the reverse complement.
TGGATCGGTCGCACGCGCCTGACCGACAACATGCCGCTCGCCTGGGATGTGGCTTGAGCGCGCGGATTCGGCTCCGAAAGTACTAGTGCCGCCGGCCAGCCTGACCGTATGATTCGCCCGTCACCGCGACGGCGGCCACCCACGGCCGCATACCCGTTGCGCGTGCATGGGAGGCCGGCGGGTGCCCACGTCCGGCCTCCCTTCGTGTCCGCCCCGTGTCGGCCCCGGTCTCCGCCCTAGAGGCGCGCCAGCAGCCGATCCACGTCGATCGCCCCGCCCACCAGGTCGATGATGGTGGCGATCTTCTCGGTGTCCGACGCGTGCGTCTTGACCAGGATCTCGTCGACCGCCTGCGCCGTGCGGTACGTATCGGTGTCGACGAGGTAGACGAACAGGTCGGCCTCGCGAAGCGCCGACAGCAGTGAGGCCGATGGCCGGTACCCGCCGCTCAGGATGACGCCGCTGACCAGCGGCAGGTCCCCGGCCCGACGGTTGGCGTCGAGCGCAGCGGTGAGCAGGTCCTCGCGGTCGCCGGGCGTGATGAGCAGGGTCCGATCGGCGAGGTGCTCGACGGCGTGTCCCGCGTGCATGGCGCCGATGGCGACGTGTCCGATCGTGCGACCCGGCTCCGCCCGGCCGGCGAGGAGCTCCCCGTCGAGGTGCGTCACGATCAGCTCGAGCGAGGGGTTGGCCAGGAACTCCGAGTACGGGATGCAGCCGAGCAGCTCGATCCCGTGCTGCGCCAGTCCGCGCACAAGTACCTCGGGCAGATGCGGGTGCGACTCGACGTCGACCTTGTTGACGACCGCGCCCAGCACTTCCACGCCGTGCGCAGCGAACAGTGCGTGGTTGAGCACGATCTCGTCGATCGGCCGGCCGACCCCGCCCTCCGACACGATGATCACCGGCGCCTCCAGCAGCGCCGCGACCCGCGCGTTCGACAGGTCGATCACGGCACCGACACCGGCGTGCCCCGTGCCCTCGATGACGACCAGGTCCTTGCCGGCCGCCACCCGTTCGAAGGCCGCGCCGACCTGCGCCTCGAGGTCGTCGGTGATGCGGCCCATGATGAAGTCGGTCGTGAAGCGGCGCGGCAGCGTGATCGGCGACATGTCGTTCAGCGCGTCCGGCAGGTCGAAGACCTCCTGCATCAGCACCGCGTCCTCGTCGGCGCGCGCGCCCTCGACCACGAGGTAGCGTTGCCCGACCGGCTTGAGGAACCCGAGGCGCAGCCCACGGTCGCCGATGGCAGCGGTCAGCCCGACGCTCGTCGTGGTCTTGCCACGGTTCTGCCCGGTTGCCGCCAGGAAGACTCGCTTCGCCGATGTCACGCGCGGCGGCGGGTCAGCTGCGGGCCTTCGTGCGGCGTTCGACGAGGTCGACGCCCTCGCGCAGGCGAGTGACGAGCTCGGCGTCGAGCATGTCCGGATCGAGGTGCTCGCCGAGCCGCTCGAGCATGTCCGCGGCAACGCTGAGCAGCACGTCGGCATCGGCGATGAAGAACTGCGGCTCGTTGTTGTAGCGGACGAGCGTCAGGCGGCCCTGGAGGGTGAGGCCCGACTCCGCATGCGACAGCTGAGTGCCGAAGTTGTGGCCCTGGATGCCATCGGGGTTGTTGAGGAAGTTGAGGGCGTTGTCGATCACGAGCCCGAACCGCGCGCGCCAGCTCACAAGCCGCTCATGGACCTCGGACGAGAGTCCCATGTCGCCGAGCTCCTCGAACACGCCGCGGTCGACGGTGAGCAGGCCGACCAGCGTCGAGCCGGCGCGGCCGCCGAGCATGACCTGCAGCGAGCGCTCGAGCGTGAAGACGTCGGCGTCGAAGCGAGGGCTGGTGGTGACCTCGGCGAGGAGATCCTCGACGTTGTCGAGCTGGCCCGGATCGGCGAGCGAGTTCGCCAGGTTGTGGATCTCCTCCCGGAACAGGAATCGCTCTTCGTGGTCGAGCATGGGAGTGCGCCTCCTGGCGGATGGACCGATGCGTCACCGGCGCCGCGATGGCCGCGGCCGCGGAGCATCGGTCCGTGGACGGACTAAGGGTAGAGCCCGCGCAGCATGGTCGCCTCGGCCACCCGGGCGACGGCCACCATGTAGGCGGCCGTGCGCATCTCGACCTCGTGGTGCTCGCTCATGGCGTGGACCGCCTCGAAGGCGCGATCCATGATCCCCTTGAGGCTCTCGTTGATGCGCTCCTCGGTCCAGAAGAAGCTCTGCATGTCCTGGACCCACTCGAAGTAGCTGACCGTCACCCCGCCGGCGTTGCAGAGGATGTCGGGGATCAGGAAGATGCCGCGGTCGTGGAGGATCTCGTCCGCCTCCGGCGTCGTCGGCCCGTTGGCGGCCTCCGCGACCACCCTGGCCTTCACGTTCGGCGCGTTGTGCCGGGTGATCTGGTTCTCGAGCGCGGCCGGGACGAGGATGTCGCAGTCGAGCTCGAGGATCTCGCGGTTGGTGACCTCGTCGGAGCCGGGGAAGCCCACGACCGTGCCGTGCTCCTGCTTCCAGGAGCTCACCCTGGCCGGGTCGAGGCCGGCCGGGTTGTGAATGCCGCCGGTCGAGTCGCTGACCGCCACGATGGTGCAGCCCTCGGCGGCGAGCAGCGTCGCGGCGACACTGCCGGCGTTGCCATAGCCCTGGACCACCACGCGCAGGCCGGTGAGAGCGCGGCCGGTCGCCTCGGCCCACTTGAGGAGGGTGAAGACCGCCCCACGAGCGGTCGCCTCGTTCCGGCCGAGCGAGCCGCCGACCGCGATCGGCTTGCCGGTCACCACGCCGCTGATCGTGTAGCCGTGGTGCATGGAGTAGGTGTCCATGATCCAGGCCATGGTCTGTGCGTTGGTGTTCACGTCGGGTGCGGGGATGTCGCGGTCGGGCCCGATGAGCGGGCTGATCTCGGTCGTAAAGCGGCGCGTGAGTCCTTCGACCTCGTGGAGGCTGAGCTGCTTTGGATCGACGACCACCCCGCCCTTGGCGCCGCCGTACGGGATGTTCACGCAGGCGCACTTCCAGCTCATCCACATCGCGAGCGCGCGCACCTCGTCGAGGGTCACGTCCTGGTGGTAGCGGATGCCGCCCTTGCCGGGGCCGCGGCTGACGTTGTGCTGGACGCGATGCCCGGTGAAGACCTGGACGCTGCCGTCGTCCATCGTCACCGGGAAGTTGACGGTCAACTCGCGCTGCGGGACGCGGAGCACGCGCCGCATGCCCTCGTCGAGGTCGAGCTTGTCCGCGGCGTGGTCGAACTGGGACTGGGCGACGGCCCAGATGTTGGGGGCCTCCGCGACCGGGTTCTGGCTGGCCATCAGGTGAGCCGACTGCCTCCTGTATGCAGTCCGCGGCCTGGCGCCTCTACGCGCCACACTCCAGGGTCCAAGGCGGAGGCAGGCCGGTCGCGGTGACGGATGCCGATTCTATCGCACGCTCGGCTCGAGTCAGCAGGACGACGGCCGGGTACGATCCGCCCATGACGCCGCCGGACGTCCTCGACGTCGCCCCACCCGTGCTGACGACCGGCGACGCCGAGGCGGTCGCGCAAGCCACGTTCGGCCTGGATGCCACCGCCGAGCCGCTCGTCAGCGAGCGGGACCAGAACTTCCGCCTGGTCGAAGCGTCCGGCGCGGCCTGGGTCCTGAAGGTCTCCAACGCCGCCGAGGATCGGGGCGTGGTCGAGATGGAAGTCGCCGCGATCGAGCGGATCGCCGCGGTCGACCCCGCCCTCCCGGTGCCCGTCGCGCGCCCGGCGCTGGACGGCTCACCGATCGCCAGTGTCGAGCTCGGCGGCTCGACGCACCTCGTGCGCCTCCTGCCGCTGCTGCCCGGGCGCAACGCCGAGCCGGCCGACCTGGACGCCGCGGCGGTCGCGCACGTCGGCGAGGTGGTGGCGCGCATCGGTCGAGCCCTGCGGGGCTTCTTCCATCCGGCCGCGGGGCGGACGATCTGGTGGGACCAGCAGCACCTGCCCGAGCTGGCGCGGCGGGTACGCCTCGACGAGGGCCCGGCGCGGCGCGAGCTGCTGGACACCGTCCTGGCGCGCTTCGGGGCGAACGTCGTTCCGGCGCTTCCCGCCCTGCGCTCGCAGGTCATCCATAACGATGTCACGCTCGACAACCTGCTCCTCGACGACGACCAGCGGGTCACCGGGATCATCGATTTCGGCGATATGGCGCACACCGCCCTCGTGCTCGACGTCCCGGCCACGCTGCAGTCGCTCGTCCGTGGCCGGACCGACGTCTTCGAGGTGGCCGAGGCGCTCCTGGCCGGGTACGCATCGGTCACGGCGCTGGAGGATCTCGAGGCGGCGCTGCTGGGCGACCTGTTGGCCGGGCGGATGGCGCAGACGATCCTCATCTCCGCCTGGCGCATGCCGCGCCACCCCGAGAACGACTACATCCGCGGCTGGGCGGAGCCCGCATGGCAGCTCCTCGAGCAGCTCGGGGCGATCGGTTTCGAGACCGCCGCGCGCCGGATGGCGGCGATCGCGCGCGCGCCGATCGCGCGCCGGATTCCGTCGGACGATCTGGTCGCCCGGCGGCGTCGGGTCCTGGGCTCCGCGCTCGAGTCACTGTCGTACCGGACGCCGCTGCACATCGTGCGCGGTGAGGGCTGCTGGCTGGAGGCGGCCGACGGGCGGCGCTACCTCGATGCCTATAACAACGTGCCGGTCGTCGGGCACGCCCACCCGCGCGTGGTCAACGCCATCGCCCGCCAGGCGGCCGCCCTGAACACGAACACGCGCTACCTCCACGAGCACGTCGTGGAGCTCGCCGAGCGCCTGGTGGCCACGATGCCCGAAGGGCTCGACACCGTCCTGTTCGTGAACTCCGGTTCGGAGGCGAATGACCTGGCCTGGCGCCTGGCCACGAGCTTCACCGGAGCTGATGCGGCCCTCGTCACCGCCTGGAGCTACCACGGCGTCACGGCGGCGATCGCCGACGCCACGGCCTCGGAGTGGCCCGATGGCGAGGAGCCCCCGGGCGTCGAGACCTTCCCGGCTCCCGACACCTATCGGGGCGTGTACGCCGATGCGCCCGATCCGGCCTCCGTGGGGCGGGCCGGGGTGGTCGAGGCGGCGGCCCGAGTTGCCGACCGCGGCCGGCGACCGGCGGCCCTGTTCGTCGACTCGGTCTTCAGCGCCGACGGCATCTTCGTGCCCGCCCCGTCCGTGGTGGCCGAGATCGTCGTGGCCGCGCGCGCGGCGGGCGCCCTGTTCGTGGCCGACGAGGTCCAGTCCGGCCACGGCCGGACCGGCGAGATGTGGGGCTTCGCGCGCTGGGGCGTCACTCCCGACATCGTCACGCTGGGCAAGCCGATGGGCAACGGGCACCCGGTCGCGGCCGTGATCACCCGCTCCGACATCGTCGACCGGTTCGGGGCTCGCACGACGTTCTTCTCGACCTTCGGCGGCAATCCGGTGGCCTGCGCAGCGGCGCTCGCGGTACTGGACGTCCTCGACGACGAAGGGCTGGTCGCGAGTGCCGCCTCGGTCGGCGATTGGCTCCGTGCCGAGCTGGCGGCGCTCGCCGCGCGACACCCCGCCATCGGCGACGTGCGCGGGCGCGGGCTGATGACCGGCGTCGAGCTGGTCCGCGACCGCGCCACGCGAGAACCGTTCGGCGCGCTCGCGGCGCGCGTCAAGGACGAGATGGCCGAGCGCGGCGTGCTGATCGGCACGACCGGGCGGCTCGGCAACGTCCTGAAGATCCGTCCGCCCCTGTGCATCACGCGCGAAGAGGCCGCGCTCATCGTCACGGCGCTGGGCGTGGTGCTCAACGATGCCCAGGCGATCGCTTCCTGAAGGCTCGCTGGCCCGCACCATCAGCGGATATATCAGTAACGATATCTTCCGTGATAGGAACCAACGGCCTCGGACGCCGGCGAGGCGACGGACCAGGATCAGACCGTTTCCACCGCCATGGCCACCGCTCCCCCGCCGCCGAGGCACAGGGTGGCGAGGCCCTTTCCGCCGCCGCGCCGCCGGAGCTCGTAGAGGAGCGTGGTCAGCACGCGCGCGCCGGATGCGCCGATGGGATGGCCGAGCGCGATCGCGCCGCCGTTCACGTTCACCCGGTCCCAGTCGAATCCGAGCTCGTTGCCGTCGGCCAGGACCTGTGCGGCGAAGGCCTCGTTGATCTCGATCAGGTCGAAGTCGCCGATGCTGCCGCCGACGCGCTCGATCAGCCGCCGCACGCCGTGGATCGGCGCCTCGAACAGCCATTCGGGTGCGACGTCGGCCTGGGCGTATCCGATGATGCGGGCCATGGGCGTCGCCCCGTTGAGCGCGTCGTCGGAGGCGATGACGAGGGCGGCCGCGCCGTCGGTGATGCCCGGCGCGTTGCCCGCGGTGACCGTGCCGCCATCGGGCTGGAAGGCGGGCTTCAGCTTGGCGAGCGCCTCGACGCTCGTATCGGCTCGTGGGTTCTCGTCCAGGCTGATCACCGTGTCGCCCTTCTTTCCGGGCACGCTGACCGGCACGATCTCGTCGTCGAAGCGCCCGGCATCCTGGGCGGCGAGGGCTCGCTGGTGGGAGCGGAGGGCGAGCTCGTCCTGGGCCTCGCGGGTGATGTCGTGCTTGGCGGCGACGCGCTCGGCGTGGATGCCCATGTGCACGTCGCAGGTCGAGCACCACAGCCCATCGTGGACGGTCGAGTCGACGACCTTCCCGTCACCGAGGCGGTAGCCGGTGCGGGCTCCCGGCAGCAGGTAGGGCGCCATGTTCATGCTCTCCATGCCGCCGGCCACGATGACATCGGCGTCGCCGGCCCGGATGGCCGAGGCGCCCATCATCACGGCCTTCAGGCCTGAGCCGCAGACCTTGTTGATGGTGGTGGCGCTGACGCCCTCAGGTAGGCCCGCCTTCAGGGCCGCCTGGCGCGCGGGTGCCTGCCCGGCGCCGGCCTGGAGCACCTGCCCCATGATCGCCTCGTCGATCCGCCCGGGGGCGATGCCGGAGCGCTCCACCGCGGCGCGGATGGCGACTGCGCCGAGGTCGGTCGCCGGGGTCGTGGACAGGCCCCCGCCGAACTTGCCGATCGGCGTGCGGGCGGCAGAGAGAATGAACACGTCACGCATGTCGGCCATGGTACGCCGATCCGCCGGCAACGAAGATCGAACCGCTTGCCCGCTCGTCAGACTCTTACCGTGTGAGCGGCGACACCGAGCGCGCCGCCCACGAGGTGGACATGGTGGAGCACGAACTGGTGGCCCGGGCGCAGCGCGGCGACGAAAACGCCTTCGCTGACATCGCCTACGCCATCGGAGACCGGCTCTTCACCGTCGCGCACCGGATCCTGCGTGACATCGACCTTGCCGAGGATGCCACCCAGCAGGCGATCGTCGCCATCTGGCGCGAGCTTCCCGGGCTCCGCGACCCGGCGCGCTTCGATGCCTGGTCGTACCGCGTGCTCGTGAACGCCTGCTATGCGCAGGCGCGTTCCGAACGACGCTCGAGCCCGACCCTCCATGTGCTCGACACCGATCACGGCGCCGGAGATCCACAGCTCTCCGTCGCCGACCGCGACCAGCTGGAGCGCGGGTTCCGCAGGCTGCCTCCGGAGCAGCGGGCGGTGCTCGTGCTTCAGCACTACCTCGACTTGACCCTGCCACAGATCGCCGAGCTGCTCGGCGTGCCGATCGGCACCGTGCGTTCGCGGCTGCATTACGCGCGCCGTGCGATGCGCGCCGCCCTCGAGGCGGACGCCCGTCCGGCGCTCAGCGGGAGTCGACCGTCATGACCACGGAGCGCGATCTCGACCGCACCCTCGACCGCTGGATGGACGACGGTCCAACCATCGTGGCCGATCGCGTGATCGCGGCGGCGATGACCGATGTGCACACGACACGACAGCGCGGCGCCCGATGGGCGCCGCTGAAGGAGCTCTTCATGACCATGAAGCCCGCAGCGACGATCCTCGGAATTGCCGCCGCGATCGTGGTTGGCATCGCCGCGTATCAGTATGTCTGGGGCGGACCCAGCATCGGAGGACCGGCCGAGCCACGCATCGTGAGCGCCTCCGAGCTGCCCGACATCGTCCTCGCGGCCGAAGGCGCCCCAGAGGGCATGGGCTACGACGGGACCTACCTGGGCCTGGACACGCTCATGCGTCCCATCATCTCGGTCGGGGGCACCGCCCTCGATGCGTACCGGGACCAGCCGGGCTTCGTCGCCGGCCGGTACACCGAGTTCAGCAACGAGCAGGCCGGGGTACTGTCGTGGGCGGCACTCTTCGAAACGGTCGCGGATGCCGAGGTCGCGCTCGACGTGTACGTGACAGAAGTGGAGTCCGTCGACGGGTACGGCCTGACCTCGCGCGCCGAGGTCGAGCTCGGGGACGAGGGCGCGTTCTACTCCGATGGCAACGACCCCGAGTTCAATGCCCAGGTCTACCTCTGGCGCGTCGGCAACCTGGTGATGGCCGCCGCGACCTACGGCGACTTCGACGCGGATCAGTTGGGCCAGATCGCCCAGGGGATGGACGACCGGGCACGCTGACCCGCTGACTGCTCGACGGGGCCGGCCTCGCGCCGGCCTCGTCGCCTACTCCCTGGCGCCGGCGGCCTTCTCGTCGAACAGGTAGGCGACCTTGTCGGCCCAGTTGGTGAGCACGACCCGGTTCTTCGTCTTGAGCGACGGCGTCAGCTCCCCGGCCTCCTCCGAGAGGAGGCGCGGCAGGAGCGCCACGCGGCGCGGCCGCTCGTAGATCGCGAAGGCCTGGAGGGTGCGCTTGACCTCGGCGTCGAACAGCTTGTCGACGGCCGCCTGCTCGATCAGCTGCTCGGGCGGCATCTCGGCGACGCCGTTGGCCGCCGCCCAGGCGCCGAGCTCGTCGAAGTCGGGGGCGATGAGCGCGCCGGTGTAGGCCTGGCGGTCGCCCAGGATCACGGCCTGCGCGACGAAGCGGGACGTCGACAGCGCGGCCTCC
>CAYVCE010000010.1:0-13486 GCA_964449915.1 uncultured Steroidobacteraceae bacterium | reverse complement strand
GTACGCCTACTGCCTGGGAGGTAGGGGTCGTACGGTGGGCGGGTAGCACCGAGTGGTATCTGCGTGGACATCCGCCGAGGATGGTGGCCGAAGAGCGGCACCGTCCTATCGCCTCTCTCGATCAGCCTGGCGTACTGCCTGCTCTCGATCGGCTGGATCCTGTTCAGCGACCGCTTCACGGAGTTGATCCCCGATCGGTCGGTCGCCCAGCAGGTCCAGTCGATCAAGGGCGTCGGATTCGTGCTCGCCACGACCCTGCTCATGTTTGCCCTGATCTCGCGGTACCGACGCCGCATCCTTCGGGCCGCCGAAGAGCGTGCACTCGAGCGGGAGCGACGCGAGCGGATCGATCGGCTGCTCGATGCGCTGCGCCCGGCCGACACGCCGGAAGGCACCATGCGCACCATCACCGAGGCGCTGGGTCAGCTGCCGGGGGTCGATGTCGCGGCCTACCTCCTCGCCGATCGCGGCCGGTTCACGGCCATGAGTGTGTACCCGCGCCTTCCCTCGTCCTGGCAGCTTGCCAGGTCCGTCGCGGCGAGCCTCGATTCCGGAGGCGACCCGCGGTCCGAGCATGCCGCGCTGACGCCGGTTATCCATGAGGGCGAAGTCATCGGCATGCTCGTGGCGGCGACGCGACATCCGCTGCCCGCTGGCGAGCACGCGCACGGGGTCGCAGAGATCGCCCGAACCGCCGGCGCATGGCTCGGCCCGGTTGCCACCGCCACGCGCACCCGTGAGCGGCGGCGGGCCGACCTCATGCGGAACGCATCAGACCTGACGGCGGTATTCCAACCGATCGTCGACCTCGAGACGGGCCGGCCGGTCGGCTATGAGTCATTGACGCGCTTCCAGGATGGCGTTTCGCCTGCCGCCCGCTTCGCCGAAGCAGTGACGTTGGGAATCGGCTCTGATCTCGAAGAGATGGCGGTACGACGCGCGCTGTCGGATGCGAGCGGTCTGCCCGCCGAGCGCTGGCTCGCCATCAACGTATCGGCGTCGCTCCTGCTGGAGGACGGCCGGCTCAGCCGGCTCCTCGCCGACGTGAATCGGCCACTCGTCGTCGAGCTGACCGAGCAGGAGGCGATCGTCGACTACGAGGCCATCCGCCACGCGGTCGATGGGCTTGGGCCCCACGTCAGGCTGGCGATCGACGACATCGGCGAAGCCTTCTCCGGCCTCCGCCACCTGGTGGAGCTGGGGCCAGCATTCGCCAAGCTCGACCTGGCGCTGGTCCGGGACATCGACGCCGACCCCGCGCGCCAGGCGCTGGTGGCCGCGCTCCACCACTACATGCTGCAGACCGGCGCCCACCTCATTGCCGAGGGCGTGGAAAGCGATGCGGAGCGGCAGATGCTGCGTTCGCTCGGGATTCGGCTCGCGCAAGGCTTCCTATTTGGACGGCCGGCACCGGTCGGCCAGCTCGTCTCCGGAAACCGAGATCCGGAGAACCTGCAACGCCTTTCGTCACCTCCTGACGTCGAGCCTGACGAATGGTCGGCATCGCGACCGACCGAATGGATCACGACGGCCGGAGCCAGGCCACGAGCTGGCGCCGCGCGTGAAACCGACACCCGTTCTCCGTGACCCGACCGTACTTCGAGGTCGGAGCGGACGCGCCTGATCACACGCTCGCGGCCGAGGTGCAGCGACATCCCGTGTTCCAGTCCGACCCGCTGCGTGCGGGGGCGTCGGCGCCGTCACTGTCAGCATCTCCCGGAGGTAGGGGAGTGAGGCGGCTTCCGCGGGCATCGGACTTCGGATCAGCAGGTCGGGGGTTCGAATCCCTCCGGGCGCGCCATTCGACGGTAGTGAGCAGGCCGAAGAGTCGGCGGACCTCGTCTGGCTGGGTCGTCTCAACCGGGATGGGAGGTCATCGCTTCAGGGCTCGCCCCGCTCGCGATGAGCCTCCCGGCCGGTCCTAGGTGCGCCGCCGGCTTCTCGCGAGGGCCATCGACAGCCCGCCGAAGGTCGCCAGGCTGCCCAGCAGTGCGATCACTGTGGTCGAGGTCCGGGCAGCATCGATCAGACTGGTGTCCGGGAGGCCCGGAATCAAGCTGATCCCAGGCACGTCGAACACCGGAGTGGTTGCGACAGAGGTCGGCGTGCCACCCGGGCTGGACTGGGGTGCATCACTGGCGACCGTCACGACGGGAGGGGCGCTCGATGCCGGAGTGCTCGGTGCGACCGTCGGGGCCGCCGTTGCGGTCGGTGTCGCCGTCGGGACGGCTGTCGGGACGGCTGTCGGGACGGCCGTCGGGCCGGCCGTCGGTACCGGTGTCGCTGTCGGCGCCGCAGCGAAGAGGCAGCCGGCCGGCGGGGGAGTGATGATGTTGCTGTCCAGGGTCAGGGCTCCGTTCATGGCCAGCGCACGGCCTCCATGGCCGATGCCGCCGACCCCGATCGTGGCACCGGTGTTCATGGTGATGCTGGTCATGGCCATGATGGTGCCCTGGAAGTTCGTGGTGGTCCCCAGGGTGGCAGAGCTGCCGACCTGCCAGAACACGGCGCACGAGCCGGCGCCGTTGATCAGCTGGACCGATGCGGCCGACGCCGTGGTCAGCGTGCTGCCCATCTGGAAGATGAAGGTGGCGTTGGTGCTGCCCTGGCCGTCGAGGGTCAGAGTGCCGGTCAGCTGCGCGGAGCTATCGAAGGTGTAGGTGCCCGGCGTGAGGGTCAGCCCACCCAGGTCGGTTCCCGTCAGGTTGACCGTCGTGGTCTCGCCGGCCGCGTCGTTGTACGCACCTACCAGATCGGTGTGCGCCAGGACGGCGTTGGCGTTCGCCTCGTCCCTCTGGCCGGTCACGACGCCGGGCAAGAAGCCGGTCACCGAGGACGAGCCACCGGGGCTGATGGCCAGGTTGCCGTTGACGACGGTCGGCCCGGTGTTGGTGATGGCGGTGGCGCCCATGACCGCGTAGTTCGCGGAGGTGCCCATGACGGGCTGATCAGCCGCGAAGGCCAGCGAGGCACTGAAGGTCAGCACGCCCGCGAGAGCGACCGCCGTGAAGAGGCGGATTGGTCGAAGCTGGGTGACAAAGCGACGCATGATGCGACACCTGTGAGCGTCGAGCGTCGTTGCCAATGGTGTTCAGCGGCGGGGGGCCCGTGGTTACACGGTGGCGCGGCACATGCCGAAGTCAACCGAACGATCGCCGCCAGGCAGAGGCGCCGGGACCCGCGTTGCCTGCCGGCAACTGACGTCTCCACCACTATCCAACCCCGACCGCACCGCACCGATCCGCGACCAGGAGCGGGGCACCCATTCGGTCTGCCCGGGGTACTACGCTGTCCTCCGTAGGCATCCCGCCGGCAACCGCCAACCGTGGCCATCGGTACGGGGACGGCAAGGGATCCCGAGGGGGAGAGTCTCATCACTCACGCCGTCACCAGGAGCTTGGCGCTCGGCATCGGTCTCGTCCTGAGCGCGATCGGCGGCGTCGCACTGACGTCGACCGTCGGCCCGACCCCGATTCGGGCCTCTTCCGTGGACCCGTCGTCGAGCGTGCAGCTTCCGCGTCCGACCGCTGCGAGACAGGTGGACGACGACGGACGAGACATACCCGAGGACCGGCCGCGCATCGCCACCGCGCCGACGCCGACCGCCCCGGCCACCGAGTCATCGGCTGCACCGGAGGCGCCGGCACCGACACCCGAGGTGGTGGTGGCGAACCAGCTGGTGCCGCTCGCGGCGCTGACGGTCGACGTGTGGAATGCCGAGGAACGCTACTTCAGCGTCAGCGGATCGACGCCCGACGAGCTCATGGCATCTGCCAGGGCCAACGTGCCGGCTGACCAGGCAGGGGCCGATCGCAGCACGATGGCGTACGCCGGACCGACGGTCTGGGACCACCGACCGTCCTACGTCCAGGATCCGTCGACCGGAAGCTGCACCATGACCGCCCTCGTCAGCAACGTCGCCTACCTGGCGACACTTCCCCAGTGGACCGCGCCAACCAGCGTCCCCCACGAGCTGCAAGCGTGGTGGCAGGTGGTGATGGAGCACATCCGGGTGCACGAGGGCGAGCACATCCGCATCTTCGAGAACTATGTCGCGGCTCTCCCGGGCCGCGTCGTGGGCCAGCCATGCAGCGCGTGGGACGCGATCGTCGGCCAGTGGACTGCCGAGCTGATGGCCACCCAGGCCGGATTCGACGCCGCCGAGTCTCACTGGCCCTTCCCGACCTACCACGGGCCGCTCGACTGGTAGCGATCGACGCACCGATACGGGGGCGACCCTGCGCCGTACGGACGACATGGCACCCCGCCGATCGACCGCGTGGAGCGTCACCTTTCGCGCGATCGGCAACCTCGGAGCAGCAGCCGTTCCCCGGCAACCTCCTCTACGGCGACGCGCGCCGCCACATCCTCAGCGAGGGCCGATACTTCCGCCTCGAGCCGCGCTGAAGCGACGGCAGTGCAGTGCACCGATTGGAGAGCGGTGTTGTCACATTCATGCGAGAGCCCCACTACCGTCGCCGCCACCCGGAATTTTCGGTCAATCTGCGGCTCCCAGCCTGCACGGCGTCCGATCCGAATAGCGGGAAGGCTCGTAGTGCGGCCACGGTCTGCATTTGGCAGGACCGAGGAAGCGCGCAGCGTGGCATCGACGAGGGTGGCCCCGGCACCGCCCAAGGCCGGAGCCGCGCTGAACTGTCCGCCACCCGTCTGCGTGGTTACGATGAGGGCATCTCGTGCCTACCGGTGCTACGGGACGCACGAGCCAGGGGCCGAGGTGGCGGGATTGCACGCCATCTCGGCGCCGCACAGGGCCGGCCGGCCCGAACGACGAAGGCGGCCCCTGCCCCCCTCATGCCGGAGCCGCCCCGCGCAAACGCGGCTGGGAATTCGCGTTCAGTCGCGCGTCGCGAGCGGCCCCGGCGCCGTGCCGGAGCCGCTTCGCGTCCGCGAGAGGGAACCCGCGTGCTATCCGCGCGTCGCCAGGGGTCGCCACGCGCGCAGGCCGATCCCGAGCGCGGCGCCGGCCAGGAGCGCACCAAGCAACGCCACCGGAGCATCGGTACCCGGCACCGGGACTGCCGTGTTCGGCGCCGCGCCGGCGGCCAGCTGGCCCCGGATCGCGCCGGGCGGGTAGTCCTCCGTATGCAGGTTGACGTAGTGGCCCGCCGGGTCGTCGAGGACGGCCTGGAGCACGGCAGCGTCGACGTCCGATGTGCAGCCCTCGCTGGTCCCGGTGAAGCCGTCGACGTCGAGCGGGACGACCACGCCGCCCGATACCCCCGCAGCGCCGACGTGGATGTGCGACTGCGTGACCGGCTCGATGCCGGTGGCTGTCAGGTCCCAGCAGGCGGTGCCTGCCGCGGGATCGATGACGACCGAGGCCGTGCCGGTACCGTCGGGGTCGCCGGGGTTGTCGCCCTCGGTCACCCCCGCCAGGGTCGCGGTCAGGGTCGTCTCGGCGGCGGCCACGATGCCGGCCGCGGCCAGCGAGGCCACCAGGCCCAGCAGGAGCGCGACGATGAGGGATGGGCCGAACCGGGTGCGCATGCGGATCCTCCTCAAATGGGCGCGGGGGCCGGCGGCAGTCGCATCGGCCTCGGCGGTGTGTCAGCCCATTCGGAGGTAGTTACGCGACCGGCAAGCGCCGGTCGGCCGGTTGCCGGCGCGCCGGGCTACGACCTCGGCTGGTGGTAGGGGACGTCGGCGACGATCGTGTTGCGGCGTGCGAAGAGGCGAAGCTTGAGGCGCAGCGCGGTCTGGTTGTGGAGGAGGTTCTCCCACCAATGGCGCGGCACGAACTCGGCGAGCACCACCAGGATCGGCCGGTCCGGCGCCTGGCGCTGGAGGGCGTCCATGTAGGCCAGCAGCGGACCGATGAGCGCCCGGTAGGGCGACTCGACGACCACCAGCTCGGTCGTCCCGGCCCAGGCCGGCCAGCGCTCGCGCATCGCGTCGGCCGCCTCGGGGTCGTTCGTCACATGGACGGCGACCGCCTCGTTGCTGATCGAGTTGGCGAATGCGATCGCCTGGCGCGCCGGGCGGTCGAGCCGCGAGATCGGCACGATCACGATCGGCCGGGGCGCGATCTCCTCCTTGTCGGGGATGCGGTCGAGCGACAGCGCCCGGTCGAGGTCGCGGTAGTGCGAGTGGATCCCGAGCAGCAGGAGCATGACCAGCGGCACCAGCACCATGACCAGCCACGAGCCCTGGAAGAAGTTGCTGGTTCCCACCACGAGGGCCACCACCGCCGTAGTGAGCGCGCCGAGCCCGTTGATGATCAGGCCGCGGCGCCAGCCGGACTCGTGCCGCCGCCACCAGCGCACCAGCATGCCGGCCTGGGACAGGGTGAACGCGATGAATACGCCGAGCGTGTAGAGCGGGATGAGCCCCGAAACGCTGGCGTTGAAGCCGAGCAGGAGCCCGATCGCCATGAGCGACAGCGCCACGATGCCGGTGGTGAACGCCAGGCGCTCGCCGCGAAATGCGAACTGCCGCGGCAGGTAGCCGTCGCGGGCGAGGAACGAGGAGAGGCGTGGGAAGTCGGCGAAGCTGGTGTTCGCGGCCAGCACGAGGAGCAGGGCGGTTGCGACCTGCGCCACGATCAGGATCGCGCCGTCGCCGGTGAGGTGGCGGACCAGCTGGCTCAGGACGGTCTGCTGCTCGGTCGGATCGGGCACGATCGCGATCGCCGTGACCAGGTAGGCGATCCCGACGAAGAGGACCGCGAACACGATGGCCGCCCATGTCAGCGTGGTGCGCGCGTTCTTCCACTCGGGCGGCTGGAAGGCCGGCACGCCGTCGGACACCGCCTCGACGCCGGTGAGCGCGACGGCCCCCTGCGAGAACGCGCGCAGGATGAGGAATAGCCCGAGCGCCTGACCGCCCTGCTCGATCCCGTCCCACGCGGCCGGCGCGTCGTACTGGGGCACGTCGCCCATCAAGGAGCGCACCACGCCGTAGGCGATGATGCCGAGCATGATCACGATGTAGGCGTAGGTTGGGACCATGAAGATCGTGCCCGACTCGCGGATGCCGCGCAGGTTGCCAACCATCAGGAGGAGGACCAGCGCCACACTGATGATGACGCGCTGCTCGTGGATCTCCGGCACGATCGAGCTCAGGGCCGCGACGCCGGCAGACACCGAGACGGCTACGGTCACGACGTAGCCGATGAGCAGGGCCGCGGCCGCCAGCACCCCCGTCACGCTGCCCAGGTTGTCGCTGGCGACGATGTAGCTGCTGGCGCCCTTGGGATAGGCCTTGATCGTCTGCCGATACGACACGGTCACGATCGCCAGCATCACGGTGATGAGGCCAGCCAGCGGAAAGGTGAGGGTGAGCGCGCCGGTCCCGGCCAGGGCCAGTACGCGCATGATCTCTTCGGGCCCGTACGCGGACGAGCTGATGTTGTCGCTGCTGAAGATGGCCAGCGCCTTGACCTTCGTCAAGCGCTCGTGCTCTTCCCGGCCGCTGTGGATGGGGCGGCCGATCAGGGCGGTGCGCAGTCTCCGCAGCGCTGCCCTCCACCCTCGACGCTCGAGCACGGTGCGCTCGGTCGCGATGAGCTCGCCCTCGTCGCCGCCGCGCTGGAACGGATCGTCGAAGGAGCGCACGCGACGCACGTAGGTGTCGCCCGGGCGCTTGCCGCGACGCTTCTCGCGGACGTCGAGGAGAGGGTCGACCCGCTGCTGGTCTGACGGGTCGGGTCGTCGGGTCACGGCGCGCACGGTAGCACCGAGCGTGCCTTCCCGACGTCGACCCCGCGCGGGTTGGTCCGACGTCAGCCGCGGTCCAGCGAGATGGCAATCCCCTCGAGCGGGTCGAGCGTCAGCCCATCGAGCGCGAGGCGCCCGGCTCGCTCCGACGTGGCCACAAGCAGATCGCCGCCCGCCGCTGCGGCGCGTCGCAGGTCGCAGGAGCGCTCCGCGCCGGCGGTGTTGATGAGCACCAGGATCCGGTCGCCGCCGGCCTCGCGCAGCCAGGCGAGGACGTCCGGCGCGACCCCGAAGATGGACCGATGCGTCCCGCGCGCCAGCGCGGGCGACGCGGCACGCACCGCGATCAGCCGCCGGTAGAGCGTGAGCAGGGACCCCGGGTCCGCGGACTGGTCCGCCACGTTGCGGGTGGCGTGGTCGACCAGCGGCAGCCATGGCGTGCCGGACGTGAAGCCTCCGCCCGCCGACGCGTCCCACTGCATCGGGGTGCGGCAGCCGTCGCGGCCTGCGCGGTCGAAGGGCGGGTCGGGGAGCGAGGCAGGATCGGCGTCGAGCATGCCGATCTCCTCGCCGGCGTAGAGCACCGCCACGCCGCGCAGGGTGAGCAGCAGGAAGGCGGCGGCGCGAGCCCGCTCGGTGCCCCAGCGCGTCGCGTGGCGCGCCTGGTCGTGGTTGCTGATCACGTAGGTCGGCAGCGTGCCGGGCGGATGGAGCGCCTCCGAGCGCTCGATGGCCAGCGTCAGATCTTGGTGCCGCCACGGCGAATGGAGCAGCTCGAAGTTGAAGGCGAGGTCGAACTGGTCGTCCGCGCCGTGACCGAGGTAGGCGGCCAGGGCCTGGACCGGCACGTAGGCCTCGCCGACCAGCACGCGGCCCGGGAACTCGGCGGCCACGCGGCGCAGATGGCGCACCACGTCGTGCACCTCGGGGCGGTGCAGGCTCCACAGGGGGTCCTGGCCGGCGCGGTCGTCGATGCCGGGGATGGCGCCGGGCCGCCGGTCGGGCGGGTTGTCGCGCAGCAGGTCGTCCTTGATGGCGGCGAAGATGGCGTCGACCCGGAAGCCGTCGACGCCGCGGCGGAACCAGAAGCGCATCACGTCGGCCATCGCCTCCGCGACGGCCGGGTTGCGCCAGTTCAGGTCCGGCTGCTCGGGGTAGAACGAGTGGAGGTAGTACTGCCCGGTCGCGGCGTCCCACTCCCACGAGGCACCGCCGAACGCGGCCTCCCAGTTCGACGGCGGGCCGCCGTCGAGGGCCGGATCGGACCAGATGTACCAGTCGCGCTTCGGGTCGTCGCGCGACGAGCGCGAGGCGACGAACCACGGGTGCTCGACCGAGGTGTGGCACGGCACGAGGTCGAGCAGGAAGCGCAGGCCGCGCGCGTGGCAGGCCGCGACGAGATCGTCGAGGTCGGCAAGGGTGCCGTACTCGGGCGCCACGTCGACGTAATCGCTGACGTCGTAGCCGAAGTCGTGGAGCGGCGACGGATACATCGGCGAGAGCCAGATGGCGTCGACGCCGAGGGACGCATCGGTCCCACGCAGGTGGTCGAGGCGCCCGCGGATGCCGCGCAGGTCGCCGATGCCGTCGCCATCCGCGTCCGCGAAGCTGCGCGGATAGACCTGGTAGATGACGGCCCCCTCCCACCAGCGGTCGGGGGCCGCCTCGATTGCGCTGCTCACGGCGACCGATTCTAGGCGGTTTCCTCGTCCGGCCAGACCATCAGGGTCGGCACGCCCCAGGCGACGCCTGCCACCGCGGCCGCGATCACGATCGCGCCGGCCGCGGCGAAGACCAGCGTCACCGCGCCGAAGTCGATGAGCGCCCCCGCGATGGCCAGCGAGACCGGTGCCAGGCCCACCGAGCCGAGGGTGACCAGGCTCATGACGCGGCCCCGCAGCTCCTCGGGGATGCGCGACTGGAGCCAGGCGATGGCCTGCACGTTGATGAAGCCGATGAAGACCCCCATCACCCCGATGATGGCCAGCGCGATCGGCAGCGTCGGTGCCACGCCGATGAGTGCCAGGCCGATGCCAAGCGCGACGGCGATGAACATCAGGATCGTCCCCAGGCGTCGTGGCCGGGGGACCGAGCCGGCACCGATGGCGCCCAGCACCGCGCCTGCCCCGAAGGCCGAGAAGAGGAAGCCGAACGCGACCGAGCCACCGGCGAACCGATGGTCCGCGAGGAACGCCAGGCCCACGCTGATCGGCCCGGTGAAGGCAAAGTTGAACGCAGCGGTCAGTAGCACGATCGACCGCACGGCGGGATCGGCCCAGGCGGCACGCACGCCGCCGGCGATGGTGCCCAGCACGCTCGGGCGGTCACCGCCCGTGTCGGCCTCGGGGTGGCGGCGGCCGCCGGCGATGAGGAACAGGGCAACGGCCGCGATGCCGAACGATGCGGCATCGATGGCGAACGCCGGCCCGGTCTGCACGAGCGCGATCATCGCTCCCGCCAGCGCCGGACCGATGAGGCCCATGATCTGCTGCGCGCCCTGCACGAGCGCGTTGGCCGGCGCGAGCTGCCGCTCGGGAACGAGCATCGGGACGATCGTGTTGAGGGCCGGGTAGAAGAACGCGTCGACGATGCCGAAGATGCCGGCGAACACGTAGAGATGCCAGAGCTCGGCCCGGCCGCTCAGCACCAGCGCGGCGAGGACGCCGACCACGACGCCGCGGATCGAGTTCGAGGCCAGCATGAGCGAACGTGGTGAGAAGCGGTCGCTGAATGCGCCGCCGACCAGCATGAAGACGGCGCGCGGGATGGCGGCGGTCATCAGCACCGTTCCGAGGGCCAGGCCGGAGCCGGTGAGCTGGAGCGCCAGCCAGGTGAGCGCCACGAAGTGGAACTGGTCGCCCAGGACGCTGATCGTCTCCCCCGCGAACAGCAGCCGGAAGTCGCGAATGCGGAGCGGTCGCAGCAGGGCAGGGCCCGTCTCGGCGGGATCCGTGGATGCAGCCACGGCCGGGGCGGCGGGGGAGACCTCGGTCGTGGACATGCCTCACTCCACGCTGATGAGGACGGAGCCGCCATCGGTGTCCTCGACATCGATGATCGGACCGACGGTGCCGGCCGCGACTGCCTGCCGGATGCGCTCGCTCTGCTCACCGCCGATGCCCGGCACGAAGCCGAGCGCCGCGTCGACGAGGCCGATCGGGATGCGCAGGTTGACGACCTGGCGGCCGTGCTCGGTGACCCGGATGCGCAGCTGGCGGCCCGGCCGCGCTCCACGCTGCTCGGCCGTGGCGCGCGCCTGCTCGGTGCGCTCGTAGGCCCGCTCGACCCGACGGCGGACGCGGTCGAGTCCTCGATCGATGCGCCGATGGAGCCGATCGTCGGACGGTGCCTCCGCACGGCTGAGGGCGTCGATGATCGGCGCCGCCTGCTCGGGCGTCAGCGTGCCGTCGGCCACCAGGCGCAGGACCACCTCGAGCTCCTCAGCCACCCGAGCGCACCTCGCCGGCCAGGCGTCGGGTCGCCTCCTCGACGTCGATCTCGCCGCTCTCGAGCGCGCGGAGCACCGCCAGCTGCTCGTCGTCGCTGACGACGGGCGCCCGCGGGGGCGTCACCGGCCTAGGTGCCGTCGGCGGGGTCGGTGGTGCGGGCGCCTGCGGTGGTGCCGCGACGCCGCGGCGCGCGCTGCGAACCTCGATGTCGCCCGACATGGAGCTGAACAGGACGTCCGGCCCGCCCTCTCCGATGACGTAGCGACGTCGGTCGCGCGATCCCTCCGCTCGGTGGGGAAGGCGGATGTCGACGTCGGTGGACAGGCCGCGCACCTCGACCGTCAGGCCACCGGCCACGCCGAGCGAGAGGTCGCCGCTCACCGTTTCGACCCGGTGGCCAGGCCCGTCGGCCAGCGAGGCCTCGACCTCGACGTCGCCGCTGACCGTCACGACGCGCAGCTGCCCGATGTTCGGCGCCACGGCCGATACATCGCCACTGACGGTATTGACGTCCAGGGCGGCCAGCGGCCCGGCAGCGCGCAGGCTGACGTCGCTCGAGACGCCCTTCACGCGCAGCTCGCCGCCGACCCCCTCGAGGACGAGATCGCCCGACACGCTCCGATACTCCTGCGTGCCGCGGAAGCCGGTGGCGGTGATGTCGGCGCTCACGCCGTCGCAGCGCAGGTCGCAGCCGCTGGGGGCGTCGACCGCCACGCTGGCGTCGATCCTTCCGCTGCCTCCGAGCAGGCGAATGAGCCCGCCGATCCCGCCGGGACCGTCGCGCGGCTCGGTCACCTCGAGCGAGCCGGATCCCTGCTTCACCTGGAGCTTGATGCGGTTGAAGATCTCGTCGGCCTCGGCGTCCGATGCAGCGCGGATCTCGAACGTGGCGCGCACCCGGGCGGTGCCGCCCTCGACGGCGCGCAGCTCGACATCCGGGCTCGTGACGCGGAGCGCGAAACGCCCATCCGCGCCGATCTCGTGCTCGACTTCCTGGGTCCGCGAGAAGGTGGCCATCAGGATCCGGTCCCCAGCTCCCGCAGCGCGCTGGCTGCGGCATCGGCGGTCATCTCCTTGCGCGCCAGGCGCTCCAGGATGGCGCGTCGTTCGGCGGCGCGGTCGCCACCGGTGGTCGGCGCGTCGTCGAACCCATCGGCGAAGTTGGCGTCGAAGTCGTCATCGGCGTCGCCCGCAGCTCCCTCGGAAAGGCCGAGCGAGCGAATCAGGGCGTCGACGCGACCGCGGACGGTCGGATAGCTGATGCCCAGCTCGCGCTCCATCTCCTTGAGGTTGCCGCGCGAGCGCAGGAAGCTCTCGAGCAGGCTCATCTGCTCGCGGTCGAGCCGGCCGAACCGGCCGACCCCGAACTCGCCCTCGAGCGCGGTGCCGCAGTCGCGGCAGTGGAGCCGGGCGATGGTCAGCTCGCCCGAGCAGACCGGGCAGGTGGCGATGACGTCGTGGACCATGGCTAGCGGCGGTTCTTGCTGCGCGCGTCGCGACGATCGGCCGGCCGCCGGTACACGCGCCTGTCGTCGTGGCCCAGGATCGGGCGGCGTTCGCGCTCGTTGCTGTCGAGGGTGGAGTTTGCAAAGAAGAGTCGGTAGTCAAACATCGGTAGTGGCTCCTGCCAGATTCCATCACGTGAATGCTGATTTAGTCATCCACGGACGCAGAATATCGCCATGTCGTCAGATTGTCAACCCCTGTTACGTAATTAGCAAAACCATCTGCCAATTCCGTGATCCCTGGGGCGAATCCGCGCGGGCATGAGCGATCCGATCCGGGCTGCTACCATGCGTCGCGGATTCATGAATCAGCCGCGCCTCCTGCCCTATACCCCCGAACGTGACGTCTACCGGCTCCTGGGCGTCTCGTCCTCGGCTTCGACCGACGAGGTCACCGCCGCCTGCCGGCGCCTGGCACGCACGTTCCACCCCGACCGCAACCGGTCCGGCCGCGCCAATGAGGAGATGCAGGTCGTGAATGCGGTGCGCCAGGTGATGAGCGATCCGGATTGGCGCGCGATCTACGACCGCGAGCGGCATCGCTTCCACGCCGCCCTGGCGCGTCCATCGGAGCCGATGATCCACGCCTGGCCGCCGATGGACCTGCGACCGGCACGGCGAACGCCGGTGGGTCGCTACCTGCGGGCCACGTTCATCGGGCTGCAGGCCGTGGCGGTGGCCCTGGCGCCCGCGCGCTGCCGGGGATGTCGGATCGTGATCGCCAACGGCGATGCCTACTGCGCCGCGTGCGGGACACCGCTCCTCACCGGGGGCTGAGCTCGCCGGACCTCGGCATTGAGTGCTCGCAATCAGCGTGCCGGCGTGCGGCGCCGATATTTCGACAAGATCCCGCAGC
>CAYVCE010000009.1:0-2582 GCA_964449915.1 uncultured Steroidobacteraceae bacterium | reverse complement strand
CTACAGCATCGCCAAGAAGATGGAGCGCAAGGGCGCCGAGTTCACCGAGATCTACGACCTGCACGCCATCCGCGTGATGGTCGACGAGGTCAAGGACTGCTACGCGGCGCTCGGCGTGGTGCACTCGCTGTGGCGCCCCGTGCCCGGCCAGTTCGACGACTACATCGCCATGCCGAAGGCGAACATGTACCAGAGCCTGCACACCGCGGTCATCGGTCCGGAGGCGAAGCCGCTCGAGGTCCAGATCCGGACGGCAAAGATGCACGACGTGGCCGAGGCGGGGATCGCCGCCCACTGGCGCTACAAGGAGGGCTCGCGCGGGGACCGGCGCTACGACCAGAAGCTGGCCTGGGTGCGCCAGCTCATGGACTGGCAGCGCGAGGTGGTCGACCCGACCGAGTTCGTGGAGGGCCTCAAGCTCGACGTCTTCCAGGACCAGGTCTTCGTCTTCACTCCCAAGGGCGACGTCAAGGACCTGCCGCGCGACGCCACGCCGCTCGACTTCGCGTACCGCATCCACACCGATGTCGGCCACCGCACCATCGGCGCCAAGGTCAACAACCGATTGGTGCCGCTCGACTACCGGCTGCGCAACGGCGACATCGTCGAGATCGTGACGACCAAGGCGGCGCACGGCCCGAGTCGCGACTGGCTCAACATCGTTCGCACCTCCCACGCGCGCGAGAAGATCCGCGCCTGGTTCAAGCGCCAGCAGCGTGACGAGAACGTCGCGCAGGGCAAGGACCTGCTCGACCGCGAGCTGCGCCGCCTGGCCCACGAGACGCTGGCCGGCATCGACGCCGCCAAGCTGGCCGACCTTGCCGCCCAGTACAAGTACCGCGAGATCGACGACTTCTACGCCGCCATCGGCTACGGCGCCGTGAGCTCCGCCTCGGTCGTCAGCAAGCTCGAGATCCACGACGACGTGGCGATCACCCTGCCCGAGATGGCGCCGCCGGCCGCGCCCTCCACGACCGGCATCAAGGTCAAGGGCGTCGGAGACCTGCTGGTGCGATTCGCGAAGTGCTGCTCACCGGTGCCCGGCGACGAGATCACCGGCTACGTGACGCGCGGCAAAGGCGTGACGATCCACCGCGCGTCGTGCCCATCGGTGCTCAGCGAGCGCGATATCGAGCGGCTCATCGACGTGGAGTGGGAGCTGGCCGGGCAGCAGACCTACCCGATCACCGTGCGCATCACCGCCCTCGACCGGCCCGGGCTGCTCAACGAGGTGACCAACGTCGTCGCGGAGTATAAGGTCAACATCGTGGCCGCCTCCGTTGCCACCCACCCGGATGGCACTGCGGTCATCACCGCGACCTTCAAGGTCACCTCGCTCCAGCAGCTGGCGCGGGTCCTCTCGAAGATCGAGCGCCTGCGGGACATCACCTCGGTCACGCGCGAGGCGCGCTAGCGTCGGTAACCGCACGCCGGACGGGGTACCCGGGCCGTCCTCGCGCTGCAGCAACCGATAGATCGTAGGGAACGTGCCCGACCGCCTTGATGGGCAGGCCCTCACCGATATATCGGTGAGCCGCACGCCTGACGCCAGCCTCAGGGCCGTCCTCGCGCGCAACTGGGACCGATAGATCGTAGAGACCGCGCCCGGCCGCCACTTCAGGCGCATTTCCGCCGATCTATCGATGCGGACGCCCCACAGCGCCGTCGCGTCGGAGCGAGCCGGCGAGCCGGCGACCGGTACACTCCGCCGATGAAGGGCGATCGAGTCGAGGCCGTCGTTGACACCGGGCAGGGCGGCACGCAGACCTTCGACATCGTCGCGACACGTGCCGGCCGGAGGATCGAGGTGACCACCGCGCGCGGCATCGTGGAGGTCTCGGAGGTCACGCGCAGTGGGACGCCGGTGCGCACCGGACGCTTCATGCAGAGCCGCCTGATCGCCTTGGTCGAGCACCCGGCCCACGAAGCGAGCGAGCAGCCCGTCGAGGTCTCCACCCGCCGCCGCATGGGCAGCGGACGCGCCAGCGAGTGACGGTTCCGCCGATCGAGCGGGTCCGCGTTTTCTGTCTGTCGTGGCCTGACGTCACCGAACGCCTGAGCCACGGCGAGCCGACGTGGTTCCATCGTGACAGGCGAAGCTTCGCCACCGGGGCCGATCGGCACCACGACGACCGCGTGGCGTTCTGGTGTGCCGCGCCACCCGGCGCCCGCGACGCCCTGGTCGACGAGGAACCGGGCTGCTACTTCGTCCCGCCCTATGTCGGGCACCGCGGCTGGATCGGCGTATACCTCGACGTCGAGGTGAACTGGCCGGCCGTCGAGGAGATCGTCGGCGCGGCGTATCACACGGTCGCCTCCCGAGGCCGATAGACTCGCCGCGCATGGCGAAGACGATCAGCGCCCCGCGCGGCACGCGCGACCTGCTGCCCGAGGAGACCTCGACGTGGGACCGGGTCGAGGCGGTCGCGCGTGACGTGAGCCGTCGATACGGCTTCGAGCGCATCGAGACGCCGCTCTTCGAGCGCGTCGAGCTGTTCGCACGCGGCCTGGGCGAGAGCAGCGACGCCGTCGAGAAGGAGATGTTCGGGGTCTCGGGCGCCGCCGGCAGCGAAGAGGAGGCG
>CAYVCE010000008.1:0-5504 GCA_964449915.1 uncultured Steroidobacteraceae bacterium | reverse complement strand
CCTCACGGCCGACGAGATCGCCGAGCATGCGGAATTCTTCAGCTTCGGCACCAACGACCTGACCCAGATGGGCTTCGGCTACTCGCGCGACGACGCCGAGGGCAAGTTCCTGATGCAGTACGTCGACCGCAAGATCCTGCCCGAGAACCCGTTCCAGGTGCTGGACGTGGCCGGCATGGGACAGCTGATGCGGATGGGCGTCGAGAAGGGCCGGTCCACCAAGAAGGACCTCAAGATCGGCATCTGCGGCGAGCATGGCGGCGACCCCCAGAGCATCGCCTTCTGCCACGAGGTCGGTCTGGACTACGTGAGCTGCTCACCGTTCCGCGTGCCGGTGGCTCGCCTCGCCGCCGCCCAGGCCGCCATCGCCTCGACGGAGACCCGCGACAAGTAGCCGCTACGGCGCTGGCGACTCGGAAGGGGACTCGGAAACTGACGACGAGGCGCTGGGCGGCACGCTCGGGTCCGGCATTGGTGTCGGTGGCGGCGTCGTCGGCGGAGGAGCAGGGCTCGCGGTCGGCGGAGGCACGGTTGGCGCCGGCGGCGCGGGCGCGGGCGCGGGCGTTCGAGGCGCGGGCTGGATGGGTACGGCAGTCGGATCGGGCGCTGCAGATGCGGTCGCGGACGGAGTGGGGGTCGGCGTGGCCGAGGCTGATGGCGTCGGCGACGGACTGCGTGATCGATCGGTCGCCGCGGCGGACGGAACGCCCGCGAGGACGCCCTCGGCGGCGGGGGACGTCCCGGACTGATCGGCGGAGGGTGCGCTGCGGAAGAGGCCGGATCCCCCGACCGCGACGCTCACGCCGAGCAGGATGACCGCCAGCGCGCCGACGGCCATCCGCGCGACCGCCACCGGTCTCGGCCTGCCGGCCGCGTCGCGCAGCGGCGGGAGCTCCGCGGCGCCCACGTCGATGCCCTGGAGCGACTCGACGACCGCCACCGCCCGCATGCAGCCGTCGCAGCTGGATGCGTGGAGGGCGAGGTCGCGGGGCGGCTCGCCCTCGGCCCCGTCGGCGAGCCAGTCGTCGAAGCGGTCGTGGAGGTCCCTCACGTCATCGCCCGCTCGGCGATGGCGCGGATCCGCGTCGTGATCGGTCCGTCCACGGGAGGCTGCTCGTCGAGGACGCGGCCGGCCGACTGGATCGCCGTCGCGTGGGCGTGACGGAGCAGGCGTTCGAGCCGCGCGCCGTCCATGCCGACGATGGTCGCCACGTCGAGGCGGTCGAGGCGCTCCACGGTGTACGCGGCGACGGCGGCGCGCTCCCGCACGTCGAGTGCAGCGAGTGACGCGAACGCGACGGCGTCGGTGTCGAGATCCGCGAGCGCCGCTCGCCGGCGGCCCGCTGTGGCGGGGGAGTCGCGCAGCTGGCTTCGGGCGGCGCGGACGACGCGTCGTCGCAGCCACGCTGCGGCGCGCTCGGGATGGCTGAGCTCATCGGTGCGCGCGTTGCCCTCGGCAATCGCCTCGCTCGCGAGCGTGGCGGCCAGGGCCTGGTCGCCGAGCGTCACCAGCAGCGCGAAGCCGTGCAGGCGTGCGCCGTGCAGGTCCCGGAAGGCGGCGCGCCGCAGCTCGATCGGCGCTGCTGCGGTGGACGCGGGGCGCTTCGGGAAAGCAGGATGCATCGGTCTCGTGCCTGGCCGGTCTGGTGTGGTCCGCTGGGGTTCGGTGGCGAGTCTAGCGCGTGGGGCAACCGAGCGGACGCGGCATCGTGGGGTCGCGCACTTGACAATGTGCTAGAATAGGGTCCGAGTACTTGACAAACCCCTTGACATGCGCGGCCGCATCTCTGGGATGGGGCCGCCCGCGAGGTTCTGCGCATTACCACGTCGTCCGGCATCGTTGCCGAGATCAAGTCGAAGCTCCCGGTCGTCGACGTCGTCGGCGAGACCGTCGCGCTGAAGCGCGCAGGCACCGTCCACAAGGGATTGTGCCCTTTCCACGCCGAGAAGACCCCGTCGTTCATCGTCACGCCCGACCGCGAGACGTGGCACTGCTTCGGGTGCGGCGAGCACGGCGACATCTTCACCTTCCTCATGCGCCGCGACGGGCTCGACTTCCGCGAGGCGCTGGCACGGCTGGCAGAGAAGGCCGGCGTCGAGCTCAGCGAGCACACCGCGCGCGAGGACCGGCAGCGCAAGCGCCTGCGCGAGGCGCTCGAGGCCGCCATCGCTTGGTACCGCGAGGTCCTGCTCCAGGCGAACCAGGCCGAGCGGGCGCGCGCCTACCTCGCCGAGCGCGGCCTGAGCGACGAGACCCTCGAGCGCTTCGGCGTCGGCTACGCGCTGAACGCCTGGGAGGCGCTCACCAAGCGCCTGCGGGCCAAGGGCTTCACGGATGCCGAGCTGATCAACGCCGGTCTCGCCAGCCCGTCGAACCGCGGCGGCGTGTACGACCGCTTCCGCGGGCGCATCGTCATCCCCATCCGGGACGCCTCGGGCCGCGCCATCGGCCTGGGGGGACGGATCCTGCCCGACGGCGAGGGGCCGAAGTACCTGAACTCGCCCGCCACCGCCCTCTTCGACAAGAGCCGCACCCTCTACGGGATCGATCTCGCCAAGGGCGCCATTCGGCGCGAGAAGCTGGCGGTCATCGTCGAGGGCTACACGGACGTCATGGCCGCCCACCAGGCGGGGTTCGGCAACGTCGTGGCCAGCCTCGGGACAGCGCTGACCGCAGGACAGGTCGAGCTCGCCAACCGCTACGCCGATGCCGTCGCCCTCGCCTACGACGTTGACCTGGCGGGCGAAACGGCCACCCAGCGCGGCCTGCTCGAGGAGCTCGGGCCGGTCGTCAGCAAGGTGCGCGTCATCCGCATCCCGGCCGGCAAGGACCCCGACGAGCTCATCCGCACCGATCCGGACCAGTGGCGCCAGGCCGTGGCCGATGCCGCCGAGCTGCTGCCCTACTTCATGCAGCGCGCGGCCGGCGAGGTCGACATGCGGCAGGCCCAGGGACGCAGCGGCTACACGCGTCGCATGCTGGACCTGCTGCGCCGCCTGCCCGACCGCGTCGAACAGGACTCGTACGTTCCGCAGCTCGCTCAGCTGGCCGGGATCGACGAGCGAGTGCTGCGCGAGGAGCTGGCGCGCGGCGGTCGACCGGTTCCGATCCGTCCCGCCGTGGATGACCGTCCGCAGGCCGATGGGGAGGCGCGCCTCACGCCGCTCGAGCGCCAGGCACTCACCCTCCTGCTGCTCAGCCCGACCCTCGCGCGCGAGCTGGCGGCGGGGGAGCGGCTGCCCTTCCGGGACGAGTCGGCCCAGGCGCTGGGCGACGCATGGCGGGCCGCGATTGCCACCGAACCGACGCCCGACCTCGAGCAGTTCGTGAGCAGGCTCGACGCAGCGACCGCAGACCTGGCGCGCAGCCTGCTCGCATCGGCCAGGTCGCGCGGCGCGCGCCCCGGCAGCTCGACGGATCGCGAGGAGCTGCGGATCTGCATGATCCGGCTGCGCATCGAGCGCACCGAGGAGCAGCTCGACGATCTCCAGGCGCTCATCCGCGCCGCATCCGACGACGAGACATCCACCGATATCCGAGACCTGGAGCTCCGGTTCCAGGAGCTGACGCGCGAGCGCGAACAGCTGATGAGCGCAATGAGAGGGCCGGCCGTCATGGCCGGCGAGAGGAGGAGCTGAGCGTGGCAACGAGCACGACGACACGCAAGCCGGCGGCCACCAAGGCGGAGACGAAGCCGGCAGCGACGAAGGCACCAGCGGCCAAGCCCGCGGCAAAGAAGGCGACCGCACCGAAGCCGGCAGCCAAGCCGGTCGCCACCAAGGCCGGCACCAAGGCCGCCACCAAGGCCGCCGCCACGAAGCCGGCAGCCAAGCCGGTCACCACCAAGGTCGCCGCCACGAAGGCCGCGGCGGCGAAGCCCGCGGCGGTGAAGCCGGTCACCAGGGCACCTGCCGCGAAGGCGAAGGCCGCGCCGACCACGCCGAAGCCCGCGCGGACGACGCGCGCGGCCGCCACGAACGGCGACGGGTCCGAGGACGGCGCCGCGCGCAGCGCGGCGGTGGCCGAGCTCCTGGCGCGCGGGCGCGAAGAGGGCTTCATTACCCATGACCAGATCCTGGAGGCGATCCCGTCGCCCGAGGCCCAGATGGGGGCCGTCGAGGAGCTATACGCAGCGGCCGCGGAGGCCGGCGTCGAGATCCTCGACGAGGCGAACCAGCCGACGCTGATCGCCGAGCCCGACGAGGCGGAGGCGGACGAGGTCGTCGCACCGGTCGCCGGCAAGGCGGCAGCCAAGCCCAAGGAGGGCGAGGAGGATCTCGAGGCCCTGGCGGCAGACCTCATCGGCATCGACGACCCGGTCCGGATGTACCTCAAGGAGATCGGCAAGGTCGCGCTGCTGACCGCCGAGGAGGAGGTCGTGCTGGCCAAGGCCATCGAGCTCGGCGAGCTGGCGGTCGAGGACCCGGCACGGGCGCTGGTCAACCTGTACACGTGGGTCACCCTCGACACCGAGCCCAAGGCGCGCAGCATGGCCGCCATGCGCGCGTTCGACCTGCCCAAGGAGTCACCACGCGTCACCCGCGACGCCATCGACTGGTGGGTCGGCCGCAAGCGCAAGACGATCGAGGTGCTGCCGATCAAGCTGTCGAAGGCCCGGCGTGCGCCGAACCTCGACGACGAGGCACGCACCCGGCTGATGGAGGCCGAGTCGATCCTCAAGGTGCTGGCCTCCGACGCGACGCAGGGTCTCAAGGACGCCGTCCTGTTCGGTTCGACGTACCGGTTCCGCGCCATCAGCCACGCCGGCGCCGTCGAGCTCAACGAGCTCGAGCGCTGGGCGCGTGAGACGGCGCAGGACATCGTGCGCGAGTACATCACCAGCGGGCACGACGCCGAGTACCTGCTCAGCCTGGGGTACGACCCGACCATCCCGCTCGACGTGCCGCTCGAGAAGCGGACCGGACGCCTGGTCGAGCAGAGCACCGATGCACGCAAGCGCCTGACCGAGGCCAACCTGCGCCTGGTGGTCAGCATCGCCAAGAAGTACATCGGTCGCGGCATGAGCTTCCTTGACCTCATCCAGGAGGGCAACATCGGCCTCATCCGGGCGGTCGAGAAGTTCGACTACGAGAAGGGCTTCAAGTTCAGCACCTACGCGACGTGGTGGATCCGGCAGGCGATCACGCGTGCCATCGCCGACCAGGCGCGCACGATCCGCATCCCGGTCCACATGGTCGAGACGATCAACCGCCTCATTCGCGTCAGCCGCACCCTGCTCCAGGAGCTGGGACGCGAGCCCACCGTGGAGGAGATCGCCCGGCGCATGAGCCGCGACGAGATCATCCGCGAGCTGCGCGACAAGCTCCAGCGTGAGCCCACGGAAGGTGAGACCGATGAGCGCGTGGCCGAGGGCCCGCAGACGGTCAGCCCGGAGAAGGTGCGCGAGATCATGAAGGTGTCGCAGGAGCCGGTGAGCCTCGAGACGCCGATCGGCGAGGAGGAGGACTCACACCTGGGCGACTTCATCCCGGACCTGGCATCG
>CAYVCE010000007.1:0-14539 GCA_964449915.1 uncultured Steroidobacteraceae bacterium | reverse complement strand
GTCCCCCCCCCCCCCCCCCCCGCGGGGGGGGGGGGGGTGCCGGGGGGCGGGCCGGGCGTGGTCGGGGCCCCCCCCCGGGGGGGCCCCCGGGGGGGGCGCGGGGGGGGGGGGGGGGGGGGCGCCCCCCCCCCCCCACCACGTCACCGTCCGTTAGAGCGTGGCGACGCAGTTGTCGGCTGCCTCCTGCATCGCTGCCGTCACCGCCGCGAAGTCGTCGTTCCCGGCGCCGAGAACATCGCGCACCGCGGTGTTCATGGCGTCGAAGACGCATCGCATCTCGACGTTGGTCGGCTGTGGCGTGCCCTTGAGGACCGCCTCCGATGCGCCCGCCAGGAGCGGGTCGTCGGTGACGATCGAGTCGGCCAGCGCCTCGGCGTTGGCCGGCAGTCGACGGAGCTCCTCGACCATCTGGATCTGGTTCTCGGTGTTCGTGGACCAGGCCATGAAGTCGAGGACGACGGTCAGGGCGTCACCCTCGGTCGCGGAGGGAACCATGTAGAAGGCTCCTGCCGTGTACGGGGCCGGGTCGTCGCCGGTCGCCGATACCGTCGGCAACGGGCCGACGCCGAGGTCGTCGCCGAGCTGGTCGGCGTAGTTTCCGAGCTCCCAGTCGCCGTTCACGATCATCGCGGCCGAGCCGCTCGTGAACAGGTCGCTGGCGATGGTGTAGTCGGCTTCGGCCGGCATCACCTGCTCGGTGTACTTGAGGCCGTACAGGAACTCGAGCGCGGCCTGCATCTCCGGCGTGTCGAGGGTCGGCGTGGTGCCGTCCTCGGCGAAAACGCTTGCGCCGAAGCCGGCGAGCCACGGGGTGAGCCAGAACGACTCGGTCTCGTTGAAGACGAGGCCGTAGTTCTCGCCGGAGGTGTTGTCCTGGGCGAGGCTGATGAGCTCATCGGTGTCGGCCGGAGCCTCGTCGCCGATGAGGGACTTGTTCCAGTACAGCATCAGCTGGTTGCCGTTGCTGATCGGGATGCCCCAGGTGGTGCCGTCGACCTGGACGGCGCCGAGGGCGCCCGCCTCGTACGGGCTGAGGTCGATCTGCCCGTCGAGCTCCTGGATGACGCCGGCCGAGGTGAACGGGCCAACATGGTCGGCGACGGTCCACACCAGCTCGGGCGCCGCGTCCGGCGAGAGCGCGGTGTTGACGAGATCCTCGCGCAGCAGCTCGACGTCCTTGTTGACGACCTCGATGGTCACGTTCGGATGCTCGGCGCTGTACGCCTCGGCCAGGGCCTCGACGTAGAGGATCTGTGGGTCACCCTCCTTGGTCCACAGCTCGATGGCGACGTCGCCCTCGGGGAAGGCCGCCTCGCTGGGAGGGGTCGATTCGTCGGGCGCGTCCGACTCGTCGTCGCCGGGCGTGATCTCGCCGCCCGAGCAGGCTGCGAGTACCAGCGAGCCGACCACGAGCATCGGTGCGACGCGGTGTAGGAATGTGCGTGACATGGGCTTGGGATACCTCTGTGCTGGGGATGAACGGCGGGTGGGTGCGGTGTGGATCAGCGTGTGGCCACACCTCCTTCCCCCGGCGAGTTCGCCAGGGCTGCGGCGCCACGCGGTGGAGCGGTCGTGCCGCGCACAACGAGGCGCGTCGGCAGGATCTCTACCACGGGGCGGTGCTCCGAGCCTGATCGAATGGCCTGGATGAGCCGATGGGCCGCTCGGCGGCCCTTCTCGCGGATCGGTTGATGGACGGTGGTCAGCCTCGGGGTCGTCCACGAGGCGGCAGGGATGTCGTCGAAGCCGACGACGGAGAGGTCGCCGGGGACCGACAGGCCCGCGTCGGCGGCACCGGTCATAACGCCGATGGCGATGACGTCGGACATGGTGAGTATCGCCGTCGGCGGGTCGTCGTCGGCGAAGAGCGCCGCGAGGGCCGCCCGTCCGCCCTCTTCGCTCACCGGGGTCGAGACCACGCGCAGCCGAATGCGGCCGTCCGACGACGCGTCGCTCCCCTGCGCGATGCCGAAGCCCTGCCGGATGCCGGCCAGGCGCCGTGCGCTGATGCCATGCTGCTCGTCGACCGGCGAGTCCGGGTGCTCGGCGATGAGCACGACCGCGACGTCGCGATGGCCGAGCGCGCGGAGGTGCTCGGCCGCCTGGGCGGCGCCGGAGCGGTCGTCAACGCCGATGACATCGACGCCGTACCAGTCCTCGACATCCAGCCCCACCATCGGCGTGCCGGCGCGGCGCACCTCTTCGAGGTCCGGATGGTTCGGGACCAGGCCCAGCAGGATGAGTCCGTCCACCAGCGCGGATTCGACGGCGCGGCGGATGGAGCCCTTGACGGGTGGCACGATGACGACGGCGATGCCCTCGGCATCGCACACGTCGCCGATGCCGCGCACCAGCTCGGGCAGGAACGGGTTGGCGAAGATGTCGTGGGTCGACTGAGGGACGACCAGGCCGAGCTGGTCGGTGCGGCGGTTCGCCAGACGACGGGCGATCGGAGACGGTCGGTATCCGAGCTCGGCGGCTGCGGCCAGGATGCGCTCACGTGTGGCGACCCTGAGGTTGTCCGGCTTGTTGAACGCGAAGCTCACCGAGGTCTTGCTCACGCCGGCGCGCTTCGCCACGTCGTCGATCCGGGGTCTCGCCACGCCAGCTCCAGTGCCCGCTCGGTGGTGGTGGGTGAACCGGTTTACTGAACCGGTTTAGTGGACTGTACGAGCACGCTGGCGCGGTGTCAAGGGGTCTGCTTCCCGACCGCGTTCGCGGGGCCCGCGCATCGGCTCCGGCAGCACCTTGCGCCCGGGCCGCGCTACGATCGCGTTGCATGACCCCCGGCCCGACGCCCCGTCCGCCCCTGCCGCTCGCCGTGCGGGCGTGGTTCGTCGTCGCCTTCGGGCTGCTGGCGGTGACCGGCCTGCTGCTCGGCCGCATTGTCGAATTCGTCGACTTCAGCGAGCGCGCGCCGTTCAGCCTGCTCGGCATCTTCATGATGCTCGAGCTCGCCACGCTGCTGTTCGGCATCACGGTCGCCCTGCAGCGCAAGCGCATTGCCCATCGGTTCGCGATCGGCATCGCCATCCTGCCGGTCCCGGTGCTCGCCGGGCTGCCGCCGATCCTGCTCGATATGCCGAGGGCAGCGGCGAATGGCTGGTACCTGCTCATGGCGCCCATCGGCCTGGTCGTGACGGTCGTGCTCGTGGTCGGCCTTCTGCGCCGCGGCGCGCGTGACTGGTTCACAGAGGACTGAGCCGGACCGATGCGCCTGATGGCCTACTCCATCGACGGTGAGCGCCGCCTCGGCGTCGAGCTCGGTGAGGGCATCAGCGACCTGACTGCGTCGACCGGTGCTCGCGACGTCGGCGAGCTGCTGGCGTCCGGCGCGACCGTAGGGGCGCCCGGCGAGCCCGTCCCGGTCGCCTCGGTTCAGCGGCGCGCGCCGATCGCGCGGCCGGGCAAGATCGTCTGCGTCGGGCTCAACTACCACGACCACTGCCGCGAGCAGTCGATCGAGCCGCCCCGCTACCCGATGCTGTTCAGCAAGTTCGCGAACGCCGTCGCCGACCCGGGTGCGGCGGTCCTGCGTCCGGCGGCCACCGAGATGCTCGACCTGGAGTGCGAGCTGGCGGTGGTCATCGGCCTGCGCGCCTCGCGCATCGCCCGCGAGGATGCCGGTGCGGCCATCTTCGGCTACACGATCCTCAACGACATCACCATGCGCGACCTGCAACGCGAGGATCGCCAGTGGCTGCGTGCCAAGGGCTCCGACGGCTTCGCGCCGATGGGACCGGTGGTGGTCAGGGCCGACGAGATCGGCGACCCGCAGGCGCTGCGCCTGCGGTCATCGGTGAACGGGGAGGTGTGGCAGGACTCCACCACGGCCGAGATGGTCTTCGATGTCGCCACCGTGGTGGCCTTCGTGTCGCGGACCATCACCCTGGAGCCCGGAGACGTCATCGCCACCGGCACGCCGGCCGGCGTCGGCCACTTCCAGGACCCACCGCGCTACCTGGTCGGCGGCGACCGCCTGCGCTGCGAGATCGAGGGGATCGGTGCCATCGAATCCGTGATCGTCGACGAGGAGCCGCGGCTGGACGACCACGCCCTCGCGGCCGGAGTGGTGGGCCTGCCTGGCCCGCCCCGATAGATCGTAGGAAGCGGGCCCGAACGGCTCCCGAGGCTGGATGGCGACGATCCCTCGGCGGGGATCTCGCACGAGGCTCACTGCGCGGCGCGGGTCAGGCTCATCGGCCGCCGATCGATCGTACAGGTCGGCCCAGGGCCCGCCTCCGGCCGGGTTCCGCCGATCAATCCGTGCGCCACATCGACGCACGGTCACGGTCTCACGCGCACCGATCCGTATACTCGTCGGCGATGACCGCCACCATCGGCGCGGGGACGATGCGCGCCCTCGCCAAGGTGCGCCCCGGCCCGGGCGCTGAGCTCGTGGAGCGGCCGGCTCCGACACCCGGACCGGGCGACGTGCTGCTGCGCATGGATGCCGCGAGCATCTGCGGGACCGACTACCACCTGTTCACCTGGGACGAATGGGCGGCCGAGAACCTTCAGCCGCCGCGCGTCCTCGGCCACGAGCTGGCCGGCACCGTGATCGCGACCGGCTCCGGTGTCACGCGCGTGCGCGAAGGAGACCTCGTCGGGGTCGAGTCGCACCTGTTCGACTGGACCTGCGCCCAGTGCAAGCGCGGCGACATGCACCTGTGCCGGAACCTGCGGGTCATCGGCGTGCATGTGGACGGGGGCTTCGCCGAGCAGGTGGTCATTCCCGAGGCCAACGCGATCGAGTCGAACGGGCTCGACCCGGCGGTCGTCGCCCTCCAGGAGCCGATGGGCAACGCCGTCCACGCCGCGTTCGCGTCGCCCATCGAGGGCAGGAGCGTCCTCGTCACCGGCTGCGGGCCGATCGGCCTGTTGGCGGTCGGCATCGCCAGG
This sequence comes from uncultured Steroidobacteraceae bacterium, assembly GCA_964449915.1. Classification (GTDB taxonomy): domain Bacteria; phylum Chloroflexota; class Limnocylindria; order QHBO01; family QHBO01; genus JACDBZ01. The sequence goes on along the minus strand of CAYVCE010000007.1, from coordinate 9,637 downwards.
GCCGCCGGCGCCTCGCTGGTGATGGCGACCGACACCGAGGCGTATCGGCTCGAGCTGGCCGGCACCATGGGCGCCGACCTGGCCCTCGACGCGTCTCAGCCGGACACCGAGGAGCGGATCATGGCGGCCACCGGCGGCGACGGCGTCGAGGTGGTGCTCGAGATGAGCGGCGCCGCCCCGGCCCTGCAGCAAGCCCTGCGGCTCGTTACTCGGGGCGGCTCGATCAGCCTGCTGGGCATCTTCGCTGAGCCGCCGGAGGTCGACCTGTCCGAGCTGGTGATCATGAAGGGCCTGCGGCTGCACGGCATCTACGGCAGGCGCATCTACGACACCTGGGAGCGAACCCAGTCGCTCCTGCGCTCGGGCGCGCTCGACGTGTCGCCGATCATCACCCATCGGCTCGACCTGGCCGACTGGGAGCAGGGGTTCGAGCTCATCGCTTCGCGCCACGCCGGCAAGGTGGTGCTGGTTCCCTAGGTTGGCGCGGTCCGGCGAGCGCGCTCTTGAGCGACCGTGGTGGCCGTCAGCGGCAGGCCTCGGAAAGCAGCGAGGGCAACCATCGGTCCTATACTCGACGCGATGACCGACGCGCCCACCCGCGCCCGAGCGCGCAACCCGCTGGCCTTCCTCGACGCCGAGATCGAGGACCTGAAGGCCAAGGGCCTCTATCGGCGGCTGCGGGTGGTCCAGAGCGAGCAGAAGAGCCGATGCGTGATCGACGGGCGCGAGGTCATCACGCTCAGCTCCAACAACTACCTGGGCCTCACCACGCACCCGAAGCTGCGGCAGGCAGCGCTCGAGGCGGTCGAGCGCTTCGGAGCCGGCTCGGGAGCGGTGCGCACCATCGCCGGCACCATGAGCCTCCACGAGGAGCTGGAGGCCCGCCTGGCCACCTTCAAGCACACCGAGGCGGTGCTCACCTTCCAGTCCGGCTTCACGGCCAACACCGGCGTCATCCCGATCCTTGCCCCCGAGGGCGCGGTGATCGTCAGCGACGCGCTCAACCACGCCAGCATCATCGACGGCATCCGGCTGACGAAGGCGGAGCGCAGGATCTTCCCGCACGCCGACATCGGCGCCCTGCGCACCACCCTGCGCGAGATCCGCGACGCCGATGCGACGCGGACCATCCTGGTCATCACCGATGGCGTCTTCAGCATGGACGGCGACATCGCACGCCTGCCCGAGATCGTCGAGGCGGCCGAGGAGGCCGATGCGATCGTGATGGTCGACGACGCCCACGCATCGGGCGTCCTCGGTCGCAACGGACGGGGGAGCGTCGACCATTTCGACCTCCACGGCAGGGTGCACGTCCAGGTCGGCACGCTCTCGAAGGCGATCGGGGTGCTCGGGGGCTACGTGGCCGGCGCACAGAGCCTGCGCACGGTGCTCGAGCACAGGGCGCGACCCTTCCTGTTCTCGACCTCGCATCCGCCTGCGGTGGCGGCCGCCTGCATTGCCGCCATCGACGTGCTCGAGTCGGAGCCCGAGCTGATCGAGCGCCTGTGGGACAACACCCGCCTCTTCAAGGCTGGGCTCGAGCGCATCGGCTTCGACACGGGGCACTCCGACACGCCGATCACGCCGGTCATCGTGGGCGCCGGCGCGCTGGCGCATCGGTTCAGCGATCGGCTCTTCGATGAGGGCGTGTTCGCCATGGGCATCGGCTTCCCGACCGTGGCGGAGGAGAAGAGCCGGGTGCGGACCATCGTCACCGCCGAGCACTCGCGTGAGGAGCTCGACATCTGCCTCGACGTCTTCGAGCGCGTCGCCCGCGAGCTGGCGATCATTTGAGAGGCCGGCGTCCGGCGGAATCAGATGACGGGGTAGAAGCGAACCTCTACCCCGTCACTGCCAGGGGGCTGGATCTGGTGGACCGCATCCTGGTAGCGGCCCACCCAAGGGCCGCTACCGGCGGCGACGGATCTCGGCCAGAGTGGCAGATCCGGCAGCGCCGAGCCCGATCAGCATCAGCAGCGCAGCAAGCGCGGCCGGCACCGATCCCGTCCGCTCGGGCAGCATCGCGGTGTTCGGCAGCGGTGGATTGCCGCCCAGCGTCCCGCTCCCGCCTGGAAGCTGGCCGCCACCGGACTGGGTGTTCACGAACGTGCAGGTCACGTGCGCTCCGGGCGTGAGCGCGATGCTCGCGGTACGGGTCGAGGGATCGCCGGTACCGCCTGCTGAGCAGGTGATGCTCGTGAGCGTCCAGCCGGTCGTGGCCCCCTCCACGACGGTGTACGCGCCGGCGCTCAGGCCGGTGACAGTCGCCGAGCTCGGCAGCGTCCCGTCAGCGTCATCGTCCAGTGAGAAGCTCGACAGGCCAGACCCAGTCGTGGTGAAGGCGAAGTCCTGGGCGCTCCCGGGGACCGCATCCTTGACGATCGTGATACTGCCTGACGCGGGCTGCTCACCCTCGTCGCACAGCTCGAACGCAGCCCGCGCGTTGTAGTACTTGTGCCGATCGTCGCCGTCGCTCGAGCGCTCGATGGTCAGTTCGATGAAGTTCTCGAACTCCGCAGCATCGCCGGGATTGAACGAGATCTCGTACGGGACTTCGGCTTGACCCGGCACGACCATTCCGACGAGGCTGGAAAGCGACGTGCTTGAGACAATCTCGCCATTCGGACCGAGGATCAGATCCCGCGCGGTCTTGACCCGGATCGGGTCGTCGTGGGCGGTCACCGTGATGGAACCGCTCACGGTCGCAACGGTCCCTTCGACGGTCGCGCAATCGGCCGACTTGGTCAGATCGATGCTGACCGAGGCGCCAGCTCCGCTGCTGGGATCGGCATGGTCGCCGACGCAGAACCCGACGCTGGTCGTCGGTGCGCCGGCGAGAGCATCGAAGTCGCTTGCGGAAACGCTGCCAACTGTCTCCGGAAAATCGAGCGCCACGTCCAGGCTCGCGGCACCAGCACCGACCACGAGGCCAGCAATGGTCTGGGAACTCGTATAGAAGGCGAGGCTCTGGTTCCCGGCAAGGGTGACGCCCTTCGCGTCGCCCCCGTCAGGCGCGAAGCTGCTCCCGTTCCAGGTAAAGGTGACGAGGTGCGCGGTGTCGTCGGGACAACCTGCGCTCTCCCCCGCGCTGACGGGCCTGGCAAGCGCGAGGGTCGCGACCGCCAGGGAGAGGATGGCGACGATCACCAGGAGCATCCTGCTGATCGGCCTGGTGGACTGAATCGCTGGGTTCACGGTCGATAGGCCCCCTGTGCCTGGTAGGTTTTTTGGATTCCACCTCGTGAGGTGGCGCGGCAGACGGGTATGACGGCCTCGGCCAAGTCGCCGGAGTCGCCTTGCTGCGACAGAATACCCAGAAGGGCCATGCAAGCCCAGTACCAGTTGTCGCAGTGCCTGGGCAGAGCAGGGAACCACGGGGCGGTCCGGTGAGGTTAAGGCCGGACATTTGGTCCAGTACGTGGTGCCGGCGCGCACCGGGGTCGATCATCGAATACCTGGCAGCCTCGCAAGTCATGAGAGGCCGGCCCGACGGGGTATATGCGCGCGTTGCTGCTCGATGATAGGGTGGCGGACCATACCGAGAGTTCGCCGTTCATGCCTGAACAATCTCTCAGGCCAATGCGGGCGACCGGGCTAGTCGACCGCGAGCCGGAGCCAGCCTCACGCCGGATGATCCAGGGCGACACCGGCGTCGACGAGCCGGCCCGGGCCGCCAGCGACGGCGACACCGAGGCCGTCGGGCGCCTGTATGACGCCCTGTTCGGACCGATCTATCGTTACGTCGCGCTGAGGCTGCGGCAGCGCGAGGGCGCCGATGGTAGGGTGAGGCGGCCACCGTGTCCGTGAGCCTGCTGCCCGATGCGTGAACGACCACTGAGCGCGATCCTGGCGACCACCCTGCTGGATGCTGGGCCCGCCGCCGCCGCCCGCCCTGCCATCCCCGACGACGCGACGGTCGACGAGCTGGCGAAGGCCGCCTGCGGAGGGGATGTCGAGGCCGTCGGCCGCCTGTACGACGCGCTCGTCGGACCGATCTACCGCTACGTGGCGCTCCGGCTGCGTCGGCGCGAGGACGCCGAGGACGTCACTCACCTCGTCTTCGAGCGCATCGTGGGTGCCCTGCCGCGCTACCGGCAGAACGGCAAGCCGTTCGCGGCCTTTGCCTTCCGGATCGCGCGCAACGCGGTCATCGACCACCAGCGCCGCCTGCGGCCGACCGAGCCGCTCGGCACGATCGCCGAGCCGGCGGACGGGACCGAGCTGGAGGCGCTCTCGCTGCGCGGCGAGTCCATTCGCGAGCTCCACGCGGCCATCCGCCGCCTCACGCCCGACCAGCAGGAGGCCATTGCCCTCCGCTATTCGGCGGGGCTGTCGGCGGAGGAAGCCGCGCAGGTGATGGGTCGCCGCGCCGGCACGATTCGCGGGCTGACCTTCCGGGCGATCGAGTCGCTCCGGCGCTTCCTCCCGCCTGAGGCCGATCGTTGAGCGTGCCGGACGACCCGCGCCAGCAGCGGCTCCCCTCGCGGGGCAGGCACCTCGATCCCGATCCACTCTTCCGACGTAGCCTGCGAGGCAGGTTCGTCAATAGCTACGTCGCCGCACGCGAGAGGCGTCTCCGCGATCCACGCCGCATGGGCCGCCTCGGCCGCGCGTGCCTGTACGCGTCCGTCGGCATCGCCGCCAGCCTGTCGAGCGTCATGGCACTCTCCGAGCAGGCCATCCCCGGCGACCTGCTCTACCCGCTCAAGCGCCAGGTCGAGACGCTGCGCCTCCAGGTCCTTCCCGCGCACCTGCACGACGACCTGGCCGTCGCGGCGCTCGCCGAGCGGATCGACGAGATGCGACGGCTTGCCGACGCCGGCGACTGGGCAACGGTCGCCGCGGTCGCCGACGAGCTCCTCGGGCCCGTCGCGCCGCCGGTCGCCGTCGATGCGACCCAGCTGCGGGTGCTCGAGGGGCTCATGGCGCAGCTGCCCGACGTGACGCGCGCTTCGGTCGAGGAGGCCATCCACGCGGTGACTCCCGAGGCCGGGGCCGGTGATCCCGGGTCTCCGGGGAGCGCAGATCACGACGATGACGATGACGACGCCGAGGCGACGACCACACTTGTGGCCGGCTCGACCCCGTCGCCCTCACCGAGCCCCTCACCGAGCCCCTCACCGACCGCGTCACCGACCGCGTCACCGTCACCGTCGCCGACGGCTACTCCCAGCCCGACGCCGAGACCGACGACGACTAGCGGATCCTGACTGGAACGAGCCGTCAGGATCAGCAGCCCGTGGACCGCGGTAAAGAGTTACGGGGTAGGGACTGTCGTCCCTACCCCGGTCCCTGCTGGAGGGATGAAGTGGAGCGGAGCCGATCCGGCATGGACCGGCCCGGCGCTACGTCGGACCTAGCGGCGGCGGCTGCTCCGCACGTTCGCGAAGGCGAGCGCGCCCAGCGAGCCGATGAAGAACGCAACCAGCAGCTCGATCGGCACCGTCTGCGGCACGCCGTCGATGCCGGTCGCCGTTGCCGTGTTCGGCAGCGAGGTCCGCGTGCCACCCAGCGGAGGCGGCTCGACGACGACCCTGACGCTGTCCTGTCCCTCGTCGGGTGGCGTCTGGTCGGAGTCGATGACCGCAACGTTGACGGTCGGAGCCACGCGGCTGATCGTCGCCACAGGTGACCGTGCCGGCGGTATGCGTACCGGTGGGTGAGTCGAGGAACGTGAACCGGACGGGCACAACATCGGTGATCACCGCGTTGGTGACCGGGCCGTTGGTCAGCGTGTAGGACAGCGTCCAGGTCACGACGCTCGGCGTTGCCACCGGTGCACTGGCAAGTCCGCTGATGGTGATGATCTCGGTATTTGCGACCTTGTCGATCACGAGGGGGGGAACCCGCACGATGACCGTCGACGCATCCTCGCACTCCGGCCCGAGGGTCTCAAGATCTGGGCACTGCGACTTGGGGCTCGTGGCAGCGGCCGCGTTCTCCAGTTCCTCGCCGTTCTCGACGTCGTCGGCGACGACGGCGTTGTAGGTGAGGAGGTACTCGCCGTGAGCAAGGTCACCCAGGTTCCAGGTGATCGTCCGCGACTCCGGGTCGAAATCGGCGGGGAATGGTACGCCGTCGATCCTGAAGTCGGTCGGGTTCGCGAGGCCGACCTCATCCATCACGTCGACCACCACCACGTCCTAGTCCTCGCTGTCGGTGACGGGCTCGGTCTCGTCGCCTACGGTGAGCGTCAGCGCGTAGGTGACCCTCCTTGAGGACGTTCAGGCCCGGGCACTCGACGGTCACGGTCGCCTCGAGTGAGGTGTCCTGGCCGTCGTTCACCGCATCGGCCACGGCCGTGTTGTCGTAGGTTTCGCACGAGATCGCGGTCGTGCCGCTCGTGACATGGATGAACAAGTCCGATGCGTTCAGATGGTGCGCCAGCGCGGAGGCGGCGATCGCGAACGTCATCAGCGAGGCGAGGATCGACGCCGTCAGTGCGAGCGAGGTGAGCCTGCCGCGCACGGTGAACGTGGCGCCTGGCGGCGACTGGATCAATGAGTTCCTCCGTGGTCTGGCAGCGACCTATGACTGCTCGGATTCGCCTGCCGGGAGCGGAGTCGGCTGCACGTGGTGGGGGCAGAAGCCATCACGCTCGGGTACAACGCGCTCGGTTCCCTAGGACGAAACTACCGCGAGTAGATCAGGGCCAAAAGTACCGTGTCACCCGGGTCAAATGTGAGTTGATATGCGGTGTGGTGGCGTCCCGGCCAGTACGGATGGCAGTATTCGTGGAACCAGATGGTGCGTCCACGCACAGTTGACCACCACAACGCCTGGTACCCACCCTCCGACGGCCTGGTACTCATGGATGCGCGGCGACGGCGGCTACATGAAGAGCAACCTCGCGGGGCCGATCCGGGCTCGGACCGAACCCCGCGGCCGCTGTCAGACCTGCCGTCGCCGGCTGCTCCGCACGTTCGCGAAGGTCAGCACGCCCAGCGAGCCGAGGCCTAGTGTCGGGTGGGGTGCGATGCGGGGTGGTCGGGGGCTCGAACGCGCATCCATCGTTGGCCCCGCGGGTCAGCCAGGGCAACTACGAGGTCCGGCCGCGGGCCTCGAGAACGACGACCTGGGTCTCGTCGGGCAGCGAGCTCTGGGTGACCTGTGCCTTCGGCTGGCGGATCGGCTCGGCGGCCATCTCGTGGAGGAACTTCTCCGGCCCGCCGAGGTCCTTCGATCCGCCGTCGACCGCGAAGTGCATGGGGATCACGATCTTTGGGGCGATCTGGGCCACGACCTCCGCGGCCTCCGCCGGGGTCAGGGTAGTCGCGCCGCCGACCGGCACCAGCAGCACGTCGACCGGGCCGAGCTCGGTGAGCTGCTCATCGGTCAACAGGTGGCCGAGGTCGCCGAGGTGGCAGACGTGGACGCCGTCGATCTCGACCGCGAAGACCATGTTCTCGCCGCGCGAGCCGCCGGCCTCGCCGTCGTGGAAGGTGCGGATGCCGGTGACCAGCAGGTCGTGGTACTCGTACTCGCCGGGGCGGGTCAGCGTCAGGCCGGCGGTGATCGATCGCGTGTAGCTGTGGTCGGGATGCGCGTGGCTGATGGTGAGCAGCTCGACGTCATGCTTGCCGGCGACGAAGCCGGTCGAGGGCGGACACGGGTCGGTGATGACGGTCGCGTCCTTGCCCTTCAGTCGGAAGCAGGCACGCCCGTACCAAGTGATCTCCATCGGTGCAGGCATCCTAGCTCCGATGCCGCGCGCGCGTGGCGTCGTGCGGCGCTGATCGGAGGTTGCTGCGCGGGCCGCAAACGGCTGCGATTGCGGGACATAGCACGAGCCCCGGTGCCCGCCCAATGACACCGGGGCTCGAAGGAGGGAGGGTGGAGGCAGAAACCCTAGGGATCTCTAACTCGCAGCCCTCAGGCTAGGGAGCCGATCTAAACCGCGGGCTTGCCGCACCTTAAGAAACCTGAACGTTCAGCGGCGGTCGTCAACGGCCGTGCAAGAATGCGTCGATGTCTGCTGTCACGCGCATCGGCGCGCTCATCGTCGCGATCCTCGTGGTCGTCGGCGTCGGCTTCCTCGTTGTCCGCGCCGGCGGGGGGCAGGTCGGGCTCGGGCCTGACGGGACGGCAAGCGCCACTCCCGGCGCGAGCGCGACAGCGAGCCCCAGCCGGGCGCCGAGCGTCGAGCCGTCGGCCCCCGACGGCGACGAGGACGCACTCGCCGTCCTCGCCGAGATCGAGGAGCAGGTCATCGCCATCCGCGGCCTGGCAGCGGCGGACATCGGTCCGGCCGAGATCATCACCCGGGCCGAGCTGGCCGATGAGCTTCAACAGCTCTTCGAGGAGGACTACCCGCCCGAGGAGCAGCGCCGCGACAACCTGGCCCTGCGGGCGCTCGGCCTGCTCGAGCCCGACCAGGACGTCGCCGAGCTCCAGCTCCAGCTCCTCGGCGACCAGGTGCTCGGCTTCTACGACGACAACGAGAAGCGGATGGTCGTCGTCTCCGATGCCGGCCTCGACGTCGAGGCGCGGATCACGTACGCGCACGAGTACACGCACGCGCTCCAGGACGCAGCCTTCGGCCTCGACTCGCTCCAGACCGATGCGCCCGGCGAGGACGACCGGGGCCTGGCGCGGGTCGCCCTGATCGAGGGCGACGCAACCGTGACGATGCTGGCCTGGATGTTCCTGCACCTCGAGCCGCAGGAGCTCCAGGACTACCTGTTCGGCACGGAGATCCCCGACACGTCCGGCATCCCGTCGTGGATGGTCGACCAGCTTGCCTTCCCGTACACGGACGGGTTGTTCTGGGCGCAGGGACTGGCCGGCGGGGACCCCACCAATCCGGACTTCGCGGCCATCGACGCCGCTTTCGACGAGCCGCCGGCGTCGACGGAGCAGATCACGCACATCGACAAGTGGGAGGCTCGCGAGGCGCCGCAGGTCGTCGAGGTGCCGGACCTCGCCGCGGCGCTCGGCGACGGGTGGGAGGAGGTCGACGAGACCCCGATCGGCGAGGCGACCATCGAGATGATGCTCACCTATCTCGGCGTCAGCGCTGACGAGGCCGAGGACGCCGCCGCCGGCTGGGGGGGAGACCGGGCCGTGATCGTGACCGGACCGGACGGCGCCTTCGCGGTCGCCTGGCGGCTCGCCTGGGACTCGGCAGCGGATGCCGCGGCGTTCGTGGACGCCTACCAGATCGTGGTCGACGGGCTCGACTTTCCCGCCTCGGTGACCGCGCTGCCGAACGGCCAGGTCCTCGTGGCGCACGCCTCCGACGAGGTGCTCCTCGATCAGACGGTGGACGCAGCGAACTGAACGCGTTGCTGGTCAATCGCCCACGAAACGTCGGGCCGCTACATCGACTCCGGGGCCGAGATTCCCAGCAGGTCAAGGGCATTGGCGAGGACGCTGCGGGTCGCGTCGACCAGTGCCAGCCGTGCGCCCGACAGCGCAACGTCCTCGGTGAGGACCTTGCAGTCGCGGTAGAAGGCCGAGAAGGCGCTCGCGAGCTCGTAGGCGTAGCGCGGCACCTCGTGCGTCTCGCGCCGCTCGGCGGCGATGGCGAGCGCATCGGGGTAGTCGAGCAGGTGGCGCAGCAGCTCCTGCTCGGCGGCATGGCGGAGCAGCTCGCCGGTCCGCGATTCGTCGGGGGCGATTCCCGCATCGGCGCCGT
>CAYVCE010000006.1:0-40569 GCA_964449915.1 uncultured Steroidobacteraceae bacterium | reverse complement strand
CGCGATGCGGGTCACCAGCAGGCGCCTTCCGAACAGGTTGAGCCGAGCGGTACGATGGGCCATGAGAGCCTCCTCCTGGTCAGGGTGCAGAACTCCCCTAACCATGGAGCGGGGCTCTCATTCGTCAAGAACCTATCTGGGCACAGCTAGGCGGCGTCGGTCGCCTGCGGGCTTGACCTCGATGGTAGCGGCGTGCACGCTTGCGCCATGGTCTTCCCGTGGCAGAAGCGCAACGTGCCGCCCGAGCTGGCGGCGCGCGTGCCGCCAGGCCAGGTGCTGACCGACAAGTTCCCGGTGCTGCACTTCGGACGCGTCCCCGACTACGGGGACCTATCGGGCTGGGACTTCCGCGTCTTCGGCGAGGTCGCCGAGCCGTTCAGCCTGCGCTGGGCCGAGTTCCGCGCGCTGCCGGTCTCCGAGGAGATCCACGACATCCACTGCGTCACCCGCTGGTCGAAGCTCGACACCCGGTGGGAGGGGGTCGCCTTCTCCCACATTGCCGAGGTCGCCCAGCCGAAGCCCAGCGCCCGATTCGTGATTTTCCATGCCGAGGGCGGGTACACCTCGAACGTCCCGCTTGCCACCGCGATGCAGCCCACCACCCTCCTGGCGTGGAACTACGACGGCCAGCCGCTGAGCGCGGAGCACGGGTATCCGTTGCGGGCGCTCGTGCCGGGCCCGTACTTCTGGAAGAGCGCGAAGTGGCTGCGCGGCGTGGAGTTCACCGCGGAGGATCATCCGGGCTTCTGGGAGCGCAACGGGTACCACAACGACGCCGACCCGTGGAAGGAGCAACGCTACTCGGGCTCCTGATCGGGCTCCAAGCGTTTCGCGCGGGCGATGAGCTCGGCCACCCGGCGGCCACCCTTGCGGCCGATCTCGCGGAAGTGCTCGTTCGAGTATCGCTCGCTGACGGCCTTGCCGCCCTTGGCGCCGATCTGCTGGAAGAACTCGGCCCCGTAGCGGGCTCGCGTCGTTCGTCCGCCCTTGCGTCCCGCCTCGCGGACGCTCATGTGGCCGTCGTCCGGAGTGCCGCTCGGGTCCGTGCCGTTGCGCTCGGCCATCGGGCGCCTCCTCTGCTGCGTGCTTGATCAGCCCGGGGATTCCACCCGGAGGTGAGCAAGTTGCGTACCCGCCGGGCGAGCGCCCGCACGGACCCACGCGCGCCGACCGACTAGAATGGCGCGCCGATGCACCCCATGCTCCGCAACGTCGTGATCGGGATCGTTGGCCTGATCATCGCCGGTGCCCTCACCGCCCTGGCCCTGCAGGGACGCGACTCCGACCTGTCGATCATGGCCATGCTCGCCGCTGCCGTGCTCGGCTCGCTGGTCGGGCTGTTCCTCTACAGCCAGGGCTGGATCTGGGGCAGCCGCGCCGCCCGGCGCCGCGAGCTCGGGGCCTCGGTGCTCATCGCCATGGGCGGCGGCGTCATGGCACTCATCGCCGCCGTCGCGCTCGCGGGACTCCTGATCCTGCTGCTCCTCTTCTTCCTGGGCTGACCGCGCCGTCCGACACATCGGCGGAATGTTGGCAAGAGACCTTGTCCCTCGCTGGATTCTGCCGACAGATCGGTCACCGGTCCGCGCGAATCGCGCGGCGGCGCACGCCTCACGCCGGTCCCGCGCCGATAGATCGGTCGGCCGGCCGTCGGCGCGTCGCTGGTAGCATGCACCGGCCATCTGCATCGGCGCCCCCATCGTCTAGAGGCCTAGGACGCCACCCTTTCAAGGTGGAGATCAGGGGTTCGAATCCCCTTGGGGGCACCACAACCGACGCGCGTGCAGAGCATCACCCTGTCGGTCACGACCCTTCGCGGGCAGGGTGCCACCGCTTGTTAGTGAACCGGTACTCGTCCTATTTGGGCCAGTCTGGGACGGTAGTATCTCTGGCCCCAGGAGAGTATGGTGGCGACCGCGGGCGGGTACCGAGCGACGTGTCCGCCAAGCGACGGAGCCCAAGGATGACAATGTTCTGGCGACGGAAGCACGAGCAAAGAGACGATGGGGAACCCGACCTGGTCGATGAGCAGACCGTCGAACCGCCTCTCCATGATGATGAGCTGGTACCGATCCGCATCTACACCGATACGGAGGTCGTTGACGGCTGGACGCACCTGGGATCGCAGCGGCTTTCCGATCTGCTGAATGCGGAGGATATGCTGAGCGTAACGCGGGTCGAGAGGAACCCGACCGAGGGCGACTGGCGGGTCGTGGAGCGCGAGCGCATGTTGCTGGTGGTCGCGCCACCCCACTCGAGCCCCCGTCAGCTCCGCGTGCACCGGCAGAAGCGCGAGATCCTGGTCCAGTCTGCGAAATACGCGGTCTCGGGCACGGTCCATCTGGTCCCGGGTAACCGGCTCGATAGGACCGTCCTGCGCACTCGGCAGCACTTCCTGCCCATCACCGATGCGCGTCTCATGACGCAGGTGCGGCCCGGCACCGAGGAAGAGTACGACATCGTTCTCGTCAACGTGGTCAACGTCGGCGACGATCTCAGCCTGGAGGTCGTGGAGTAGGGTCAGCGGAGCGCGGTCCGTCAGATGTGGTTGATCTCGACCCTGTCGCCGCAGTTGGGGCACCAGAGGAGGAGGAGCTTGGGGTCCTCCGGCATGGGACGCCAGGCGTAGACCTCGGCCTCGGTGATCTGCTCTCCGCAGCGCGGGCACTCGTGGCCCATCTCGAGCCACTGGTCGCGCGGAACGTTCTGGCGGCCCACCGCTCGGTCAGCGCCGCTCGGGCGGAGGCGGCGGTGCCCACCCCGGCTTGGGGCCGGCGAGCGGGGCGTCGGTGCCGGCGGGCGCATCGGCGGCCACGATCGCGGCTCGCGTCTCCTCTGCCTTGGCCGACGTCGCGATGAGCGGATAGGACATGGCGGCGTAGCCGGGCCAGCGGCCGACGTCACCGTCGCGGATCATGACCAGCGTCTTGGCGAACGCGCCGGTCACGTCGCGGACGGATCGGTCCAGCACCTCGAGGTTCTCGCGCCCGGTGATCTTTCGCAGGGCGGGCGGCAGGGTCTCCACCAGGTAGGCGGGGTTCGGGTCGACGGCCAGGGCCAGCTCGAGGGCGGCGATGACCTGCTCGTCGGGCAGGTCGCGGGGCAGGGGTCGGCTGATGTAGGCCATCCGCGGGTCCCGGCTGGGCCCGCGGAAGGTCCGAGCGAGCGACTTCATCATCGGCCGCGCGATTGTACCCGCTGCCGGTGCCTGAAACGGCGGCGGGTATACTGGCGTCCCCAGTACGACACCGACCGACCGTGGCCGCGCGCGTCCCAGCACCGACGCCGCTGCGCCGCGTACCGGCATCCGCAACAGGAGTTCCGACATCACCGTGCGCGTCCGAAAGGCCGTTCTGCCCGCCGCGGGCTTCGGCACCCGGTTCCTCCCGGCCACGAAGTCGATTCCCAAGGAGATCATGCCGCTCGTCGATCGGCCGATCATCCAGTACGCCGTCGAGGAGGCCGTGGCGTCGGGGATCGAGCAGATCATCATCGTCATCGCCACCGGGCGGAGCGCCATCGAGGACCATTTCGACTCCAGCCCGTCCCTGGAGCGCTGGCTCGAGGAGCGCGGTGACATCGAGATGCTGCGCACCATCCGGCGCATCGGCGAGTTCGGGACGGTCGCCTTCGTCCACCAGCGCGAGCAGCTGGGCCTCGGGCACGCCGTGCTCATGGCCAAGGACCTCGTCGGCGAGGAGCCGTTCGCCGTCCTGCTCAGCGACGACGTCATGCTCAACCCGACCGGCCCGCCGGTCACCCGGCAGCTCATCGACGCGTACCTCGCCCACCGCGGATCGGTCATCGCCGTCCAGCGCGTGCCGCCCGCCGAGGTCGGACGCTACGGGATCATCGATCCGCTCCACGAGGAGGGCCGCCTGGTCGAGATCCGCGACCTCGTCGAGAAGCCGGCAGTCGGCGAAGCGCCGTCCGATCTCGCCGTCCTCGGTCGCTACGTCCTGACGCCGAAGATCTTCGACGTGCTCGAGCAGACGAGCCGCGGCGCCGGAGGCGAGATCCAGCTGACCGATGCCATCCGCAGCCTCATCCACGAACAGCCGGTCTTCGGCTACCAGTTCGACGGAGTCCGCCACGACGCCGGGACGCGGCTCGGCTGGCTGATGGCGAACGTCGCGGTCGGCCTCGAGTCGGAGGACGCGGATGAGTTCCGGTCCTTCATCCGCGGGCTCGACCTGCGAGACTGACGCCCAGCGTGGAGATGCTCGGCAGGCTCATCAGCGGGCGTTACCGCCTGATCGCCCCGCTCGGCGAGGGCGGCATGGCCACGATCTGGCGCGCCGTCGACGAGCAGCTCGATCGCGAGGTTGCCGTCAAGCTCCTGCGCCCCCAGTTCAGCTCCGATCCCGGGTTCGCCGCGCGGTTCAAGCAGGAGGCGCGCTCCGCCGGCGGCCTCAGCCATCCCAACATCGTCGGCGTCTACGACTACGGCACCGATGGGGCCGATGGCGACCAGTACATCGTCATGGAGCTCATCGAGGGCAACGACCTGTCCACGATCCTGCGCGATCGGGGGTCGCTCGCCACGATGGACGCCGTGCGCGTCGCGATCGGCGTGGCGGCCGCCCTCGAAGTCGCGCACCGCAAGGGCATCGTCCACCGCGACGTGAAGCCGGGCAACATCCTCATCACCGATGCCGGCGACGTGAAGGTCACCGACTTCGGGATCGCCCGCGCGGTGAGCGAGGCGTCGATGACGGTCACCGGCACGACGCTCGGATCGGTCCACTACTTCAGCCCGGAGCAGGCCCGCGGCGACGAGGTAACCGGTGCGTCCGACGTCTACGCCCTGGCCATCGTCCTGTTCGAGATGCTCACCGGCCGGCGGCCGTTCGAGGGCGACTCGGCCGCTGCCGTGGCGCTGAAGAGGCTCAACGAGGACGCGCCGACGCCGAGCGCGATCGGTCACCCTCTGCCGCCCGGCCTCGAGGCCATCCTGATGCGCGCGCTATCGCGCGAGCCCGGTGACCGCTTCCCCGACGCAGGCGCCTTCGCCGAGGCGCTGCGTGTCTGGCGCCGCGATCCGGATGCGGCGGCACCCCTCGCGGCCGGTGCGGCCGGTGCGGCCGGGGCCGCAGTGGCGACCACCCCTCCCGCCGGAGAGCCGACCGTCTATGTCCCGCCACGCGTCACCCGCCCGGCCGACCGGGTGCCCGTCGCGCCGCCACCGCGCCGTGCCGATCCGTATCCGGTCGACCGCGACGAGGGCCAGCCGTGGTGGATCTGGGTGCTCGCGCTGCTGGCCGTCGTCCTCCTCGGTGCGATCGGCTTCCTGGCGGCGCAGCTCCTCGGCGGCTTCGACGACCCGACGGCGACGCCGACGCCCTCCGCGGCGCTCGTCACCGTCCCCGACTGCGAGGGCGTCGCACTCACGACGGTGCGCGCCCGGCTCATCGACGTCGGCCTCCAGGCCGACGAGCGCCCCGAGGAGTCGGAGGCGGTCGACGAGGACGACGTCATTCGCTGTGAGCCCGGCAGCGGCGAGCAGGTCGGCGAGGGCAGCACCGTGGTCGTGTTCGTCTCCAGCGGCGAGGAGCTGGTCACCGTGCCGAGCCTCAGCGGCCAGACCCTCGAGCAGGCCCAGGCCACTCTGCGCGACTTCGACCTGCGCACCGGAGAGGTCCGCCGCGAGCCGCACCCCAGCATCCCGGACGGGTCGGTCATCACCAGCGATCCGCCTCCGGGCACCGAGGAGGCGGTCGGCAGCCAGATCGACCTGATCGTGAGCACCGGCCCCACACCGTCCCCGACGCCGAGCCCCACGCCGGTGCCGACGCCGAGCCCCACGCCGCTGCCGACGCCGAGCCCCACGCCTTCCCCGCCGCCCTCGGTGTCCCCGTAACCGCGGGCCGTGAGTGGCGTCACCCGGTGCTAGGATGACGGCGAGTGCCACTCCACGCTTGAGAGGAACAATCGTTCAGCCATGGCCACAACTGCCCCGGTCTCGGTCGACGACGCGACCTTTGCATCGGAGGTCCTCAACGCAGACAAGCCGGTCCTCGTCGACTTCTGGGCGCCATGGTGCGGCCCGTGCCGGCTCGTCTCCCCGGTCGTCGAGAGCATCGGCGACAAGCACGCCGAGAAGCTGTCGGTGGCGAAGGTCAACACCGATGAAAACCAGCAGCTCGCGATGCGCTACAGCATCTTCAGCATCCCGACCCTGATCGTGTTCCACAACGGCCGCGAGGCCGCTCGCCTGGTCGGCTATATGCCCCAGGAGGTCATGGAGGAGCGGCTCAGCCAGTTCATCGGCTAGCCATCCGGCGACCTTCCGGCCGATGCGGGCACGGGGCTCGGCGCCCCGGCCACCCAGTGGTCGAGCCCACTGTCCCCACACGCGCATGGGACGATGGTCCGCGTCGCATGCGCCGATCGGCAGCCGCTACACTCGCGCGCAAGGAGGGCTGCCCGAGCACCGATGATCATCAAGACCGAGCGCCGCGCCGGCTCCGAACGACGGCAGGCGGGTGACCCGTTTGCTCCCGAACGCCGCGAGGGCGATCGGCGCACCATGTGCTGGGAGGTCGAGAACTGCGACCTGACGATCCGCTATCGGTGCCCGGCCTTCATCCTGCGCCGCCCGTGCTGGGAGCTGTGGGCGGTCGAGGGCATCGGCCCGGCTCGCGCCTGCTGCCACAACGACAAGGAATGCGAGCCCGGACGTTGTGTCATCGCCGAGAAGCGATTCGCCGGCACGCCGGAGCCGCTCACCGTCCACGTCGGGCGCCGCGGCATGCCGCTCGGCTATTCGAAGCCGCGCCGCCATCACTGCCCGCACTTCTTCCTGACCCACGGCCCGCGCGGCCGCGTGCCGATCCAGGCGCCGCAGCTCATGCGCACGCTCATGAAGCAGGAGGGCACCGTGAGCCGATGCGACCTGCGCGGTGGCGTGCACCTCGACTCCGGCTACGTGAACGACCTGTGCCTGACCGGCCAGTTCAACGATTGCGTCTTCTTCGAGGACGCCGGGGACTGACCCCGTGAGCGACGCCGACCGGCTCACCTATGGCGAGGCGGTCGCCGCCCTCACCGCGCGTGGGCGCTTCGGCATCAGCCTGGGGCTCGAGCGCGTCGAGCGCCTCATGGCCGAGGCCGGCCACCCCGAGCGGTCGCTGCGCGGCGCGCTCGTCGGCGGCACGAACGGCAAGGGCAGCGTGGTGGCCATGGCGCGCTCCGTCCTGTCCGGCGCCGGTCTGCGCGTCGGCACCATGCCGAAGCCGCACCTCGTCAGCTACCGCGAGCGGATCGCGGTCGACGGTGAGCCGCTCTCGCCCGCGGACTTCGCGGCCGCGGTGGCGCGCGTGCTGCCGGCAATCGACCGGGTCGCCGCGGAGATCGGCCCGCCGACCGAGTTCGAGGCGCTGACCGCGGCGGCCATCGGCGAGCTCGCGCGGCGTGACGTGGATCTCGCCGTCGTCGAGGTCGGCATGGGCGGGCGGTTGGACGCGACGAACGTGCTCGACCTCGGCGTGGCGGCCATCACCAACGTACAGCACGACCACGAGGCGCACCTCGGGCCGACGCTGACCGCCATCGGCGGCGAAAAGGCGCCGATCATCAAGCCCGGCAACCTCGCCGTGACCGGCGCCCGCGGGCGAGGCCTGCGGCCGATCCTCGACCGCTGCGCCGCACTCGGCGTCTCCCTTCGCCGCGCCGGGCCTCGTCAGCCATACCGGGCCACGGTCGAGGACTCCGGCTGGCGTGGGCTGGTCGTGGACGCGCGGACGCCGACGCGCCGGCTGCGTGACCTGCGTATCGGGCTGCTCGGGGCGCACCAGTCCCAGAACGCGGCCGTCGCGCTCGCCCTGCTCGAGGCCATGGACGAGCGATGGGCGCTCGGCCTCACCGACGACCAGCTGCGCGCCGGCCTGGCTGCCGCGCGCTGGCCCGGCCGGCTGGAGCTGCTCGACGGTGGCCGGCTGGGCCTGCGCCGCGTGCTGCTCGACGGGGCCCACAACCCGGCCGGCGCCGCCGCGCTGGCCCGCGCGCTGGCGGACCTCGGCCTGCGGCGGCCGACGATCGTGTTCGGCGCCATGCGCGGTAAGAGGGTCCGCGATGTCCTCCGCGCGCTGGCGCCACTCGAGCCGGCCTTCGTCTTCACCCGCGTCGACGACCCGGGTGCGCATGCGCCGTCCGAGTTGGCCGATGCCTGGCATCGGGTCGGCGGACGCGGTGGCGTCATCGCCGCGACTCCGGAGGAGGCCCTGCGGCGGGCGGATGCGGACCCGGTCGTTGTGGCGGGGTCGCTCTACCTCGTCGGGGCCGTTCGGGGCATGATCACCGGCGAGGCAGAGGAGGACTGATGGCACCCAGGCTGCGCTGGGGCGAGCGAACGTACCTGATGGGGATCGTCAACGTCACGCCCGACTCCTTCTCCGGCGACGGGCTGGCGACCGCCGGCCGCGACCCGGCGGACATCGTCGAGGCGGCTCTGGAGCAGGGGCGATCCATGGTCGACGCCGGCGCGGACATCCTCGACGTGGGCGCCGAGTCGACCCGTCCGCGCCAGGCCTACGGCGAGCACCCGGAGATCGACGCGGCGAGCGAGGCGTCCGTGGCCGTCCCCGTCGTGCGCGCGCTCGCCTCCGAGCTGGGCGACCGAGCGCTGATCAGCATCGACACCAGCAAGGGGACGGTGGCCGCGGCGGCGCTGGAGGCAGGCGCCGCGATCGTGAACGACGTCTGGGCCGCGCGACGCGACCCCGGCACGGCGGATGCCGCGGCAGCCGCCGGGGCTTCGTTGGTCCTCATGCACAACCAGGACGGCGACGGGTATCCCGATGGGGTGTATGACACCGTGGTGCGCTGGCTGCGCGAGGCGATCGCCGCGGCCGTCGCCCGCGGCGTCTCCCGCGAGCGGCTGCTCGTCGACCCCGGCATCGGCTTCGGCAAGGGAACCGACGAGAACCTGGAGCTCCTGCATCGGCTCGGCGAGCGCATGGGCGACCTCGGAGGGCTACCGCTGCTGATCGGAACCAGCCGCAAGCGGTTCCTCGGCGAGCTGCTCGACGGCGCGGCGGCGGCGGATCGCCTGGACGGCACGGCGGCGACGGTAGCGCTCGCCGTCGCAGCCGGCGCGGACGTCGTGCGCGTCCACGACGTGGCCGCCATCGCCCGGACCCTGCGCATCGCCGACGCGGTCGTGCGCCGATGAGCGCCGACGCCTACCCGGATCGGCTCAGCCTGATCGGCATGCGCTTCGACGCGCGCCATGGCGTGCTGGACGAGGAGAAGGTCACCTCGCAGCCGTTCGAGGTCGACCTCGTCCTGCGCGCCGACCTTTCGGCCGCCGCCGATCGCGACGAGCTGAGCGCTTCGGTCGACTACGCGGCGCTGTTCGACCTCGTGCGCGAGATCGTCCAGGGCCCGCCGCGCGACCTCATCGAGGCGCTGGCGGGCTCGATTGCCAGCGCCGTGCTGGCGGCGACCGATCGGGCGCTCGTCGGCGGGGTAGAGGTTCGGGTCCGCAAGCCGATGGCGCCGATCGACGGCGACCTCGAGACCGTGGAGGTGGCGCTCACGCGGCGTCGGACGTGAGGTTCAGCCGTCGGCGGGGAGCTCCCCGAGCGTGACCTCAAACTCCTGCACCGAGCTGCCGCGCAGGACGCGCAGGGTGATCGCTTCGCCCGGCGAGCGCGGCAGGATGAGCGTCGGCAGATCCGTGTCGGGTCCGATCTGCTCGTCGTCGATGGCGACGATGATGTCGCCGGTCTGGAGGCCGGCGGCCTCGGCCGGCGAGCCGGGGAACACCGCCTCGCTGTCACCGGTGCTCATCGCGATCAGCGCACCGTAGTCGACCGGCAGGTCCCGCTCGCCGGCCAGGGCCGGGTCGATGGCGATGTAATACACGCCGATCCACGGGCGCACCAGCGGCTGCACGCCGTCGAGCGCCTGCTGCATGATCGGCTTGGCAACGTCGATCGGGATCGCGAAGCCGAGGCCCTGCGCGTCGGCGTCGACCGCGGTGTTGACGCCGATCACCTGCCCCGCGCTGTTCACCAGCGGCCCGCCCGAATTGCCGGGGTTGATGGCCGCGTCGGTCTGGATGAGGTTGTTGAGCGTCTCGGCGCTGGACTGCGTCGCGTCGGACGCGCGGATCCGGCGTCCGAGGCCGGAGACCACGCCGGTGGTAACCGTGTTCTCGTACCCGAGTGGGTTGCCGATCGCGATGGCCAGCTGGCCTGCCTCGAGGTCGGCCGAGGTGCCGACCGGCGCCACGGGAAGATCGGTTGCGTCGATCTGCACGATCGCCAGGTCGGTGAGGGTGTCGATGCCGTAGACGCTGCCGGGGAACGCCCGGCCGTCGTTGAGCTCGACCATCAGCTCGCTGGCGCCATCGACCACGTGGCGGTTGGTGAGGATCCAGCCGTTGCTGTCGAAGATGAACCCTGATCCGGTTCCGCTCTCGGTGCCGAGCAGTCCACCGCCGGTGGTGCGGATGGTGACCACCGCGGGCGTCACCTGCTCCACGGCGGCGATCACGGCGCTCGATTCGTCGATCCGCACGTCGCTCACCTCGTCAGCGGGCGTCCCCGAGCCGGTCCCGATCGGGGCGGACGCGGGCTCGCGCACGAGGTTGGCGACGGCGACGGCGGACAGGGCGCCCGACACGATGCCGGCCACGACGGCGATGGCGACGACGGGCAGCGCGGCGAGTCCGAGGCGAGACGGCGGAGCCGCGACGGCATGCTGCGGGCGGCTGCTCCACGCCCCGGCGGCCTGCCAGGTCGAGGGACCGGGGTCGCGGGGGGCGGCCGGGCCGTAGCGCTGCACCTCGACCGGCTCGGTCGGGTCGCGGTCGGTGGATCGGTTCGGATCGTGTGTCATGGCTGGTACGTGTGCGCCCCTGCTGCGAGGTGGATCGCCGGGCGGGCACCGCTCACGCTACGGACTCCGGATTGTGAGCAGGTTGGCCAGTGCGTGAAGTTTCGTTGATGTTGCCGATGGCCACATCGGGCTGGGGAATCGGCTGGCGGGGCAGGGTGATGCGGAAGACGGTGCCCTCGCCGATCACGCTCGCAACGTCGATCTCGCCGCCATGCATGTCGACGATCGAGCGCACGATCGCCAACCCGAGGCCGCTTCCGGACGCGCGCGCCTCGCCGGTGTTCGTGCCGCGATAGAACCGGTCGAAGATGCGCGGCAGCTCCTCGGGCGGGATGCCGGGACCGCTGTCGCGCACCTCGATCGTGACCTCCCCCGGCCCATCGGTCAGCCGGACCGATACGCCACCGCCACGCGGGGTGAACTTGAGCGCGTTGCCGACCAGGTTGGTCAGCAGCTGCACGATCCGCTCGCGGTCGAATCGCAGCTCGACCGGGTGGCCGGGCACGAAGCTCTCGAGGCCGACGCCGCGCGCCAGTGCGACCTCGGAGAGTGCCTGGACCACGGCCTGGGTCGGATCGCGCAGGTCTCCGTCGCGCATGTCGAGCGGGAAGATGCCGGCGTCGATGCGGGACAGGTCGAGCAGGTTGGTGCTCAGCCACTCGAGCCGCGCGATCTGCTCGGTCGAGCGCTCGAGGAACTCGGCCCTGGTCGCCTCGTCCACGTCCCCGTCGCGCTGGAGCTCGACGTAGACCTTCAGCGCCGCGATCGGCGTCCGCAGCTCGTGGCTCACGTCGGCGACGAACTCCCGGAGCCGATCCCGGTCGGCCTCGAGCATGCGCAGCGTGCCGGCCAGCCGGTCGGCCATGACGTTGAACTGCGCGGCCAGCTCGTCGACCTCGAGCACGCCCGAGGCGGTCGCCCGCTCGTCGAGATGTCCCTGCGCCACGCGGCCGGCGATGGTGCGCAGGCGGTGGATGGGTGCCGTCACCCGGCGCGCGGCGACGGCGCCGAAGACGACGGCGGCGACGAGCGCCAGCAGCCCGGCGCCGATGATCGCCGAGCGGATCTGGCCCAGCGTTGCCTCGCGCGATGTGTATGGCCGCGAGACATCGAGCAGGTAGACCGCGCGGTCGCCGCTCGGCAACGCGATGCTGACGTTGAGCCGCACCGGCGCCACCGGATCGGCACGGAGGCCCCGCGCCACGAGCTCATCGACGTTCTCCGGCGCGCTGATCGCGACACGACGGCCCTCCTCGTCGAAGACCGCGTACGTGGCGGGCAGGATGAACTGGGCGGCGACGCGCACGGCCGGCGACACGACCGTCGCGGCCCGCAGCTCGGCGACCTCGACCACCCCCGGCCGATCGTTGGCGATCTCGATGGCCGCCAGCTGCTGCATCAGCAGGCCCGTCGCCTCGCCTGCCGTCTCCAGCCGGTCCGTCGTCTGCTCGGCGAAGTAGTTGGGCAGGATCTGGTTGATGGCCACGGCGGACACGACCAGGCCGACCAGCGCGACCGACCCGATGGCGATCACGAGCCTGGTGTTCAACCGCTGGAAGAAGGCGGACAGCCCGCGTGGGAGATGGAGACGGCCGGCCGGATCGGGGATCGGCGCCGGGTCAGTCCTCGGCGAAGGCATACCCGACGCCCCTCACCGTCCGGATGTAGCGGGGATGGGCCGGATCGGGTTCGATCTTGTCGCGGATGTGGCTGATGTGGACGTTGATGGTCCGTTCGTCCTGCTCGAGCGCGTCATCGTAGTCGCGCACGAGCTCGAGCAGCTGGGAGCGGGTGTAGACGCGGCCGGGCCGAGCAGCGAGGTGACGCAGGAGGTCGAACTCGGTCGTCGTCAGGCCCACCCGCTCGCCGTCGCGGGTCACGCGCCGGCGCTCGAGGTCGATGACGAGGTCGCTGCGCCGCAGCGTGCGGCCCGTCTGCGTGTCGGCCAGCTCGCCGTAGGCGCGGCGCAGGAGCGCCTTCACGCGGCTGACCAGCTCGCGAACGCTGAACGGCTTGACGAGGTAGTCATCGGCGCCCATCTCGAGTCCGACGACCTTGTCGACCTCGTCCGATCGCGCCGTCAGGAAGAGGACCGGCGCGCGCGTCTCGCGCCGCAGCTGGCGCAGCACCTCGAAGCCGTCGATCCCCGGCAGCCGCACGTCGAGCACGATGAGATCGGGAGCGGTATCGGCGTACTTCGCCAGGGCGTCCTCGCCGGTGGCCAGGACGACGACGTCATAGCCCTCGCGCTCGAGGGCGACCTGGACGCCGCGCGCGACGGCGGGTTCGTCCTCCACGATCATGATGGTGCCGGCCATGGAGGACCGATTATAGGAACGCCACCCGTGCCGTCGGTTGCGCTGGCCTGAAGATGGCTTAACCTACGGCGCTCCCGGCCCAGGGCGACATCGGTTCGTTCACCGACCCGCGCTTGCTCGCGATCGGCGTCCGGGGTACCATGCCGGCCGCACCCGGCAGCGCAACGAACCGTCCGGTGCTGCCCGCCGCCCCTCGTGGGCGACCGGGCGCCAGCACCACCAGAGAGGATCACCACCACCGATGGACCTGGAGCTCACCCTCGACGCGCGTGAGGCGCAGGGCAAGGCCAACAAGCGCCTGCGCCGCGAGGGGATCGTGCCCGGCGTCGTGTACGGCAAGGGCGAGGGCTCGACCAACGTCCAGGTCGAGGCCAAGACGTTCGAGACCCTGTACCGGGCCGCGGGCAGGACCTCGGTGGTGAAATTCAGCCTCCCCGGCGGTCGCCAGGCCACGAGCGGCTTCATCAAGAGCGTCCAGCGCCACCCGCTGAGCGGCCGGGCCATCCACGTCGACTACTACCTCGTCAACCTCAACGTCGAGATGGAGGTCGACATCCCGCTCGTCTTCTTCGGCGAGGCGCCCGCGGTCGAGGAGACCGGCGGCACGCTGCTCCACAACCTCTCGAGCGTGCGCGTCAAGGCGCTGCCGGGCGACATCCCGCACCAGATCGACGTGAACGTCTCGACCCTGGTCAGCCTCGACGTCGCCATCCACGTGCGCGAGCTCAACCTGAACCGCGACCTGGTCCATGTCCTCACCGATGGCGACACGCTGGTCGCCACCGTCGTCCCGCCGCGGGTCGAGGAGGAGCCGGAGCCGGTCGTCGCCGAGGGCGAGGAGCTCGAGGGCGAGGCCGCCGAGGGCGAGGAGGGCGCGGAAGGCGCCGCTGGCGCACAGGCCGCCGAGGGCGGCGAGGGCCGCGCGTCGGAAGAGGGTTCCTCCGACTCCTGATCCGGCGCCTCGCTGCCCCCGGACGTCTCAGTCGCCGATGAGCGCCTGCACCTCCGCCTGGATGGCGTCGAAGTCCGCCTCGAGCACGTAGCCGCGGCCGTCGTCGCGGTCCCCCTCGAAGGTGATGAGGGGCGGCTGGATGACGAGGTTCGCCACTTCTGCCTCCCGTGCGCGGCGTGCCAGCTCCAGCAGGGACTCGAGCTCGTCGAGCGGCAGGTCCGTCTCGAGCGACTCGAATCCGTCGAGCAGCGAGCGCAGATCGATGCTGCGGTCGGGGTCCGTCAGCCGCTCGATGAGCGAGACGATGACCTCCTGGTGGCGACCCATTCGCCCGTAGTCGGTGTCGATCCGCGTGCGCAGGTAGAGCAGCGCCGTGGCTGCGTCCAGCTCCTGCGGCCCGGCGTCGAGGTGAAGGCCGGTGAACACGTCGTCGGCCAACGGCTCGGGCGGATTGACGTCGACGCCGTCCACCGACGCGATGAGCGACGCCATGTCATCCATGTCGAGGATGAAGTGGGCGTCGATCGGGACCCCGAGGGCCGTCTCGACAGCGCCACGCAGGGCATCGATGCCCTGCTCGACGTAGAGCTCGTTGATCTTGGGCTCGTACGAGCCACCGTCCGGCAGCGGCATGTCGACGGTGTCGCGCGGCAGTGACACGAGCGTCAGCTGCGACTGGTCGGCCGACAGGCTGGCGACGAGGATGGCGTCGGAGTTGACGGGCAGTCCCATCGTCTCGCGTTCGGCGCTGTGGTCGGTCCCGACGAACAGCACGGTCCAGCGTCGCTCGAGCAGGTCCGCCGCGAGCGAGGCCGATGCGCTCGGCGCCACGGTCGCCGATGCGCTCGGCGAGGCGGCTGGCTCGGCCGCGGGTGGATTCGAGAGGAGAAGGAAGGCGAGCACCACCGCGGCCACGACGACGACCGCGCCGATGATCACCCATGCGGATAAACGTTGCATGGGGGCATTCTGCCGGACTCTCCAGTCGCGCGACGCGCGACGCGCGGCCTCAGCCGCCGATGAGCGCCTGCACCTGCGCGCGGATGGCGGCGAAATCGGCAATCAGCACGTAGCCGCGCCCGTCGCCGAGGTCGCCCTGATAGGTGATCAGCGGCGGCTGGATGACGAGGTACCTCATTTCGGCACCGTACGCGCGGCGGCCCAGCTCCAGCAGGGTCGGGAGCTGGTCGATCGGCAGGTCGGTATTGAGCGAGCGGAGCCCATCGACCAGGGCCCGTACGTCAATGCCGGCGCCGGGATCGGTGAGCTGGCCGACGAGGTCCACGATCACTTCCTGCTGGCGTCGCATGCGGCCGTAGTCCTGGTCCAGGCGCGTGCGGACGTAGAGGAGCGCCGTGGCCGGGTCGAGCACGTGCGCTCCGGCCGGGAGCTGCAGGCCGGTGTAGAGCGGGTCGCTCAACGGGTACGGGTGGTTGACGTTGACGCCACCCACGGCCTGGACGATCGCCGCCACGTCGTCCATGTTCATCACGACGTGCGCGTCGATCGGCACGCCGTACATGGTCTCCATCGCCCCGCGCAGGGCATCGAGGCCCTGGTCGCGATAGAGCTGGTTGATCTTGGCGCCGTACCGGAAGCCGTTGGCCATCGGGACGTCGACCGTGTCCCGCGGCAGGCTGACGAGGGTCAGCGTCGACTGGTCGGCCGAGAGGCTGACGAGCATGAGCGCATCGGTGTTGTGCGGTTCGTTGGTCGCCTGGCGAATGAAGTCGCTGTCGACGCCCACGAAGAGAACCGTCCAGCGCCGATCGAGCAGCTCGGCCGCGAACGACGGCGTCGGGATCGGCGTCGGGGTCGGCGATGGGCTGGGCGTCGGGCTCGGCGTCGGGCTGGGCGTCGGGCTGGGTGAAGGGCTCGGCGTCGGGCTCGGCGACGCGGCCGGCGTTGGGCTGGGTGCAGGGCTGGGCGTCGGGCTCGGCTGGCTCGCTGGCTGGTTGGAGGTGGCCAGGAAGCCGACCGCGGCGGCGAGCACGAGGATGGCGAGGCCGACGAACCATTGCGTGGGGATGCGTTGCATGGGCCCAAGTGTGCCCGGTCGGCAGTGGCATCATCGGCATTCCGATGAGCGAGCAAGCGACCCCGATCACCGTTGCCGACTTCGAGCGCCTCGCACGCGAGCGCATGTCGGCGGTGCCGGCGGCCTGGGATTACTACGCCGGCGGCGCCGGCGACGAGCACAGCCTGGCCGACAACCGCGCCGCCTGGGATCGATTCCGACTGCGCCCGCGGGTGCTGGTCGACGTCGGATCGCGTGACCTGTCGGTGGCCGCGTTCGGCGTCACGCTGCCGCACCCGATCGTGGTGGCGCCGACCGCGGCGCACAACCTGGCCCACCCCGATGCCGAGCGTCACACCGCCCGCGGTGCGGCCGAGGCGGGTGCACTCTTCACCCTGTCGACCATCTCGCATGCACCGATGGAGGAGGTCGCCGCCGCAGCGCCCGGCGCCCCGCGTTGGTTCCAGCTGTACGCCCCCGCGGACCGCGACGCCTGCCGCGCGCTGATCGAGCGTGCCGCGGCCGCCGGATACGGGGCCATCGTCCTGACCGTCGACCTGCCCTACCCGGGGAACCGCGAACGGGACCTGCGCAACGAGTTCGCGGTCGACCTGGGAGCGCACCTGCCGGCCGACCAGCAGGTCGACCCCGGGACCGGGATCATCGTGATGCCGACCCTGGACTGGGACGAGCTCGCCTGGGTGCGCTCGGTGTGCCCCGTCCCGCTGCTCGCAAAGGGCATCCTGCGCGCCGATGACGCGGCCCGCGCCGTCGACGCCGGCTGCGCCGGGATCTGGGTCAGCAACCACGGCGGCCGGCAGCTCGACACCGCCATCGCGCCGGCCGACGCCCTGGCGGAAATCGCCGCGGCCGTCGGCGACCGCGCCGTGCTGGTGGTCGACGGTGGCGTGCGCCGCGGGATCGACGTCCTGAAGGGCCTCGCGCTCGGCGCCGACCTCGTCGCGGTCGGGAGGCCGGCGCTGTGGGGCCTGGCGGTCGATGGCGCGGCGGGCGTGCAACGCGTCCTCGAGACCCTGCGCGACGAGCTGTCGCTGGCGATGGCCCTCGCCGGCTGCCGCTCCATCGGTGAGATCACGCCCGACCTCGTCCTGGGCGCTTGACGCTCCCGGTAGCGTCAACGTCATGGATCACTCGCGGCACGAACCCGTCTCGCTGAACCGGCTCGCGGCGCAGGCCACGACCCACTGCCTGACCGGCTGCGCCATCGGCGAGGTGCTGGGGCTGGTGATCGGCACGGCCCTGGCCTGGACCACGGTGCCGACGATCGCGCTGGCGATCGCCCTCGCCTTCGTCTTCGGCTATGCGTTCACCCTGATGCCGCTCGTCCGGGCGGGGATGGCGTTGGGAGCCGCCGCCGGGCTCGCGTTCGCCGCCGACACGCTTTCGATCACCGTCATGGAGATCGTCGACAACGGGATCATGCTCGTCATTCCGGGCAGCACGCAGGCCCATGGACGCGCCGACGTGCGTTGTGGTAGCCAACACCTGGACCCGAGCCAGTTCGGCGTCGAATTCGAGTTTCGGCGGTAGCGGCGCAGGAACCCACGCGTCATACGCCCTGCCGACCGATCGGCCGGCTGCGTTGACGCTCAGGGCCGGATGTTTCGGTTCACCCGGAAGAGGTTGGTCGGGTCGTACTTTGCCTTGATCGTTTCCAGGCGGCTGTAGTTGTCACGGTACGACTCGACGGTGCGCTCGTCGGTCTCGTCCGCGGTCTGGAAGTTCACGTAGTTGCCACCCGTGGAATAGGCCTTCAGCGCCTGCCAGGCGGCCCGTACCCAGTCGCGGTTGGCATCGCCGGCCGGGCTGTCGCCCGGCCACATCGCCTGGATCACGCAGGCGAAGGCGGCCTCGCGATTGCCCATAGCCCCGTCGTCCTCGGGGTGCTCGTTGAGGGCGCCCGCGATATGGAACAGCACGATCTGGTTGGCCGGCGCCTTGAGGTCGACGAACTGCGCGTTGTAGGTATCGAAGAGCTCGTCGCTGAGTCCGCCCAGGAACTCCGACTTCCAGTAGAAGTGCATGCCCTTCGGCTGG
Source organism: uncultured Steroidobacteraceae bacterium (assembly GCA_964449915.1). Lineage (GTDB taxonomy): Bacteria > Chloroflexota > Limnocylindria > QHBO01 > QHBO01 > JACDBZ01. The sequence goes on along the minus strand of CAYVCE010000006.1, from coordinate 22,379 downwards.
GTCGCATCGAGCAGCGACTGCTGCGCGACGTAGTCCCTGACGAGGATCATGTCGGCGAGCGGCTCACCATGCGACTTGATCGGCGCGAGATCGGCCTGTGCCTGATCAAGGCTTCCGGAATGACAGACGACGATCATGATGATCGGCGTCCCGTGCGCGGCCTCGGGCAGCCACGGAGCCGGCGGCGCATTGCGCCGCACGACGACCGCGGTCAGCTCGCGCGGGGCGGACTCGACGACCGTGCGGTACAGGGCCAGGACGCCGTCCGCCTCAGACGCCGGCCAAGCGATCAGGCCCGACGTCACCTGTCGGCCGACCTCGTGGAGCCGGAAGACGAACTCGGTGGCGACGCCAAAGTTGCCGCCTCCTCCCCTGAGGGCCCAGAAGAGATCCTCGTTCTCCGTCCGGGAGGCACGCCGCACGCTCCCGTCGGCGGTCACGACCTCCACCTCCTCGAGATCGTCGACCGTCCATCCGAACCGGCGTGTCAGGTAGCCGAATCCCCCGCCGAGGGTGAGGCCGGCCACGCCCGTCGCTGAGACGAATCCGAGCGTCGTCGCCAGGCCGTGCTCCTGGGTCGCCCGGTCAACGTCACCGAGGGTGCAGCCCGGACCGATGCGCGCCAGCCGTCGATCCGTGTCGACGACGACGCCCTTGAGCCCGGACATGTCGAGCGTGATCCCGCCGTCGCTCAGCGCGAGGCCCGCGATGTTGTGCCCCGCGCCCTTGATCGACAGCTCCAGCTCGTGCTCGCGGACGAAGTCGACGGTCCGCACGACGTCCTCCCTCCCCGCGGGCCGGATCACGACTGCCGGGCGCTTCTTGATCATTCCGTTCCACAGGGCGATCGCGTCGGCGTACCCCTCGTCGTCCGGGTAGATCAGCGTGCCGTCGAGGTCATCGGCGAAGGCGTCCAGCGTCTCCGTGGTCAGGCCGAGCGGGTCGCCCGCGAGACCGGTGATCTGCACAGATGTCATGTGAAGCTCCATCTCGGGACATCGCGGCACCCTGTGCACCGCTCAGCGACGATCATGACCGGCAGCGTACTCGGCCGCCAGCCCCGTTGACTCCGATCCGACCGTCTAGACCAGCGGCCGTCTACGGCACCACTCGAAGCGGTTAGGTCGTCAATCGGTAGTCAACCGGCGAAATAGAACGCCCCTCGGAGTCGGTCCGGGGGGCGTTTTCGTGCGTGAATGAGTGGAGCCGAAGGTGGGACTCGAACCCACGACCGTCGGTTTACGAAACCGATGCTCTACCACTGAGCTACTTCGGCCCGAAGCGCGCGAGGGCCGATTCTAGCCCAATCGGCCCGGGGGCGGAACCAGCGGGATCGGCGTGCCGGCAACCCCGCGGAAACCGCCAGTCTCGACCGTTTCAGTATTCACTGAACCTCCCGCCAGATGCCAGAATCGACCGATGCGGATCACGGGACGAGGATGGCTTCATCGAGGAGGCGGCGCCGCGGGCAAGGCTGCGCGACATCCGGGACCTCTACGGGATCTTCGAGCGCGAGTGGCCGGCCATCCTGGAGCGCATGCGCGAGTCCGAGGCGCACAACTCGAGAAAGACCGATGCCGCCGGCGCGCGCATCGATGAACGAAAGGAAGCAACCGCATGACGGCGGTGATCGAGACCCAGCAGCTGACGAAGTCGTACGGCCCCCACCGCGGCATCGTGGAGGTCGACCTCACCGTGGCCGCGGGCGAGGCCTTCGGCTTTCTCGGCCCCAACGGCGCCGGCAAGACGACCACCATCCGCACGTTGCTCGACCACATTCGCCCGACGAGCGGGCTGGCAACGATCTTCGGCATCGACACGACCGAGGACCCGGTCGCGATCCATCGGCGCCTGGGCTACCTGCCGGGCGAGTTCACGCTCTACGACAAGCTCACGGGTGGCCAGACGCTCGACTACTTCGCCAACCTGCGCGGCGGAGTCGACAGGCTCTACCAGCAGGAACTCGTCGCGCGCCTCGACGTCGATCCCTCGCGCAAGTTCCGCGAGTACTCGAAGGGCAACAAGCAGAAGATCGGGCTCATCATCGCACTCCAGCATCGGCCCGACCTGCTCCTGCTCGACGAGCCCACGTCCGGCCTGGACCCCCTGATCCAGCAGGAGTTCTTCAGCGTCATCCGCGAGGCCAAGGCCGAGGGAAGGACGATCTTCATGTCCAGCCACATCCTGTCGGAGGTCGAGCGAACCTGCGACCGGGTGGCAATCATTCGCGACGGCCGCCTCACCCGAGTCGACCGCGTCGACGCGCTGCGCGACATGGCCCACCACCAGGTCGAGCTGCGCTTCACCGGCTCCGCCCCGCGTGCCGAGTTCGAGGGCCTGCCCGGCGTCAGTGACGTGGTCAGCGAGGACGGCACGCTCCGCATGCGCGTCAGCGGACCGATCACGCCCGTGGTCAAGGCCGCAGCCCGTTACGAGCTCATCGACTTCGTGAGCCGCGAGCCGACCCTGGAGGAGACGTTCCTGGCCGAGTACAGCACCGAGCCGAGGGAGGCATCCGCATGACCGCCGAGGCACGGCCGATGACGGCCCCCGTCCCCGTCCCGCTCACCCAGCGTCTGCTCGGGCTGGGCAGCATCTTCGGCAAGACGCTGCGGGATTCGCGGCGGGCGGTCCTCATTGTCGGCGGGTTCCTGTCCGTGCTCATCCTGGTCAGCGGCGCGTTCGTGTCGTCGACCTGGGGCACACCGGAGACCCGCGCCGAGGGCGTGGCGCTCACGACGGTGCTGCCCCCGATCTTCACCGGCCTGTATGGCGGCAGCGCGATCAGCCCGGAGACGCTCGGCGGGTTCACCAACTGGCGCTACGGGCTGCTCTTCTTCCTGCTGCCCGGGATCTGGTCGCTGATCGCCCTGTCGGGGACGCTGGTGGTCGAGATGCGCCGCGGCAGCATGGAGTTCGTGGCCGGATCGCCCGTCGCGCGTCGCCGGATCGCTCTGGAGAAGCTGGGCGGGCACGTCGCCGCCATGACGATCGCGATGCTCATCGTGGCCTTCTTCCTGTGGCTCATCGGGGCGGTCTTCGCGACACTGCCCGGCGACGCCATCCCGGTCGACGCGGCGTTGGGCTATGCCCTGGCCATGGGCCTCTCCGGCCTGGCCGCCGGCACGATTGCGTTCGCCCTGGCGCCGATCGTCGGCCGTGGGGCCGCGGCAGGGACCGCCGGGCTGATCCTCGTCGGCAGCTGGACCGTCTTCGGCTACCGCGAGTCGGTCGATCTCTTCGCGACGATCCTACCGATCTCGTGGTTCTCCTGGTTTGCCGACCACCGGCCGATCGCCGGCCTTTACGACTGGACGTCGCTGATCCCGCTGGCGGGAGTCGTTCTCATCGCGGGCGCCATCGGCGTCGTGGGCTTCGAGCGCCGGGACCTCGGCGACGTCGGCGCGGTGCGACTGCCGTCACGCCCACGGGCATTGCTCGGCCTGTCGGGGCCGCTGACCCGGGCGCTCGGCGATCGGCTCACCACCGCGATCGCCTGGGGCCTGGGCATCTCCCTCTACGCGTTCGTCGTCGCCGTGTCCGCCGAGGATCTCGAGCGCCTGGTGGCGGAGACGCCGACGCTCGAGGAGGTCTTCCGCGCCGCCTTCCCGAACGCGGATCTCGGTGAGCCCGGGTTCGCGCTGCAGTTGATCTTCGTCCAGATCGGCACGCTGCTCGGGGCGGCCGCGTCGGCGGCGCTGATCGGTGGCTGGGCCGCGGACGAGTCCGAGGGTCGGTTCGAGATGCTGCTGACCGCGCCGCGCGCCCGGTTCCGCTGGATCGTCGAGTCCGGCATCGGGACCTTCCTGGCGATCGGGATCGTGGCGCTCATCGTCGCGACGATCACCGCGATCGCCATCGCCGCCACGGGCGGGGAGGTCGTCGACCCCTTCATCGGCTCGTCCGTCATCGCCCTGTACGGGATGGCCCTGGGCGGTCTCGGGATCGCGGTCGGCGGCGTGGTGCGACCGTCACTGGCAGCGCCCACCGTCATCGTCGTCCTGGTCGCCATGCTGCTGATCGACATCCTCGGGCCGATCCTCGAGCTGCCCGAGTGGTTCCTCGACCTGTCGCTGGTCCGCCACTACGGCGAGCCGATGATCGGTAGCTGGGATCCGGTCGGGATCGTCGCGTCGCTGGCGCTGGCGTTCGGCGGCTTGCTCGTCGGCGCCTGGGGCTTCAGCCGGAGGGACCTGCGCGGCTGAGGCTATTCGGGCGCCATCCAGCCGTGGATGAGCTGATCGTGATAGCGCGGCTCGGCTGAGCGCGCCCCCCTCGGGATCGGCGCCATCGGTGCCTTGCCCTTCGCGGCCAGGACGTAATAGGCGCAGACGTCGGTGAGCGGGCAGAGGCCGCACATCGGGCGAGGCGCGCGGCAGGTGTCGCGTCCGTGGCGGATGGTCTCGACGTGGAAGGGGTACATCTCGTCGGCCTCGAGCACCTCCTCCAGCAGGTCGTGCGCGCGCGGCAGTGGCGTGCGCGGCGGCAGCATGCCGAGCCGGGTGGTGACCCGGTGGACGTGGGTGTCGACCGGCATCTGGGGCCGGCCGAAGCCGAACAGCAGGATGATGGCGGCCGTCTTGCGGCCGATGCCGGGGAGCGCGATCAGCCACTCGCGGGCCTCGGCGAGCGGCATGGTGCCCAGGAAGGACAGGTCCCAGGTGCCGGCCGTGGCAGCGTGGACCTCCGCCAGCACGTGCTGGATGCGCCGCGACTTGGTGGGCGCCAGACCGCCGGGCCGGATGACGTCCTCCAGCTCATCGGTCGGCGCGGCCAGCACCTCGTCCCAGCTCGGATAGCGCGCGCGCAGGGCGGTGAAGGCGCGGAACGAGTTCGTATCGGCCGTGTTCTGGCTCAGGATGGTCAGGACGAGCTCGCTGACGGTGTCGACCCGCGGCCCGGCCCACGTCGGGTGCTCGTAGCGGTCGCCGAGCCGCTCGAGCACCACCTCGGCGAGCCTGCGCCGCTTCCGCCGGTCGGCCGCTCGCTTCTGCGGGCTCGGCCCCTTCGCCATCGACCGATGCGCCCTACGGGCGCGCCAGCTCCAGCCCGATGGTGACGGTCCGCGCCAGCCTCGCGGCCGCTGCGACGAGCAGCCGCCGCGTGTCGGCCATCGCTGCCGCGAGGTCGGTGGGGCGGTCGACGATGGGCTGCACGACGGTGATGGCGGTCGTCGCGTCCAGCACCTCGGCCCGCGGCCCCAGGCCCCCGCACAGCAGCACGACCGGCGTGCTGCGTGGCCCCGCGAGCGTGGCGACGCCCATCGCCGTCTTGCCCTGCAGCGTCTGCTCGTCGGCCCTGCCTTCGCCGGTGATGACGAGGTCCGCGGCCTCGAGCGCCTCTGCCAGCCCGACGAGCTCCGCGACGACCTCGACCCCCGGTCGCACCCGCGCGCCCGTGAAGCCGAGCAGGCCGGCGGTCGTGCCGCCGGCGGCGCCCGCGCCGGGGAGGTCGGCCACCAGCCGGCCGGTCGCCGTCTCGATGGCGCGGCCCCAGGCCGCCAGCGCCGCGTCGAGCTCCTCGACGGCGGCCGGGTCGGCGCCCTTCTGGGGGCCGTAGGTCGCGGCGGCGCCACGCGCGCCGCACAGCGGGTTGGTGACGTCGGAGGCGATGACGATCGCCACGTCGCGCAGGCGCGGGTCGAGCGCGCTGGCATCGACGCCCCTGACGCTCGCGAGCGCGGCTCCCCCGTCGGGCACCTCCGCCGTGCCCTCGCTCTCGAGGTGGGCGCCCAGCGCGCGCAGCAGGCCGCTGCCGCCGTCGGTGGTGGCCGAGCCGCCGAGGCCGATCGTGATCCGCTCCACCCCCGCGTTGAGCGCCGCGCGGACCAGGTCACCGGTGCCGCGGGTCGACGCCAGGCGGGCGTTGGCCGGCGTCCGCTCGTCGGGCGCCAGGCGCGCAAGGCCGGAAGCTGCCGCCATCTCGACGAACGCGCCGCGCCCCTCGTCGAGGAGGAGCCACTCGGCCTCGATCGGACGGGCCAGCGCATCGGTCGTGGCGACGCTCCTGCGCTCCACCGCATCGCCGAGCGCGTCCGCGACGGCCGCCAGCGTGCCCTCGCCGCCATCGGCCATCGGCCGGCGCACGACGACGTCCTGCGGGCGCACCTCGGACCAGCCGGCGGCGATCGCCGCGGCCACGTCCACCGAGTCGAGCGCACCGCCGAACGAATCGGGGGCGACAAGCACGGTCAGCGGACGGTCGGCCATTGGGTGCAAGGATACGAAAGAAGCCCCGGCGATGGGACCGCACCGCCGGGCGCCCTGGTTGCTGTGCAGGCAACTAACGGCGGCGGAAGGATCTCTGCGTGGCCGGGCATTGCCGACGATGCAACAGGCGGTCACGCCACACCCTGATTGGGACGCTCAGGGGCCCGCGGCCGGCCGTTCGCGGCGCCGGCGACACACCCGCTCGGGGCGCGCGGGACGGGGTCATCGGTCCCTGAGGGACTTGCGGCGCTCGACGTAGGCGGGGATGGAGATCATCGGCGGGCGAATCTCGTCTCCGATCTCTCGGACTTCCAGGTTGAAGTGGTCCTTGCCGGTGTTGATGAGCTTCATGCCGCGACCGACTTCCGTCAGCAGCTCGATGCGGTGCCGCTCCTCGAGCTTGCGGATGGCGCCCTGCAGGATCACGTAGGCCATCTGCGACAGGTTGGGCAGCGGCTGGTTGCGGTGGATGCGGCGCTCAAGGTCGACCTGGCCGATGGCCGACAACCCGGAATGCTCGAGGATGTCGATGAGCAGGCCGATCTCGACCGCGTAGCCGGTGAAGAACGGCAGCCGCTCGAGCAATTCGCGCCGCCCGGCGTACTCGCCGGACAGCGGCTGGATGATGCCCGACAGCTCGGGGAAGAACAGGTTGATGAGCGGGCGCGCCATGAGCTCGGTCACGCGGCCGCCCCCCTCGCTGACGAGCTTGTCCCCCTGGCGGATCGGTCGCTGGTAGAAGCCCTTGACGTACTGGATGCGCGGCTCCCGCAGCAGCGGCCCGAGGAGGCCGTACACGAAGCGCGGTTGGATGTTGCTGATGTCGGTGTCGATCCAGGCGACGATGTCGCCGTCGAGCACGTGGAGGCTCTTCCACAGCGCCTCGCCCTTGCCGACGTGCGAGCCCGTCTCGCGCAGGATCCGCGAGTGGCGGTGCACCGGCACGCCCAGCTCGGTGGCGATCTCGGCCGTACGGTCCGTGCTGTCGGAGTCGATGACGACCATCTGGTCGATGAGCGGCACGCGTTCCATCAGCGCCGCCCTCACCCGCTTGATGACGGTGCCGATCGTCTTCTCCTCGTTCAGCGCCGGCAGCCCGAGGCTGATCGTCAGGTTCTGGCGCTCCTTGAGCGCCACGAGCTTGCGGATGTCGGCGAACTCGTGGGCATGGAAGCTGTTCTCGGCGAACCACTTGTCGACGACCACCGGCAACGAGCGGCTGCGCTCGACGAAGGCGTCGGCGTGGGCGAGGGTGCCCTCCGACGCGCGCAGCTCGTCGAAGGTGGCGAGCCCCAGCGACCGCTTGGTCTTGACCACGATCACCGTCGGCTTGGCCTTCGAGGCGACCGCCTCGGCCAGGGTGCCGAACAGGTAGCGTCCGTCGGGGCTGGCGTTCGTCGGCTGCGCTGATGCGCCCATCACCACCAGCTGGTGATTGGCGGCCTCCTTGATGATCGCCTGGCGCACCGATGACGCCTCGCGGATAAGCCCGGTCGCGCGGCGCGTGCCGGCATGCTCGCGCACGAACGCGTCGACGGCCACCTGCTCGCGCTCGATGGCGCGGTCGCCGATGCCCTTGGGCACCACGTGGAGGACGCTCATCTTCGCCCCGAAGCGCTTGGCGAGGTCGCGGCCGATGCGCATCGCCAGCTCGGCGTGCGGCCCGCCACGGACGGGCACCAGGATCGACTCCACCCGGTCGAGGCCGCGCTGCTTGACGACCGCGATGTCGCACGGGCTCTCGCGCACGACCGCGTCGATGGTGGGAGAGAACACCGGCCGTGGCTGCGCCCGCTCGCCGGCCAGCGCCATCTCGGTGGCCTCGGCTTCGGCGCGGGCGGTCTGCGACGCGGTCGGCGGCCCGCCCCAGCCAAAGATGACCAGGTCCGATCCCTCCTCGCCGACCGCCTCGATGACGCCGTCGGACGCATACCGCCCGATGCGCACCATCGTTCGCAGCTCGACGCCCTCCTCGTCGCCGACGTCGAGCACCCGCTGGAGCAGGCGGCGCGAGGTGCGCGCCTGGGTGGCGCCCTCGGACAGGCTCACTCCCTCGGGCACCTCGACGATGCCCAGCACGGTGATCTCGGTCGGCCGGCCGTCCGCCACGCCGGCCCCGATGCGCACGAGGTCGCGCGCCGTGCGCGGGTTCGCCAGCGGCAGCAGGATGCGGTACGGCGTTCGGCGCCGCGCGGGCATCAGGCCGGCTCGCTCGCGCCGCGCATCTCGCGCCAGCGGGTCACGAGGTATGGCTTGAGCTCCTCGAACTGGCGCGCCTGGTCCTCGATGACGCGCTCGGCCTGGTCGGTCGTCATGTCGAGCGTGTCGCTGATGAAGCCCGCCGTGCGCCCGAAGTACAGTGGCGTGAGGGCCGCCAGCAGGCGCTCGCGGTCGGCGCCGGCCCGGTTGAACGCGACGAGCGCGTCGTACAGGCAGCGGATCCACAGCTCCGCGCTGAAATGGAAGTTCGCCGGATCGCCGTCAAGCTCGAGTGCCATGACCCGGTCGAGCTGTTCGGGTGCCAGCATCTCGGCCCAGGCCTCGCTCTGGGTCAGGCGGGCGTGCTCGACGTTGTCGATCAGCTTGGCGTGGTTGACGCTGATCTCCTCGGGCGCCACGACCCGCTCGAAGCCGTACTCGGGGATCGGGTGCGAGCCCTTCACCCGCAGCCAGCGGTCCTCGTAGTGGCCGGCCAGCCTGAAGAGGGTGCCGACCACCTGGCGGAACATCGGCCCCAGGTCGCCGGCGGGATCCTTGGCGTCGTGGATCTTGGCGCCCAGCCTGGCCTGGCAGACGGCGAATCCCTCGTTGATGGCCGAGTGCGTCATCCAGATGTCGATCCCGAAGCGCGCGGTCAGCTCGTCGAACGTGTCGAGCTCCAGGTAGCGGTTGACGAGGTCGCCGCTGACCCCGAAGTCGCCACCGATCGGCTGGCGGATGCGCGAGCCGTACAGCGCCCGGGTGAGCGGGAAGCTGATGTTGTTGGTGATCGTGCCGTCGTACTTGAAGCGAGCATAGAGGGGCGTCACGTAGTCGTAGCCGCCCTTCAGGATCGGTCCCGCCAGGAGCTCCACCCATTCGGGCACGATCGAGCGCAGGTCGGAGTCGACCATCACCATCGCCTTGACCTTGAGCTCGCGTGCCACCTCGAACAGGGCGCGCACGGCGGTTCCCTTGCCGCTGATGCCCTGGTACGTGAAGCTGATGCGCTGGAGCTTGTGCCTGGGGCTGACCAGGATCACCTTCTCCAGATAGTCCGGGCTCTCCGTGGTGACCGCCACCCGCGGCGTGTCGTCCGGCGAGCCACCGTCGCTGTTCACCAGGATCGGCTTCATCTCGGGGAAGTACTGGACCATGCCGGCCGTGGTGGCACGCACCACGTAGCCGATGGTCTCGGCGTTGCCGAAGGACGGGATCCCGACCATGAGGTCGGCGGAGCCGATGCGACGCACCTCGGCAATGCCGTCGGCGTCGAGCGCCGATGACGGCACGGCAGTGGGCTTGGCGGTCAGGTCGGAGCCTCCTCGATCGTGCGCGGCGGGGTGGCGGCCCGGGCTTCGATGGTAGCACGCACGCGGTGGCCGACCGGCCGCCGATCTATCGGGGTAGCGTGACCGGGCAGCCGGTTCGGGCTGGATCTCGCCGATCCATGCGTGCGCGGTGCGCCTGATGCCGTCCTCGGCGCGGGCCTCAGGCGCGGTCACCACCGATCTATCGGCGCTGCCTCACCGGGCGCCCGAGTTGAGCTGGGTCTCGCCGATCCATCGGCGGAGCAGCGGCACGTGAGGAACGATCCAGCGCGACGTCGGCTGTCAGTCGCGAACGCGGCGGATGCGATCCCCCCTGCCGCCCATCATGCGGCCCATCATGCTGCGCGGGGCCTCGGCGCGCAGCGAGAGCTTGAGCCAATCCTCGGTGCGCTCGCCCGGCCGGTAGCGCGAGTTCATGTGCTTGGCGACGTAGTGCGTGAAGCCGTTCGCGCGCCACCCGACCATCCAGCCGCCCAGCGGCTGCTTGACGACCTTGCTGAGCCGAACCCTGATCCCCTCGTCGATCACCGACTCGAGGAGGCGGCGTCGCTCCTGGAAGGGAATGTCGTGGAGCGGCATCCCCTCGAGCTCGACGAGGTCGATGGCCACGAAGGCCCGGCGCCGCTCGGTCTCGAGCGGGTCGGGCACCTCTTCGGCCAGCCCTTCGGCGACCAGCGTCTGGGCCCAGGCGCGTGCCGGAGAGCCGTCGCCGACGAACGGCTGTGCCGTCCACACGCCGTCGACGAGCGCCTCGTCGGCCAGGATGGCATCCGCCACGGTGTCCGCGGCGTCCGCGGTCTCTCCTTCGTCCGCGATCGGCTGGCCGTGCTCATCGGTCAGGTGGACGCGGCCCCCGGTGCGACGCGCGAGCATGCGCACCCCGGGCCAGAGTGGCTCGAACAGCCACTCCACGCTGAGCACCTCGGCGTTGGCGTCGATCGGCAGCTGTGGCAGGACCGGCTCGTCCATCTTCCTCAGCCGCGGTCGTAGAGGTTGAGCTGCCCTTCCTCGACGCGTGCGCCGACCTCGGCGCGGATGCTCTCCCAGGCGTCGAGGTCCCACTCGCCGACGAAGGTGATCGCTGTCCCCTCCTTGCCGGCGCGCCCGGTGCGACCGATGCGGTGGACGTAGGTATCGGCATCCTCGGGGATGTCGAACGAGACGACATACGGCAAATCGGTGATGTCGAGCCCGCGGCTGGCGACGTTGGTGGCGATCAGGAACTGGATCTTGCCGGCCCGGAAGGAGGCCAGGGTGCGGTCGCGTTCGCGCTGCGACAGGCCGCCGTGGAGGCCCGCGACGTTCTTGCCGCGCCGCTGGAGCGTGGCAGCCAGGCGGTCGACGCCGATCTGGGTGTGGCGGAACACGAGCAGCCGGTCGAAGCCGAACTGATCGGTCAGCTCCAGCAGCGCCGCCACCTTGTCCTGCTCGGCCACGAAGTAGACGACCTGGCGCACCGTCTCGACCGTCTTGAGGTCGGGGCGCACGGTGACGTGCGCGGGGTCGCGCTTCATGAAGCGGTCGCAGATGCGCAGGATGGCGTACGGCATCGTGGCGCTGAAGAGCGCCGTCTGACGCTGGCGCGGGCTGCGGGCCAGGATCGTCTCGACGTCGACGATGAAGCCCATGTCGAGCATCCGGTCCGCCTCGTCGAGGATGACGGTGTGCACGCGGTCGAGCTTCAGCTCGCCGCGGCGGATGAGGTCGAGCACCCGGCCCGGCGTGCCGATCACGACCTGCGCCCCGCGCTTGAGGCCTTCGATCTGCTTGTCCATCGACGAGCCACCGTAGATGGCCACCGTGCGCACGCCGCGGAAGCGGCCGAGCCGCGCGATCTCGTCGGTGACCTGCACGCACAGCTCGCGCGTCGGCGTCAGCACCAGCGCCTGGACGTGCATGCTCGACGGCTCGATCTTCTCGATGATCGGGATGCCGAAGGCGGCGGTCTTGCCGGTGCCCGTCTGCGCCTGGCCGATGAGGTCCTCGCCACGGCGCAGCGGCGGGATGGCGCGCGCCTGGACCTCGGTGGGGGTCACGAAGCCCATCTGTTCGATGGCGCGCGCGATGGTGGCCGGGACCTCGATGTCGCCGAACCGGTAGCCGCCCGCGGCGGCCATGATGGCGCGTTCCATCTCCGAGGGGGCCATCTCCGAGGGGGCCATCTCGGTCGGGACGGCGGGCTCGCCGGCGTCGACCTCGATCGCCGTCGCGTCGGTGACGGTGGTGGAGTCGCGCGGCTGTCCGCGACGTCGTCGCGCGCGGGTGGTGTCGGTCTCGGGCAAACGGGACTCCGAAGGGGAGATGGGTGATCGCGGCAGGCGTCGGGCCCGCGCAGTGCGGTCGCGCAGTGCGGTCGCGCTAGCGTCCCGGTGGGTGACGCCGCCGCAGCGATGCTACCACGGGACCGCGCTCCTCCCCGTGCTGGTGGCCGGTCGGCTGATCGATCGCGGCACGCTGCGCCGCGTGCTGCGGGTGGCGTCGCAGGCGGTGGGCCAGGAGGCCGTGGCTCGGGCTGAACACGAAGGCCAGCACGAAGGCAGCGGTGGCGACCAGCACGATCGCACCGCCCGGGCTCCACCCGGCGTAGTAGCTGACATACCAGCCGATCACCCCGTACGCGGCGCCCAGCGCCGCGCCGGTGACCATCATCGGCGTGAAGCGGTCGACCAGCAGACGGGCGGTGGCCGCCGGCGTGACGAGCATGGCCAGCACCAGGATGATGCCGACCGCCGACAGGCTGACCACGATGGTGGCGGTCAGCAGCAGGAGCAGGAGCAGTTCGAGGGCGAAGACCGGGTAGCCGAGCGCCTCGGCGTAGACGCGGTCGAAGCTTGCCAGCAGGAGCTCCTTGCGCAAGGCGACCAGCACGCCGATGACGGTGAGCCCGGTGACCGCGCTGACCGCGATCTCGTCCCAGCCCACGCCGAGCAGGTCGCCGACCAGGAACGCCGACAGGTCGCGCTGGTACCCCGACTGGGTGCTGATGAGCACGATGCCCAGCGCGAAGGCGCCGGCGAAGAAGATGCCGATGGCGGTGTCCTCGCGGATGCGCTGCCCGCGGCTGACGATCGCGATGGCGACCGAGGTCAGCGCCCCGGCCACCAGCGCCCCGACGAAGACCGGGATGCCGGCCACGTATGCCAGCACGACGCCGGGGAATACCGCATGGCTCAGCGCGTCGCCGATGAAGGCCAGGCGGCGGAGCACGACGTAGGCGCCGATCGCGCCGCACGTGGCGCCCATCAGGACCGCCGCCAGCAGCGCGCGCTGGAAGAGCTCCAGGGAGAGCGGATCGGTCAGCCAGCCCATCGGTCGCTGCCTGCCTCAGTGCGCGTGAGGATGGGCATCGTCGCCCTCGTGATGGCCGCCCCCGTGGACGTGGGCGTGGTCGCCGGCATCCACGATGAGGACCTCGCCACCGAAAGTGGCGTGCAGCGTCTCGGGCGTGAAGGTCTCGTCAGGCGGTCCGAAGGCCACCACCCGGCCGTTCACGAAGCACAGCAGGTCGCTCACGTCGGCCGCGCCCTCGAGGTCGTGGCTGGCGTGCAGGATGGTGGCGCCTGCGTCACGCAGCTCGCGCATGAGGGCGGTGATGGCCTCCTCGGTGCCGCGGTCGACGCCGGTCATCGGCTCGTCGAGGAGCAGCACCGCTGCCTCCTGCACCAGGGCACGGGCCACGAACACGCGCTGCTGTTGCCCGCCCGACAGCGCGCCGATCTGCCGGTCGGCCAGGCCGGCCATGCCCATGCGTTCCAGCGCGTCCCGTACGACCTCGCGGTCAAGGCTCGTGGCCCGGCGAACGGGGCCGATCCGCGGGTAGCGGCCCATCAGCACGACCTGAGCGGCACTGATCGGGAAGCTCCAGTCGACCAGCTCGCGCTGCGGGACGTAGGCGACGTCGCTGCGTCGACGGTCGACCGGCACGCCCCCCAGGCTGACGGCGCCCCGACGCTGGGGCACGAGCCCCAGGATCGCGCGCAGCAGCGTGCTCTTGCCGCTGCCGTTGGGGCCGATCACGCCCACCAGGCTGCCCGCCGGCACCTGCATGGTGACGTCTGCGAGCGCCCAGCCAGCGCCGTACCCGGCCGACAGGCCGTCGATCGCCAGGACCTCGCCCTCGATGCTCATGGTGAGACGCAGTATCGGCTCAGACCCTGCCCACGGTCAATGCGTGCTAGCCTCTGCCGTATGGCTGCCCCTGTCCTGGATCCGACCTCGACCGCCGATCGCCTGTCCGCCGCCGGAGAGCGGGTGACGCGCCAGCGGCTGCTCGTCGCCGACGCACTGGCCGCTGTCGGGCGTCGGGTCACCGCCCAGGACCTCTACGATCGGCTGCGGCGCCGCGACCCGCGCATCGGGCGCGCCACCGTGTTCCGGACCCTGGAGGCCCTGGTCACCGCCGGCGTCGCCCGCCGCCTCGAGCAGGATGGGCACGTGTACGGCTACGTCGCCTGCCGTCCGGAGCACCATCACCACCTCGCCTGCGACCGATGCGGGCGGGTCGAGGAGATCGAGGAGACCTACATCGCGCCGGTGGCCGAGCGCCTTGCCGCCGACCGTGGCTTCAAGATCGATGACGCCCGCCTCGACTTCTACGGCCTGTGCGCGGCCTGTGCGGCGGAACTGGGCCGCGCGGGCGCACACTGAGGGCCGCGCCCTGACCTCACCCGGCGGAGGCTGCGACCCTCGGGGGCAGGGCCGTCGCCAGGCCGTGGTGGCCCGCATCGGCGTAGCCGTTCGGATGGGCCACGCGCCACTCCCAGGCATCGGTGAGCATCCGCTCCAGCGTGGAATGCTCGGACTGCCAGCCGAGCTCGCGGTGGGCACGACGCGATGAGGCGACGAGCACCGGCGGGTCGCCCATGCGGCGCTTGACCGGGCGGGCCGGGATGGCGCGGCCGGTGACGCGGCGAGCGGCCTCGACGACCTCGCGCACGCTGAAGCCGGCCGCCGAGCCCAGGTTGTAGACCTCGAACGAAGGGTCCGCGTCGCCGGTCGCCTCGAGCGCCAGCAGGTGGCCGTTGGCCAGGTCGCGGACGTGGATGAAGTCGCGGATGCAGGTGCCGTCGGGGGTCGGGTAGTCCTGGCCGTGGATCTGGACGTGGGTCGCCTCGCCGGCGGCGACGCGCAGGACGAGCGGCATGAGGTGGGTCTCGGGGTCGTGATCCTCGCCGTTGCGGACCGTCGCGCCCGCGACGTTGAAGTAGCGCAGGCTGATGCCGCGGAAGTCGTGCGCCGCGCAGAACCAGCGCATGGCGCCCTCGAAGGCGAGCTTGGTGGCCCCGTACGGGTTGATCGGCTCGGTGCGGTCGGCCTCCGCGATCGGCACCCGCCGCGGCTCGCCGTAGACCGCCGACGTCGAGCTGAACACGAGGCGGGTGACGCCGGCGCGGCGCATGGCCTCCAGCAGCGTCACGCCACCGCCGACATTCGTGCGGTAGTAGAGGCCCGGGTCGGCCATCGACTCGCCGACCAGGGAGCGCGCGGCGCAATGGAGGACCGCGTCGACGCCGTCGCGCAGCAGGCGCTCGACCTGCGCGCCATCCGCGATGTCGCCGACCTCCAGCCGAACCCCATCCGGCACCGCGGCGGCATGGCCGCTGGCCAGGTTGTCGTAGACGACCACCTCGTGCCCGGCCTCGAGGAAGCGCTCGACGCTCGTCGAGCCCACGTAGCCGGCACCACCGACGACGAGCAGCTTCAATCCACGCCTCCCCTGCCGATTCAGCGTGCAATGCCGGCGGGCAGTGCCGGTCCGGAAGCCTGGCGCGCAAGCGCCTGCGTGAGGTGAGCCGAGACGCGCGTGGCGCCCGCCGCGGCCGCATCGGTCAACTGGTCGGCGCTCCGAAAGCGGCCGCAGGCCTTGACGCCGATGCGTGGCCCGACGCTGTCGCGCAGAAGCCGGGTGCGGGCCACGGTGCCGCGTGCCGTCACCTGCCCCGGGCTGGTGACGACGTGGTCGGCGCCGGCGCGCTCGGCCAGGCGGCAGGCGCGGCGGACGAGATCCTCGCTGAGCGGACCGGCCTCGATGATGACCCCGGCCGAGGCCAGGGCGGAGTGCGCCATGTCGACCACGGCCAGCATGTCGTTGAAGACGGTCTCTTCGTCGCCCGATCTGAGCGCGCCGCCATTGAGCACGAAGTCGATCTGCGTCGCCCCCCCTTCCAGCGCCTTCGATGCCTCGAACGCCTTCACGCTCAGCAGCTGCGCGCCGTGCGGGTAGCCGATGACCGTGCCGAGCGTGACCCGCGAGCGGCCCAACTGTCGCTTCGCGACCTTCACCAGCCACGGGTTGACGGTCAGCGCCGCAAGGTCGTGCTCCACCGCCAGCGCCACCGCAGCCTCGAGATCGGCGAGCGACGCGTTCGGCTGCGTCAGCCGGTGCTCGAGTCGGACGGCCCGACGCACACTTGCGGTCATGGGTGCACGGTCCCTCCGCTCGGTGAGCAGCGTTCGCCCGGACAAACGGTGTCCGGACGGCCGATTGTAGCAGCGTCCATCCGGCCGTCAGCGGCCGAGCATCGTCCGATCGAGCACGCCGGTGCCGCCGGTCACCGCTCGGCGGCGTCGTCCACGGCGAGCCGGAGCAGCGTGTTCCGATCGTTGAGCGACGGGTCGTCGAGGACGCGCTCCATCAGCCAGTCGAGCATGACGCCGATGCGCGGGCCGGGCTCCATGCCCAGCTCACGCTGGAGGTCGTGGCCGTCGATTGCCAGCCGGTTGCCGAGCAGGAGATCGGGCCGCTGCTCGAGCTCGTCGGCGATGCGCCGCTCGAGCTCGGCCTGGTTCGCCTCACCCTCGGCACCGACGCCGGAGGCTGCGTTGTCGGCGCGGCGCAGCGCGAACAGGAGCACCGAGCCGATCGGCTCCAGGCGGCGGATGAAGCGCCGCACGGCTGCATCGGTCCAGTCGGCCTCGTAGGCGTACATGTGGTGGCGGACGGCATGGATGATCTGCGCCGACTCCCAGCCGGGCATGCGGAGCCGGAGAAGTACGCCCGCCGCCAGCTCGGCACCGACCCGGTCATGGCCGATGAAATGGCCGCCGGCCAGCGTCGTGGCCTTGCCGACATCGTGGAGCAGGGCGGCCATTCGCAGGGCCGTGTCAGGGTCGGCCGGCGCGGCATCGACGGCCGCCAGGGTGTGGTCGAGCGCGTCGCCGGCCACCGCCTTCGCCTGGGGCACGCCCCGCAGCGCCGCGAGCTCGGGCAGGAGTGCGGACAGCAGGCCGAGGCGCTCGAGGGCGCGTAGCGCGCGGGACGGGACCCGGTCGGCCAGCATGCGCAGCAGCTCGTCGCGTATCCGCTCGCCCGAGACGCTCGCCACGGACGACCCCAGCTCGGTGATGGCCGCCTCGGTGGCGGGCTCGATGGTCATCCCGAAGCGGCCGGCGAACCGCGCCGCGCGCACCAGGCGCAGCGCGTCCTCGCCGAAGCGCTCCCGTGGGTCGCCGACCGCGCGCAGGAGTCCGGCGGCCAGGTCCGCGCGCCCACCGAATGGATCGGTGAGATGTCCGGTCATGCTGTCCAGGTCCGTCGGCACCCAGGCGACGGCGTTGATGGTGAAGTCCCGTCGCGCCAGGTCCTCGGCGAGCTTTGCGCCGAAGCGGACCTCGTCGGGCCGGCGACGATCGCTGTAGCCACCCTCGGTGCGGTACGGGGTGATCTCGATGGGCGGCGGACCGACGATCGTCACCGTGCCGAAGCGATTTCGCCACAGCGCGTCACTGAACAGCGCGGCCACATCCTCGGGCAGGGCAGAGGTGGCCACGTCCCAGTTGTCGGGCGGCGTCGTCGCGTCGCGCACGAGGTCGCGGACGCTGCCCCCGACCAGGGCCACCTCGTGCCCGGCCGCCGCCAGCGTCCGGAGGACGGCGATCAAGGGCTCGGGCAGCTGCGGATACGTCACCCCGGCATCGGGGGCCGGCGGACCTGCATCGCCTGGAGAGCGGCTGGGCATGACACGCATACTAGGTCCGGCCGCGAGTTCCGAGCCTCGTGTCGAAGTCGGCGCGAGCCGATCGTCGTCAATGCAGCGGCAGAACCTCGCCATGACCACTGGAGGACCGACCCGTGCGCTATGCCCTTCTGATCCTTGACGCAGAGACGGCGAACCCGTCGCCCGAGCCGCCCGATCCGGCGGTGGCGGCCCAGGTGATGGCCGACTACAACGCGTACACCCAGATGCTCCGCGACCGCGGCGCCTACCTCGGCGGCGAGGCGCTCCAGCCCAACCCGACCGCGACCACGGTGCGCGTCGTGGACGGTGGCACCGTGACCACCGACGGCCCGTTCATCGAATCCAAGGAGGCGCTCGGCGGCTTCTACCTCGTCGAGGCGCGCGACCTGGACGAGGCGATCGAGTTCGCGGCGGCGTGCCCGGGCGCCAGGTTCGGCGCGATCGAGATTCGCCCGATCTGGGAGATCCCCGACGACGCGTCGATGGCCATCGAGGTCGGCGAGGGAGCTCGCCAACCTGCCTGACGACCGGCACGGCGACCCGCAGACGCGATTGGCTCAGCTGACGGCCGGCCTCGCAGCGAGTTCCGGCAGGAACAGGTAGCTGCGCCAGGCGTCGTTGCGCTCGTCGGCGAGGTAGGTGCCGAACAGGTAGCGCAGGTCGGCGCGCGGTGCGCGCGGCTCGCGCAGCAGCTTCATGCGAGCCTCGGCCACCGTCTTGCCGCCCTTGCGATGGTTGCACGCGCGGCAGGCGGCGACGAGGTTGTCCCACTCGTGCCGGCCGCCACGGTGCTTGGGCATGACGTGGTCGATGGTGAGGTCGCGGCTGGTGGTGCCGCAGTACTGGCAGGTGTGCCGGTCGCGACTGAACACCTCGCGGCGGCTCAGCTTGACCCGCGGCTGCGGGCGCTTGACGTGGTACTGGAGGCGGATGACCGACGGCGCCGGGATCTCGATGGTCGGCGTGCGGATGACCTGGTGGTTCTTCGCCAGCAGCTCCGCCTTTGATGCGCCGAGCAGCCGGAAGGCTCGCCTGATGTCGCAGACGTTGAGTGGCTCGTAATTCTGGTTCAGGACCAGGACGGGGGCATTGAGCATCATCGGCGCCTTTCCTGCGGCCGATCATACCAACCCGACCCGATCGCGCCATCGACCCCACCCCGGCGCCAACCGGGCTGGCGCCATGACCGATGAACCGCGGCTCCACCGCCCATCCGCCTCTCCAGGTGGCCGGCCGACGGCCCAAGGCGCTCCCTGGCGGCGGTTCGCACGTGACGCGGCCGAGTCGGCGGTCATTGGGCCAGCCGAGTTGGCACCGGGGGCCGCCCGGCTCCGCTTCCGCCTCGCCGATGGGCGTGGGAGCGTGCCACGAGTAGAATGAAACGTCGCAAAACCGCCACGGCGCGACGCCGAAACGGCCCGAGCACAGGAACACACATGACCACCATCGAGCGATCAACCTGGGCAACCAAGGTCGGGCTGGCCCGCATGCTCGCCGGCGGAGTGATCATGGACGTCGTGACCGCCGACCAGGCGCGGGTTGCCGAGGAGGCGGGCGCGGTCGCCGTGATGGCGCTGGAGCGCGTGCCGAGCGACATCCGCAAGTTCGGCGGCGTCGCGCGCATGAGCGACCCGAAGCTGATCAACGAGATCAAGGCGGCGGTCAGCATCCCGGTCATGGCCAAGTGCCGCATCGGTCACTTCGCCGAGGCGCAGATCCTCGAGTCGCTCGAGGTCGACTACATCGACGAGTCCGAGGTGCTCACCCCGGCCGACGAGGAGCACCACATCGACAAGCACGCCTTCAAGGTGCCGTTCGTGTGCGGCTGCCGAGACCTCGGGGAGGCGCTGCGCCGCATCGGCGAGGGCGCGGCGCTCATTCGCACCAAGGGCGAGGCGGGCACGGGTGACATCGTTGAGGCCGTGCGCCACCTGCGCGCCGTGCAGAAGGGGATCCGCCAGCTGGCCTCGATGCGGACCGACGAGCTGTTCGCCGCGGCAAAGGAGCTGCGCGCCCCGTACGACGTGGTGAAGCAGACCGCCGAGCTCGGGGCCTTGCCGGTGCCGAATTTCAGCGCGGGTGGCGTGGCAACGCCGGCGGATGCCAGCCTCATGCGCCAGCTGGGCGCCGAGGCCGTCTTCGTCGGCAGCGGGATCTTCAAGAGCGAGCACCCCGAGCGCTACGCCGCCGCGATCGTCAAGGCGGTCACCCACTTCGACAACCCCGAGATCCTGGCCGAGGTCAGCGCGGGCCTGGGTGAGCCGATGCGCGGCACCTCCTCCGGCGAGATCCCGCCTGAGGAGCGCCTGGCAGTCCGCGGCTGGTAGGCCCGCACGCCATGGCCGGGGAGGGAGGTCGTCGCCCGCGGGTGGGCGTGCTCGCCGTGCAGGGCGCCGTGCGCGAGCACGTCACCGCCATCCGCGATGTGGGGGGCGAGCCGGTCGAGGTGCGCCTGCCGCGCGACCTCGTCGACCTCGACGCGCTCATCCTGCCCGGCGGGGAGTCGACCACCATGCGCAGGATGATCGACGCCTACGGGCTGCGCGAGCCGATCCTGTCGCTGGCGCGCGGCGGCGCGCCGATGCTCGGCACCTGCGCCGGCATGATCCTGCTGGCCGAGCGCGTCGCCGACGGCGACCCGCCGTACTTCGGCCTGCTCGACATCGAGGTGCAGCGCAATGGCTACGGCCGCCAGCTCGACTCGTTCGAGGCCGACCTCGACGTCCCCGTCCTCGGCGACGAGCCGCTCCACGGCGTCTTCATTCGCGCGCCGGTCGTGTCCCACGTCGGCGCCGCGGCTGAGGTCCTGGCCCGCGATCCCGACGGTGCTCCAGTCGCCGTGCGCCAGGGCCGCGTGCTGGCGACCGCCTTCCACCCCGAGCTGACCGGCGATCGGCGGATGCATCGGCTGCTGGTCGAGATGATCGGAAGAGGTGCGGAGCGGCCGGCGTGATCGGGGTCGAACGCACCATCCGCGCCGCGCGCCTCACCGACCGCCAGGCGCTGACCGACCTGTCGCGTCGCGTCCACGCCGCCAGCGATGCCCACCGCCGCAGCCTTGGCGTGCCGGCCCCCACGACCGAGACGCCGCGCATCAGCCTGTCGACGCTGATCCCGTCCTGGCTGCCGCTGCGCGCGCCGTCGGTCCACCTCGTGGCCGAGATCGACGGCGAGATCGTCGGCTCCTGCCGCGCCATCGAGGAACCGCATCGCGACGACTGGGTCATCACCGAGCTCGACGCGGCCGACGGCCCGCTGGCGGCCGAGATCCGCTACGACCTGCTCGGCGCGCTGGTCGAGGAGGGCGCGCGACACGAGGTTGCCCGCTTCCACGCCGCGTGCGCCGACGTGCGCGAGAACCTCGAGCTGTTCGGGCAGTCGAGCTTCATGGCCTACGCCCAGGAGGAGATCTGGTGGCGGCCGCCCGAGCCGGCGCGCGGCCCGAGATGGTGGCGCTCGATCGTGAGCCGCGACCGCCGCGAGCGACGGGCCGACGAAGGGGTCGAGCTGCAGCCCGCCGGGGCCCCGGACGCGTGGCACCTGTTCGACCTGTGGAGCCACGCAACGCCTCCGGCCATCGCGCGCATCGAGGGCTACGGTGCCTCCGACTGGGAGTCAGTCGGCCACGAGGCGATCGTGCCGCGCTCGGCGCTCAACCCGATCCTGCACTTCAGCCAGGTCGACGCCTGGCTCATGGCGGCCGAGCAGCGGGCCGGCGGCCTCGCCCAGCACGGCGCCTGCCGCTCGGGCCCGCACTACCTGCGCTTCCTGGTCCGCGACGGGATCGACGGCGCGCGCTTCCTGCGCGCGGTGCTGGGACGCATCGGCGGTGACGCGCTGGCTGCAGGCATCCTTGCTCCGGTGCGAACATATGAGTCGGCGGGCGCGCGCGCTGCAGAGGCTGCCGGCTTCGAGCCGATCGGCCGGGTGACGCTGCTGGTGCGCGAGGTGCGAGCGCAGGTCCGCCAGCCGGCGCTGGTTCCGGCCATCCGCTGACGACGACGTAGGGAGGGCGAACCGACCGTGGCGCGACGCGAGACGACCGACGACCTCGACGCCCTGATGGAATCGCTGCCGCCCGAGATCTGCGAGCGGCTCAAGCGGCTGGCCAACCGGACCGACCTGCTCGAGGTGGTGATGGACCTCGGCCGACGGCCGCAGGCGCGCTTCACGACCGGCGAGGAGGACCTCCTCGACCGCGAGATCACCGAGGCCGACATCGCGCACGTCATCGACCACATCGGCGTCTTCGGCGACGACAACCGCGCCGGGATCGAGCGCACCCTGCATCGCATCAGCGCCATCCGCAACCGGTCGGGCAAGGTGGTCGGCCTCACGTGCCGCATCGGCCGCGCCGTGTTCGGCACCATCGACATCATCCGCGACATCACCGAGTCGGGGCAGTCGATCCTGATCCTCGGCCGCCCGGGCGTCGGCAAGACGACGATGCTGCGCGAGGTGGCCAGGGTCCTGGCCGACGACCTCGGCAAGCGGGTGGTGGTGGTCGACACGTCGAACGAGATCGCCGGAGACGGCGACATCCCGCACCCCGGCATCGGTGACGCGCGGCGCATGCAGGTCCGCACCCCGACCGAGCAGCACGCGGTCATGATCGAGGCTGTCGAGAACCACATGCCCGAGGTCATCGTCATCGATGAGATCGGCACCGAGCTGGAGGCAGG
>CAYVCE010000005.1:0-34939 GCA_964449915.1 uncultured Steroidobacteraceae bacterium | reverse complement strand
GCCGATTCCGCGCCGCTCGTGACCTGGATCGCCTCCCCGGTCTCGAGCATCAGCACCCAGATCTGCGCCACGCCGCCCTCCGACCGGCTGAACGCGATCGCGCGGCCGTCGGGCGACCAGGCGGGATCGTTGTCGACGCCTGGCCCGGTCGTGAGCTGCTGGAGCTCGGTTCCGTCGGGCCGCATCTTCCAGATGTCGAAGGAACCTCCGCTGGACGAGGCGAAGGCGATCGCATCGCCGGCTGGTGACCACGCCGGATCGACGTCGTTCACGGTGTTCGACGTGATCGGCGTGAAGCGATCGGTCGAGAAGTCGTACAAGACGATCTCCCGGGCGTCGCCCTGGCCGCTGGCGAAGGCGAGCCTGGTTCCGTCCGGTGACCAGGTCGGATCATGCTCCTCCACCGGGCTCTGTCTGAGCAGCACGGGTTGAGCGCCAGCGGCGACCTGGATGAGGAAGATCTGGAGGGGGCCTCCCGTCCCGCCATCGCTGGCGTAAGCGATCACGTCCTCGACCGGCGACCAGGCCGGGCTGAATTCGAGCGGGCCGGAGGTGAGCTGCCCGCCCGCGCCGCCTTCGCGGAAGCGCAGAACCGCCAGGCCCGAAGGACTGTGCACCACGATGCTCGATGCGTCCGACGACCACGATGGGTCGCTGGAGCCGGCGCCGGCGCCCGGGAGGGACTGCGGATCCGCGCCGCTGGGCGCGATCGTGACGACCCCCGAGCTCGTCGAATAGGCGATGCGCCCAGTCAGCGGCTCCTCGGTCGGAGGGATGAGCAGGCCGATCACGACGAGTCCTGCCAGTACGGCGACGCCGATCGCGATGCGTCGACCCCAGCGAGGACGGCCCGGATCCGGACCGGGGATCGGGCGCGGCGGCCACGGCGCGGGCTCGGGCTGCGGCTGCGGCTCCGGCTGCGGCGCGGGCTCGGGCTGCGGCCCTGGCGGCGGCGGCGGCTCGGGCTCAGGCTCAGGCTGCGGCGGCGGCGGCTCGGGCTCAGGCTCAGGCTGCGGCGGCGGCTCGGGCTCAGGTTCGGGCTCAGGCGGCGCGGGCTCGGGCTCCGGCTCAGGCTCCGGCTCGGGCTCCGGCTCGACCTCCGGGGGGACCGGCAGCGGCGTGATCGGCTCCGCGGCCGGCACGCTGAAGAGCACCCCGTCGGGCGCGCGCATGAAGAGCACCGGGGTGCCCCACTCGAGGGTGTTCGGGATCGAGAGCGCGATGCCCTTGCGGGCCTCGGCGACGGCGGCATCGACCGGGATGCCGGCCGCGATGGCGTTGTAGAACGAGCGGCTGAACTCGATGGCCGCCTCGTCGGTGATCTCGTACTGCATCGCGACCACGGCCGGCGTGCCGCGCCTGACCAGGGTCGCAGCCGTGCTCGAGAAGACATCGGCGGCGTCGCCGCGGGCGCTGTCGCAGGAGTTCAGGACCGCGAGGCGAAGCGGCTCGTGGTCGCCGAGCAGTCGGCCGAGGTCGGTGCTCGCAACCCGGCGCGACGCGCCGTTCTCGTCGGCGAAGATGACGACCCCCTCTCCGACGTCTGGGTCGAAGCCGCCGTGGCCGATGAAGTGGAAGACGTGCCACGGCGGCCGCTGGAGCGCATCGAGCAGGTCGTGCGGGGTCTGGCCGTCGAGCCAGTGCAGCTCGACGAGGCCGCGCGCCTCGAGCTTGGCGACCGCCCTGGCGAGCCTTCCCTTCTCACGCTCGACGTCGAGCGGCGGATAGTCGCTGGCGCTGGCCACCATGGCCAGGATGCGGAGCGGCGGCGTGACGGAGAGGGGCTCGATCGCCTGCTGGAGCGGGACGTAACGCACCAGCGGCGTGGCGGACGAGACAGCCAGGTAGTCGCCGCGGCGCGTGTCGTACAGGTATTCCCATGGCAGCGCGGCGAGCTCGGGCGATGTGACGCGCAGCTTGAGGCGCATGCCGTGACCCTGTTGCCGCGCCTCCCGCCGGCTGACTTCGAAGGTGGCCAGCACGTCGCCGCTGAAGAGCGCGGCCCACAACTCCCGGCCGAATTCCTCGACGGTCTTCGCCTCGGGCGTGGCCGGGGCGTGGCCGCTCACGCCCGATCGCAGCAGCGCAGTCTGGAGCGCCTCGATGCGATCGCCGAGCTGCACGCTCTCGAGCGACAGGTGCATGGTCCCCGTCGCCTCGCCGGCAGGCGAGCGAAGGACCCGAACGGTGTACGTCCCGTCGGCCCCGCCGATCTCCACCTCGAAGTCCAGGTACTGCATCGGCTGCCTCAGGCCACGGTTGCCAGCGGGTCGGCGAAGACGGTGTAGGCCAGCCAGGTCGGGTCGCCCGGCCGGCGAATCGCGAGGCGTGCGTCGCGCACCGCTCGCCCGACCGGGACGCCGTCCAGCAGGCGCGTGTAGACCTCGGTCGCGAACGCGAAGGCGGGTTCGTCGTAGACAGACCAGTAGGCACCGATGAAGGCTCCGGCGCCTGCCTCGACGAACCGGTTGGCCCAGCCGCCGATGCCGGTGAGTGCCATTCCCGAGCGCCCGACCTGGCAGGCGTTGATGAAGACCAGAGGGTGGGGGATCCCCATGTTGGCGGCGCTGCCACTCAGGCTCTCGGGCGTGAAGGAGTCGCCCCCGGCAAGGTGGATCGGCGAGCGGTCCGGGTTCTCGTCGCGGGCGGCGCCGTGCCCGGTGAAGTGCCATCCGTCGTAGATGCCCTTGGCGAACGCGTCCTGCAGCTTCTCGTACGAAGCCGGCACCTCGGTGACCTTGCGACGGCCCGTGCCGAGCGAGCGGACATATGCCTTCTCCGCACCCGACAGCGGCAGCCCGGAGTCCTCGGGCACCACGAGCGCCAGGTTGCGCAACGACAGCGGGCGCTTGAAGCCGACGCCGGGCAGCCAGCGGGTGATGGTGTAGGCCTCGCACAGGAAGGGTCCCTCGACGACGCGGCCGGCGTCGCGTCCGGTGAGCCTGCACAGCTCCCACGGGATCCATGGCTCCTCGGACTGCACGATGATCGAGCCGATGCGGTCGCGCACGGCCCACAGCTTGTCGCGCAGCTCCTGCGGCATGAGTGTCTCGGCCAGGTAGGCGCCCTTGGCGGCCAGCTGGCGATCCGCTCGGTCGCGGTCCGCCTTCGTGGCCAGCGGGAGACGCTCGATCTCCGCAAAGAACTCCTCGAAGAACTTCGCGGGATCGAGCTCGAGCTTGAAGGGTCCGTAGGTGTGGAGGTTGAGCTCGAGTGCGGGGTCGTTGGCGGTCAACAGGATTCGGTACTGCGTGTCATCCGCGACCTGCCACTCCTCGACGAACACCGTCAGGTCCGGCAGCTCCTGGCGGGGCGCATCGAGGCGCTTCGATCGGGCTCGCCTGGGGCGATCCTCGCCGATCGGCTGGCCGGCAGCCGCGACGACGACCGGCTCGAGCGCAATGAGGCCGATCGGCTCGCCGCGTCGGAAGGCGCGCACCCGGACCGAGCCCGGTCCAGCCTCGACGGCCCTGAGCTTGAACTGGGCGTGCCGGCTCTCTCCGGCCGCGGGGACCGTCAGACGCGCGCGGTCGTCGGGCTCGTCGAGCACGAACCCGTTCCGTGCCTGGACGACGATGTCGACCTTGTCGGCCACCTCCACGTCGAGCGCCAGTCCGTGCTCACTCGGCGCCCGGCTGGCGATGAAGACCGACAGGGTGGCGACCGATCCGAGCACGACCCGCTCCGGGAAGTCAGCCTCCAGCGACCGTTCCGCCTCTGGGGTCGGCTCGCCGCCGCCCGCGCGCGGCTTGAGGCCGCGGGTCCGCCGTTGCGGCCTGGCCGGCGGCGGAGGCGGCGGAAGCGTAGCGTCGGGGACGACGGGTGAAGCCGAGGGCTCGGCGGTCGGTGCGGTGATCTCGATGGGCGCCACCACGACCGGCGGGGGAGGCGGCACTGCGGGCTCCAGACCCGCTTCGGCGGGCACGACGAACCCGACGATGGTGCCCTCCTCCTTCACGATCAACGCAGAGCTCGGCGCGCCCATCGAGAGCTGTCCGTTGAGCACGAGCGTGGCCCGACGCTCATCGAGCGCCAGCGCCGTCCGCACGAGCGCCTCGGGCGGTGCGGAGGCCAGCAGCGAGCGGGCCTCAGGCAGCGCGATCAGGTACGAGTCGCCGTCAGCTCCGCCGTCGACGATGGCATGGGACTCGGCGCGGCCCGCCACGGCACGCCGCGCCGCGTCGACGCTCGCATCGGCTCGGAGCAGAACGAAGGATCTCGAGGCCAGGTCGTGCAGTCTCATCGGGCTGTACCCGTGTGCCCAACGCCATTTGACGTGCGCCCATGATCGCCCAGCCGTCAATGCCGCCGTGTCGGCGGGACGTCCTATTCGATGTCGATCTTCTCGTGCGGGCGCCCGGGCGCCTCTGCCGCTTCGTCCTGCTCGAGTCGCGCGATCCAGCGATCGAGGTACACGCGTGCCGCGAGCAGCTGTTCGCGGCCGGCGACTTTGAGGTGCTTGCGCGCCTCCTCGGGAAAGAGATTGTGCAGCATCGCCCAGAAGGCCGTCTCCATGCCGGAGCGGCCCTGGTCCATCGAACTCCGCCAGTTCCGGCGTTCGAGCTCGGCGACGCGGGCCTCGAGCTCGGCGTTGCCGTCGGTTGGTGGCTGATCGGTCATGCTCTCGGGTGCTCCTTCAGCGTGTTGGGGGGCCGAACCGAATTTTGAGGGTTCCGTCGTCGAAGCGCGCGCCCTCGGTCGGGGCGTCGACCAGGATCCGCGGCAGGACCAGCGTGCGCCGCCAGGTACCGAGGTCGATCACGAGCTCGTCGGCGTGGCGCGACAGGTTGATCTTGTCCTTCTCGGTGAACGGCAGCTCGACCGAGACGAGGAAGCCGCCGTCCTCGCGGACGACCTCGTAGGGACGGCCACGGTAGAAGAAGCTGGTGGGGTCCTCGCCGCGGTAGAGCGCGGCGGCGAGCTCCCGAAGCAGCTTGACGCCGACCATCTCGCGATCGAAGAACGGGGCCTTCTTCACCGGGATCGGGTGGAACGTCTTCTCGACCAGCGGGCCGTAGCGCTGTTGCGCCTCGTACCAGCCGCGGAAGTACGTGCCGACGTCGTCGGGCAGGACCCGGTTGGCAACGACGAGGTCGGTCGGATAGCCGTACAGGTGGAAGTAGGTGAAGGAGCGCTGCGCCTCCTTGATCACCACCTGCTCGAGGGTGAGGACGACGCGAACCGACGTCTTGGCGTGGTCCGTCAGGAGCGAGTGCATGTATTCGAGGCGGCGGAAGAGCTCCTCGCCGGCGTTGAAGACGTCGTCACCGGGCATCGGCATGCCGACCACGCGCTTGATGATCGGGCCGGTCAGCTTCGTGATGCGTCGCCCGATGGGCTCGACCTTCTCCATCCACCATCTGGCGGCCTCCGGCAGCGACAGCAGGCGGAGCGTCTCGCCGGTCGGCGCCGCGTCCACGACCACCACGTCGTAGGCCCCCGAGTCGTGGTGATCGGCAATCCACAGCAGGGACCCGACTTCGTCCATGCCGGGCAGCACCGTCATCTCCTCGGCCATGACGTCGTCGAGTCCGCGCCAGCGCAGGACCGATGCCGCGTATGCCTGGATGCGCCCCCAGTAGCGCGCGACGTTGAAGAAGACGTCCGACTCCTGGGCCCACAGGTTCGGCACGATCTCGATCGGCGTCGGCCCCAGCTCACGGTCGAACGCGTCGCCCAGGCTGTGCGCGATGTCGGTCGACATCACGATCGTGCGATAGCCGCGATCCGCGCAGGCGAGCGCGGTGGCTGCGGCGACGCTCGTCTTGCCGACGCCGCCCTTGCCGGTATAGACGAGGATGCGGGTCAAGGGCGTCCGGCTCCGATCGGGCCTCCGATTCTAGACCGCCGGCACGCGAATCGCCGGGCAAGCACGGCACTCACCCGGCGACGGGGCGTGGGCTACAGGCCGCGGCGCCGGCCGAAGCCGAAGTAGCCGAGCAGCGCCAGCACGATCAGCACGATGACGACGATCCACAGCAGATCCATGGCGGACCTCCTTCCCTGGCGCTCCCAATGCAGGATGCGGACCGAACTCAGGTCCCGGCCAGGCGCTCGACGACCGGGACGAGCTCGTCGACCTCGCCGACCATGATCGAGCTGATCCCGAGCTCCGCGCGCAGTCGCCTGAATTTCTCGACGAAGCCGTCGACAGAGCCGATGAAGATGTGCGGCGAGTCGAGCAGCTCGTCCGCGCTGACGCGCACCCCGCTCCGCGCGTGGAGCGCGTCGGCAAGCTCCGCCGCTTCGCGTTTCGGATGGTCGGTGAGGCTGATGGCGGTCATCGACGGATAGATGTTGAGCTCCAGGCCATCGAGGCGGTCGCCGGCCGCCCCCCGCACCCACGCGATCTTCTCCGCGGTGGCCTCGACGGTCACCGACGCCGGATCGCCTGCACCGTTGGGCAGGATCCGCGGTGCCAGGCCCACGATCTGCGCCTCGCGGGCGGCCAGCCTCAGCGTCGCCCTGCCGCCGCCGCCGATGAAGAACGGCGGATGCGGCCGCTGGATCGGCTTCGGCTGCGCGTCATGGTCGGTGATGCCGTAGTGCCTGCCGGCGAAGCTGAACGGTCCGTCGGCGAAGCAGCCCTTCAGGACGGCAACGGCCTCGGCCAGCCGCGCCTGGCGGACCGGCGTCGGGTCGAATGCGAGCCCGATGGCGTCGTACTCGGGCCGATTCCAGCCCGCGCCGATGGCCACTTCCAGCCGCCCCTCGCTCAGGACGTCGAGGCTGGCGAGATCCTGTGCCAGCACGGCGGGGTGCCGCAGGTCGTTGTTGAACACGAACGCGCTGATGCGCAGCCGCTCGGTCGCGGCGGCGATGGTGGCCATGGCCGGGACCGGCGCCAGCTGCTGGATCAGGTGATCGGGGATGACGAGCACGTCGATGCCGATCGCCTCCGCGCGGCGCGCGCTCTCCGCCAGGTGGCGTCCGCTGGTGATGGCGCGCGCCTCCGCCAGGAACCTGAACGGCTTCATCGCGGCATTGTGCCCGCTCGACCGGGCGATCGGCTCAGGGCTGCCGTCGAGCGGCTACCCGCGAGCCCGCGAGCGCCTCTTCGCGGCGCGCGCCGATCGGGGGAGGGGGACCTCCCTGCCGTTGTCGGAGTCCGCGGCGCCCGCAGTCGCGATCGGCGACAGGGGAGCGACGCCCGTGGCGATGCCGCGCTCGGCGCGAATGACATGCATGACGGCGTTGATGAGCGAGAGGTGGGTAAAGGCCTGCGGAAAGTTGCCGAGATGGCGGCCGGTGTCGGGATCGAGCTCCTCGCCATACAGCCCGAGGCTCGACGCATACGAGAGCAGCTTCTCGCACAGCCGTCGAGCGCGCGCGAACTCGCCGGTCTCGCACAGGGCCGACACAAGCCAGAACGAGCAGATCGTGAAGGTGCCCTCGGCGCCCGACAGGCCGTCGTCGGTCTGCTCGGTGCGATATCGCAGGACGAGGCCGTCATCGGTCAGCTCGTCGGCGATGGCCAGCACCGTGCGGCGAATGCGCTCGTCATCGGCCGGGAGAAAGCGGACGAGCGGCATCAGCAGGAGCGACGCGTCGAGCGCATCGGTCGCGTAGTGCTGGGTGAAGACGCCGCGCGCATCGACGCCGTTGGCGCAGATATCGGCGTGCATCTCGTCGGCGGCGGCCTGCCAGCGCTCGGCCAGCCCGGCGTCGCCTCGCAGCCTTGCCAGCCGCGTCCCGCGGTCGGCGGCGACCCAGCACATCAGCTTGGAGCTGGTGAAGTGTTTTGGCTCGCCGCGCACCTCCCAGATCCCCCGGTCGGGCTCGCGCCAGTTGGCGATGGCTGCTTCCACCTGCCGGGTCAGGATCGGCCAGATGCGCTCGTCGAGCCGGTCGCGTGACTTGGTGTGCAGGTAGACCGAGTCGAGCACGGCGCCCCACATGTCGTGCTGGCGCTGGCCGTAGGCGGCGTTCCCGATGCGGACCGGTCTGGCACCCTCGTAGCCGCCGAGGTGGGTCAGAATCTGCTCGTCGAGAGCCCGCTCGCCGTCGATGCCGTACATGATCTGGAGCTCGTCGTCGCGCTCGGCGACATCGGCGATGAAGGCGAGGTAGTCGTCGGCCTCCCAGTCAAAGCCCAGGGTATCGAGGCCCCACAGCGCGAACGTCGAGTCGCGGATCCAGCTGTATCGGTAGTCCCAATTGCGCTCGCCGCCCGGCGTCTCGGGCAGCGAGGTGGTCGGGGCCGCCACCACGGCACCGCTCGGCGCGTACGTCAGGCCCTTGAGGGTCAGCGCCGACCGCTCGAGGTGGGACCGCCACGCGTGGTCGGGAAACGTGCCTCGCGCCAGCCAGTGCTGCCAGTGGTGCGCGGTCCACACCAGCCGGCCGTACGCGTCGTCGGTGGTGCGGGGGGCGGCGGCGCCGTTCCAGGTCAGCGTGCAGAAGCGGGTCTCGCCCTCCTTGATGAGGGTTCGTGCGCTGGCGCGCGGGCCCTCGAAGCCGATGTTCATGTCGCTCGTCAGCACGAGCTCGACGTCAGTGCGCTCAGTCGAGCAGGCGGCCTGCCGGTAGCCGTCCTCGGTGTAGCGCCACGTGCCGAAGTGGCGGCCATAGTCGAATCGCGGCTCGCAGTCGAGCGTGAGCTGCATCTCGCCGTTCACGCAGCGCACGATGCGCAGCAGAATGTGGGCGGCGTCGTAGTCGGTCGGCGGCCGGCGCTGGGTCTTGGACCGGGCTTCGACGTGACGCCACGGGCCCATGATCAGCACGTCGCGCACGATGATCCAGCCGTTTGGCGAGCCCCAGCTCGTCTCGAGCACCATCGTGCCCGGCAGGTAGCGGCGAGCGGCCGGCACGCTGATGTCGGACGGCCCGAAGCGGAAGGCGCCCGCGTCGCGGTCGAGGATCGCCCCGAACACGCTCGGGGAGTCCATGCGGGGCAGGCACAGCCACTCGACGTTGCCGCTGGGTGCCACGAGTGCGGTCGTCTCGCAGTCAGACAGGAAGGCGTACTCGCCGATGGGCGGGAAGGGCGATGCGTCCAACGCACGGTCGGGCATGGACGAGTCGAGCATTGCGCCGTGGCCGTTCGTGCTCATTCATCGCCTCCCGCCTGCGGGGCGCCAGTCTCACACGTTCGCCGGCGCTCGCCAACCCCCCGGGTAACGCTCAGATATCGGCGTCGAACGTGTCGCAGGCGTCGGCCGACTGCTCCTCGAGCCCGCGCACGAACCACTCCTGGCGCTGCTCGGACGAGCCGTGCGTCCATGTCTCCGGGTTGACCTGGCCCTGGGTCTGCTCCTGGATGCGATCGTCGCCGATGACCGATGCCGCGTCGAGCGCCTGCCCGATCTGCTCGCGGGTCAGCGGCTCCAGGAACCCGGTGTCGACGGCGTTGCCGCCCCACACGCCGGCGAAGCAATCGGCCTGCAGCTCGGTGCGCACGGCGCCGCCCTCGGCGCCCGCGTCGCGGCCCTGCTCGAGCAGGCCGAGCAGGTTCTGGACGTGGTGGCCGTACTCGTGGGCGATGACGTACATCTCGGCGAACGGCCCGCCCTCGGCGCCGAACTGTGTCTCGAGCTGCTGGTAGAAGCCGAGGTCGATGTAGATCGTCTGGTCGAGCGGGCAGTAGAACGGCCCGACCGCGCTCGTCGCGCCGCCGCAGGCGGTGTCAATCCCGTCGGTGAAGAGCGTGGTGACCGGTCGCTGGTACTGGTTCCCGGAGGCGGCGAACGCCCCGCTCCAATACTCGTCGAGGCTGTTCACGACGCCGACGATTCGACAGTCCTGGCGCTCGTTGGCATCGTCGCCGGTGCGGCACTCGGTGGCGAGCTCGCTGGAGACCGGCCCGGTCTCGGGAACCCCCTGCGTCAGTCCGAGGTCTCCGAGGTCGCCGCCCAACAGGATGACGACGGCGAGCAGGATGAGGCCGCCGATGCCGCCGCCGATCGCCACGCCCCCGCCGCGCACGCGGCGACCGCGCACGTCGCGGACCTGTCCCGGATCAAGTTCGACATCGCGCCGGAACGTCATGCCCCGTCTCTCCGTGCGGCAGCGATCTGCTGTGCACGCCCGCCGAGGTGGGGGCGTGCCTGCCGAAGCATAGCGTCCGGCGTGCCAGATGGACGACGGCAGTACTTCCGAGGCATGGCCGCACCCGGGGCCGGCGGCGCACGATGCCGCCACTCATGCAGGCGAGAACCCTCAGAGGGGGACAGGCGACGCTGGCCCGCGCCCTGCGGCGCTGGGACGCCGCCACCGAGCGCCGAGCGGTGCGCGCCGACCCGTATCTGCTGTACACCGCCACGCTGGTGCCGATCGCGGCGGCCGTCGCCCTCGTCGCGCAGCGGCCGGGCGAGGTGTGGCTGGCGATCGGCATCGGCGCGCTGGCCGTGGGTGCGCAGGCACTGCTGGGATGGGTCGGCCGTCGCAGGCGGATCAGCGACCGGCTGGCATGGCACGTCATGCGCCTGGCGCCGGCGCTCGTCTTCGTGGCCCTCGTCACGCGCCTGGTCGGCGGCCCGTCAGTGCCGCTCATCGCGCTCTACATTCCCGTCGTCGCCGCGGCCGCGGCTGCCGGCGCCGCCCAGGGCGCGATGACGGCCGCGTTTGCCGCCGCGGTGCTGCTCGCGCCGGAGCTTCAGAACCTCGGCTCGTCGAGCTCCATCGCCCTGCGTGGCGTGACGCTGGCCGGCGTGGCGCTCGTCGTGGCGTTCGGTACTCGCCGGATCGTGCGCGCCCACGAGGAAGCAGTCGCCGTCGCGCGGTCGGCGGTCGTCGCCGAGCGCCGCCGGGCCCGGCAGATCGCCGCGTTGGAGGAGGTCGGGCAGTCGCTCGCCGCCGGCGGCGCCACCGCGCAGCTCATCGAGCGGGCGGTGGAGGTCGTGGCCGGGCAGTTCGGGTACCCGTTCGCATCGGTCTACCTCGGGGACGACCAGCGGGTCGAGCTCGCGGCGCAGCGCGGGTACGTCGAAGCGCTGTCGGCCTTCGACGCCTCGACCGGGATCGCGGGGCGCGTCATGCGCACCCGTCAGCTGGCCTACGTGCCCGACGTGGCGGCCGAGCCGGACTACGTTCCGGGAACGATGGCGGCGACGAGCCTGATCAGTGCCCCGCTCGTCGTCGACGGACGCTTCTTCGGCATCCTGAACGTCGAGACCAGCGGAGCGCAGACGCTCGACGAGACCGATCGAACGCTGGTCGACATCATCGCCACCCGGATCGCCATCGCGGTGGCGCTCGGGCAGGATCGCCAGGCGCTCTCCGCGCGGGCCGACCTCTTCCGCGACATCGAGGCCTTCGGTCGTGACGTCTCGAGCTCCCTGGCCGTCGAGCCGCTGGCAGAGCACATCATCGAGGCCACGAGCCGAGTGGTGGCCGCCGATACGCTGGCCGTCACGCTGCTCGATCGGGCCAGCGGGCGCTACCTGGTGCGAGCGGTGCGCGGCGCCCCCGGCACGGTCATCGGCAGGGAGATCGCCGTCGGCGAGGGCCTGGCGGGCCGCGCCATCCGGGACCGCGCCACCGTGATCGACGAGGCCTACGGCCCGGAGAAGCTGCCGGCCTCGGTGCAGCACCTCGGCATCCCGGCCATCACGCTCGGCGTCGGCCTGCCGCTGGTCCGCGACGGCGTCGTGGTCGGGGCGCTCACGATCGCCCGGGCAACAGCCGCCACGCCGTTCAGCGCGCTCGAGCTCGAGGGCCTCCAGCTGCTGGCAAGCAGCGCCGCCCTGGCCGTCGCCAACGCCTTCCTCCACGCCGAGGTGGCGGAATCCGCCGTCCGCGACCCGCTGACCGGCCTCTACAACCGTCGCCACTTCGACGCCGCGCTCGACCGCGTGCTTGCCGCCCACCGCCGCGACCGCCTCATCGGCTGGCGGCCGCTGAGCGCCGTCGTCTTCGACCTGGATCACTTTGGGATCTTCAACAAGGAGCACGGGCACCAGGTCGGCGACGAGGTGCTGCGAGCCTTCGCCGAGGTGCTCCTGTCGCGGTTCAGGGCCAGCGACCTCGTCGCCCGTCTCGGCGGCGAGGAGTTCATCGTGGTGCTCGACGGCGCGAACCGCGAGGATGCCGTCGCCGCCGCCGACCAGGTGCGTGAACGGCTCGCCGCGAAGACGATCCGGGCCGAGGACGGCGGCGAGCTGCGGGTCACCGTCTCGGCCGGCTGCGCCGAGCTCGATCGCGCGCACGCGACGCGCGATTCCCTGCTGCGCACGGCCGACGTCGCGCTCTTCATGGCCAAGCGCGCCGGCCGCGACCGGGTGGTTGCGGCCTAGCTGCCGGCGAGCCGCTCCGCGAGCCAGCCGATCGCCTCCGGGTAGCGCCAGTCGATCGCGGCGTGCGTCCCTTCGAACAGCTCGAACCGCACCACGTTGCCGCCGATGCCGATGGCGGCCAGCTCGCCGCGGAACGCCTCGGCCCCGAGGTCGAGGTAGAAGTCGTCGCTGCGCCCGGCATCGATCCAGATGGCGCGCAGCCCGCGCAGGGCATCGGCATGCGTGGCGACCATGCGCACCGGGTCCCAGGCGAGCCATCGATCCCACACCTCGGGGATGAGACGGCTCGTCGTCGCGTCGAACGGCAGGCGCACCGTGCCGTCGGCATCGGCCGAGTAGCAGGCGGCCATGCACCATGCGTTGAGCAGCACGCCGTCGGTCCGCTTCGATCGGCCCGGGCGCGACCGGAAGTCCGCCCAGAAGGCGTCGTACGAGCCGTCATAGGCGTCGCGCAACCCGCGCGCCGCCTCGCGGAACTCGGGGAGGTAGCAGGCCTCGAAGAGGGCGTCGCCGGCATGGGTGACGAGGCCGCCGAACAGGTCCGGGCGGAGCATGGGGGTGACCATGGCGCCGTAGCCGCCGCTGCTCTTGCCGGCAACGCCGCGATGCGCCGCTGCCGCCTGCGTCCGGTAGCGGGCGTCGACGAGTGGAACGACCTCGTCGCACAGGTAGGTGTGATAGCGACCAGTGCCCGCGGAGTCGAGAAACTGGGCGCCGCCCAGCGAGGTCCATGCGTCGACGTAGACCACGACCGCCGGCGCGGCGCCGTCGGCCGCGAACCAGTCGTCGACCGCCTCGGGCGTCGTGCTCGCGAAGGGCTTCCGAGCGTGCCACATGTCGACCTGCCCGGTCAGGCCCTGGAGGAGGTAGACCGATGGATAGCGCCGATCGGGCTCGTCGTCGTAGCCCGGCGGGGTGTAGACGAGCAGCGGGCGGCGGTGCGGGTCGCCGAGCGGGTTGCCCGTCAGCGCCTCGGAGTCGACGACCAGGTCGTCGAGCCGGCCCTTCCAGGTATGACCCCAGGGTCGAGGCAGGTCCATCGCCGGCGAGGGTAGCGGCTACGCGGTCTCGCCGCGCAGCTCAACCCGCTCGAGGCGCCGGATGGCCAGCGCGGTGGCCAGCACGACGACGCCGAGGCCGACCGCCACGGCGACGCCGATCACGAGGTCGGCGTCGGGGGCCGCATCGCCGCCGAGCGCATTGGCCACGGCGAGCGCGTGCTGGCGGATGCTCAGGACCCGCGTCCCGGCGAAGAGGCCGGCGACCACGCCCTCCCAGACGACGACGTAGGCGAGGCCGACGATGAGCGCGCGCGAGGTGACCAGCGAGAGGGCCAGGAAGACGGAGGTGTACTCGAGCGCACCGAACGTCGCCGCCGCGCCATATCCGATCGCCAGGCTCGGATCCGGATGGCCGATGAGCCCTGCCAGCGCGATCGCCGGCGCGACGAGCAGGACGACGAGCAGCCACGCCACGACGAGCTTGACCAGCACGATCCGCCAGCGCGGGATCGGCTTGGAGAGCAGGTAGACGATCGTGCCATCGTCCAGCTCGGATCCGACCGCGGCGGTGGCGACGATGACGGCGACGAGCGGCAGGAGCACCCCGAGCCCGAAGTCGCCGAGCAGGCCCCGCATCACGTCGAGCGACTCTGACTCGCTCGGCCCGCTCAGTCGGTACAGCACGGTGGCCAGCACCAGCAGCGCGCCGATGAGCGCGAGCAGCAGCGTCCGGCGCCGGCTGAGGAGGGCACGCAGCGTGATGGTAAGCAGGGCGGCCGTCATCGGCGCACCAGGTAGCTGAAGACCGATTCGAGCGACTCGTCGGCGGGCCGCAGCTCGAGGATCGAGACCCCCGCCCGATGCGCCGCCGGGGCGATGGCCCGCGTCAAAGCGCCGTAATCGCCGGTGCGCACGGTGAGCATGCCGTCGCGCAGCTCGACGGCGTCGATCTCGGCCTCCAGCAGCAGCTCGCGCGCCAGCCGCCGATCGTCGCTCGATCGCAGCGTGAAGCTGTGCGGGCGGTCGATCATGAGGCGGCGGATGCGGCGGAAGTCGCCGCTGGCCGCGAGCCGCCCGGCGACCACGACCAGCACCCGGTCCGACAGGCGCTCGACCTCCTCGAGGATGTGGCTGCTGAACAGGATCGTGCGTCCCTCGGCTGCGTGGCTGCGCAGCAGGTCCATCATGTGCAGCCGCTGGCGCGGGTCCATGCCGTTGAAGGGCTCGTCCAGGATGAGCACCGGGGGGTCGTGCACCAGCGCGGCCGCCACCTTGGCCCGCTGTCGCATCCCCTTCGAGTAGCCTCCGATGGCTCGATCCGCCGCCGGCTGGAGCTCGACGAGGTCGATCGCGCGCTCGGTCGCGGCGGCCCGGTCCGGCACGCCCTGCAGGGCGGCCGAGGCGGCCACGAACTGGCGGCCGGTCAGGAAACCGTAGACGGCCTCGCGCTCGGGGACGAAGCCGATGGCCCGGTAGATGCCCGGATGGCGCCACGTCGGCGTCCCGTCGAGCTCGACCCTGCCGGCCGAGGGCGCCAGGAAGCCGGCCATCATGTGCAGCAGCGTCGTCTTGCCCGCCCCGTTCGGTCCGAGCAGCCCGGTGATCCCGGGTCCGACCTCGAAGCTCACGTCGTTGACGGCGACCACGTTGCCGTACCAGCGCGAGACAGCGTCGAGCGTGATCGCGCTCACGTCGGCACCCGCCGGTAACGGACGGCGAGGATCGCCCATGAGACGAGCACCATCACGACCGTGGCCGCCCCGTACGCCCACAGCGGGACGTCGGACTGCGCGACCGGCGACTCGGCAACGGTGCCGCCGAACAGCCACTCGCGCGTGCCATCCAGGATGGCGAGCGGGTTGAGGAACGGCGAGAAGTCGGCGAGGGCCCCGCCGGCCTCGGCGAAGATGGCGCTCACCACGCCGCCGACCAGGAAGACGCCCAGGACCGCGCCGGCGGCGTACGCCCGGCGCCCGGCGAGCGACGAGATCGCCAGGCCGAGGCTCGCGAGGGCGACGGCGTGGATGACCCCGGTGCCGACGATGCCGGGCAGCGCGCCGACCTCGTCGCCCAGGGCGCCGATCACGTCTTCCGCCGCCAGGACCCGGCCGGCGAACAGGACGAGCACCGGAAGCAGGGTCAGCGCCAGCAGGCCGACCGCCAGGGCCGCGAGCTTGGCGACGACGTAGTCGAATCGGCTGATCGGCCGGCTGAAGTAGAGCGGCAGGACGCGGTGCCGCATGTCGTTCACGACGAGCTCCGGCGCCTGGGCGGCCACGAAGATGAAGAACAGCGCACCGATGCCCCACAGATAGTTGTCGTAGCTGTACAGCTCCAGGATGTCGCCGGCCAGGACCCGGATGGCCACGGCGACCACTGCCGGAGCGAGGCCGAGGACGACGGTGCCCCACGGCAGGATCTTCGAGCGACCCGAGCGGCCGAGCCCGAAGACGGCACGCAGCCCGGCGTTGGCGATGGCCGTCACGGCGCCCCGCCGGCCGAGGCGCTGGCCGTCGTAGTGGCGGTAGCCGATGTCGTAGATCGTCCCGGTTCCGGGATCAGCCGAGGCGGTCATCGGCACCTCCCGGGCGGAACAGGTCCTCGAGCTGGTGGCGGCGCGGCTCGATGCGGACGAGCGCCAGCCTGAGCGCCACCGCCTCGTCGCGGACCGCGTCGTAGACGGTGAACTCGCCGTCCCCGCCGGTCGCCAGGTCGGCGAGCACGGTTCGGCCGTCGGCGCGCGCATCGATCCCGCGCGCCACGAGGCGTGCCGCGAGGCCGGCGGCGTCCTCATCGGTCTCGATCAGGAGCTGGCCGGTGCGCTCGATGAAGCTGGACAGCGAGGCCGTTCGCAGCAGTCGCCCGGCGTCGATGGCCACCAGCCAGCCGGCGACGCGCTCGATCTCGCCGAGCAGGTGGCTGGCGACGATCACCGCGATCCCGAACTCGCGTCCGATGCGCTCGATGAGCGCCAGCATCTCGTCGCGCCCGGCCGGGTCGAGCCCGTTCGTCGGCTCGTCGAGGAACAGCACCCGCGGGTCGTGGACGAGTGACTGCGCCAGCTTGACGCGCTGCTTCATGCCGGTCGAGTAGCCGCCGATCGGCCGGTAGCGCTCCTCGTACAGGCCGACGTGGCGCAGCACGTCCGCGGTCCGCTCGCGGGCGGCACCGGCCGGCAGGCCGGAGACTCGCGCCATGTGGCTGACGAACTCGGTCGCGGAGACGTCCGGCGGCAGGGAGTCGTGTTCCGGCATGTAGCCGACCAGCTCCCGGATCCGGGCGCCGTCGCTGGCCGTGTCCAGGTCGAGCACCCGCGCTGAGCCCTCGGTGGCCGGCAGCAGGCCGAGCAGGATCTTCAACAGCGTGCTCTTGCCGGCGCCGTTTGCCCCGACAAGGCCGATGACGCCCGGCTCGATATCCACGCTCAGCCCGTCGAGCGCGGTGATGCCGCCGGGATAACGCTTCGTCAGCGCCCGGGTGCTGATGAGGGGCATGCGCCGCTCAGTCTAGCGGCCGGATCGGCCTGCTGGACCGGCCCGCCGGATCGCCCCGCCGGACCGCGCCGACCGGCACCGCGCCGACCGGCACCGCGTCGACCGCTACCGCGTCGACTGCTAGATCGGCCAGTTTGCGCCGGACGGCGTCGCCGGGCGGCGATTGTCCGGTGCAGCGGACACCGATGAGCGTGAACCGCGCCGCCGGGCGCTCGCCATGCGGACTGGCGTTCGCTCGATCGTCCAAACGCAGCCAGGACCACCCCTCGAGTCACGAACGATCGATGCGTCGGTCGTTGCGTGGACGAATCCACAGGAGTCCATCTCGTCCCAGCGCGCGGCCGCTGCGCAACGCTCCCATGACCTCGCGGGATCCCGCCGGCAGCATCGTGCGTGCGAGGGCGATGTGTGGACGAATCGATTCCCGGTTGCGCCGTGTGTCCTCGATGACGAGGACCAGGCGCACCGGTCGCTGATGCGCCGATGCCAGCTCCTCGCGCTTGGCGGCCGCTGAGCGATATTGCGCCTGCAGGTCGGCCACGATCCGTTCGATCTCCACGTGCACGATCTCGTCGGGGCCGAAAAGGACCGCGTCGGCAGAGCGGCCGGTCGCGATCGGCAGCTCGATCGCAACGCGAAACGAACCGTGTGCGGACCGTCGCAGCATGTCGGCGACTCTGAGCTGGCCGGTGTCACGCAGCGACGGAGTCCGGACCGGGAACGCCTTGGCCCATGCCTTGAGCCCCACGGCGGCGGCCACCTGGCATGCCTTCGCGATCGTGACCGATGGATCCCCGAGCTCGACGCGCACCTGCGTCGATGGCGACACCCCGGCGAGCCTCGCCGCGCGGCGTCGCGTGATCGCAAGGTTCGTCCGAGCGAGCATGACCTCCTTCCCGATGCTGCCTGCAACGGCACGAGCCATGACATCCGAGTCGCGACTGGAGTGAGCCACGTCATCAGCCTGCCATGGCGGCCCTTACCGGCCGCTTACCGGTAGATCGGCCGGAACGCGCCGGGCGATGTCGCCGGGCGCAGTTTGTCCGGTCCATCGCACACCGATGAGCGTGACGCGCGCCGCCGGGCGCTCGCCATGCACGCAGGCGTTCGATCGATCGGCTATACGCAGCAGGAGCATCGAGTGCGGTCGAGCCTGTCCGATGTATCGGCCACCGGGAGCACCGAACCGAGCGCCGAACCGAGCACCGAACCGAGCACCGAACCGAGCACCGAACCGAACACGGACCGGCTACATGTGCGGCCGGTACGCGGGGTCGAAGAACCGGGCGGGGTCCTCGTCGAAGTCGAGCTTGCAGCCGGTGCCGCAGAAGTAGTACGTCTCGCCGTCGTGCTCGCTGGTCAGCGCCTGGGCGGCGGCGATCTCGCGGTTGACCTCCATGCCGCACACGGGGTCGGTGGCCGTCGTCGTCATTGTCATCGGTCCGGTCATCTCCACTACGGGGAATGTCAGGCGGCGCGGAAGGTCCGCAGCCGCAGCGAGTTGGCGACCACGCTCACGCTCGAGAGCGCCATCGCGCCTGCCGCCAGGGCAGGGGAGAGCAGGAGGCCTGCCAGCGGGAAGAGGACGCCGGCGGCCACCGGGATGAGGAGCACGTTGTAGCCGAACGCCCACGCCAGGTTCTGGCGGATGGTGCGCATCGTGGCGCGCGAGAGTCGCACCGCCGCGGGCACGCCGGCCAGGTCGTCGCCGATCAGGGTGATGTCGGACGCCTCGAGCGCGACGTCGGCCCCGGTGCCGATGGCGATGCCGAGGTCGGCCTGTGCCAGCGCCGGCGCGTCGTTGATGCCGTCGCCGACCATGGCCACCCGGGCGCCGGCTGCCTGGAGCTGCTCGACCCGGGAGGCCTTCTCGGCCGGAAGCACCTCGGCCAGGACCCGGTCGGGACCGATGCCGACCTCGGCGGCGACCGCCTCCGCGGTGGCGAGACGGTCACCGGTGATCATCCACACCTCGAGCCCCGCTCGCTGCATGCGCCGAACGGCGTCCGCCGAGGTTGGCTTCACCGTGTCGGCCAGGCCGATGACGCCGATCGCCCGGCCGTCGCGGGCGACGTAGGCCGGCGAGGCGGTGCCGGTGCCGTCGGAGGCGACGTCGGAGACGTCGACGCCCACATCGGCCAGGAAGGCCTCGGTGCCGACGAGAATCTGTGCGCCATCCACGGTCGCTCGTACCCCGCGTCCGGCGATGGCCTCGAAAGCGGTGGCCTCGACGGCCTCGATCCCGGCCTCGTCGGCGTGGCGCACGATCGCCTCGGCCAGCGGATGCTCGCTCCCGCGCTCGGCGGCGGCGGCGAGGCGCAGGAGGGTCCGCTCGTCGGTGCCGTCGATCGGCCGCACCAGCGTGACGGACGGCTCACCGCGGGTGATGGTGCCGGTCTTGTCGAGCACGACGGTCGTGATGCGCTGCGCGTCCTCGAGGGCCGCGCCGTCGCGGATGAGGATCCCCTGCTCGGCGCCCTTGCCGGTGCCGACCATGATCGCCGTCGGCGTTGCGAGGCCCATGGCGCACGGGCAGGCGATGATGAGCACGGCGATCGCGGACGTGAGCGCGTACGTGACCTTCGGCTCGGGGCCGAGGAGCAGCCACCCGGCGAACGTGGCTGCCGCGATTGCCAGCACCGCCGGCACGAACCAGCCGGTGACCCGATCGGCAACGCGCTGGATGGGCGCCTTCGACCCCTGCGCTCGCTCGACCATGGCCACGATCTGGGCGAGGGCGGTGTCGCGGCCGACGCGCTCCGCGCGCATGACGAACGAGCCGCTGGCGTTGATCGTGGCGCCGATGGCGTGGTCGCCGACGTTCTTCTCGACCGGGAGTGACTCGCCGGTCAGCATCGACTCGTCGACCGCCGACGCGCCGTCGATCAGAGTGCCGTCGACCGGCACCCGGTCACCGGGCCGCACCCGCACCAGGTCGCCGACGACGACCTCGCTCACCGGAACCTCGCGCTCGCCTCCCGGCCGCAGGACGCGCGCCGTGTCGGGGCGGAGCCGGAGCAGCGCCTTGACCGCGCCGGCCGCCTGGCCCTTGGCGCGTGCCTCGAGCCATCGGCCGAACAGGATGAGGCCGATGATGACCGCGGCGGAGTCGAAGTAGGTCTCGTGCGCGAGCCCGGCCGCCATGACGGCGTCCGGCAGCAGCGTCACGAACACCGAGTACCCGTAGGCGGCCATGGTGCCGATCGCGACCAGCGTGTTCATGTTCGCATCGCCGTGGCGCGCGCCACGCACGGCGGCGAGCAGGAAGCGACGCCCGAACACGAACTGGACGATCGTTGCCGGCACCAGGAACCAACGGTTGACGTCCATCATCGGCCACGGTGTCCCGCCCGGCCAGAACATGACCGCCATCATCGCCAGGCCGACGGCCAGCGAGGCGAGGGCACCCGTCAGCAGGTCGCGGCGCTCCTCGGCACGCCCAGCATCGACGTCCGCCTCCGCCTCGTCGACGGTCTGCGACATGACCGCCTCGTGCGCAACGTCGTAGCCGGCCGCGTGGATGGCCGCCACGATGCCGGACCGGTCGATGAGTTCCGGGTCGAAGCGCACCGTGGCGCGCTCGGTGGCGAGGTTGACGTTGGCGTTCGCCACCCCATC
This sequence comes from uncultured Steroidobacteraceae bacterium, assembly GCA_964449915.1. Taxonomy (GTDB): domain Bacteria; phylum Chloroflexota; class Limnocylindria; order QHBO01; family QHBO01; genus JACDBZ01. The sequence goes on along the minus strand of CAYVCE010000005.1, from coordinate 14,590 downwards.
CGCGCGCGTCAGGAAGCGCTCGATGCGGTTGACGCAGCTCGCGCAGGTCATCCCGATCACCGGCAGCGTCAGTTCGGACGGCTCGCGTGTCATGACGGCCTCAGGATACTACAGGGGAGTATGCGTTGGCCATTTGAGGGAGGCCCCGGCACGGCACGTGCAGCAGGAGGCACCCAACGCTATATGGACGATGCCATCAACGGGAACGGTCGGATGTCGACCTCGGGGGAGATGCAGGATCGGACGAGCCCACCTGTCCTCTTCGTGGTGGACGACGACATCCCGACGCTCGAGCTCCTGCGTGAGGTGGCACGGGAGTCTGGCTGGCGGACCGTCGGATTCACCCGGCTCGCCCCGCTGCGGGCAGCGCTCGCCAAGCGGACGCCGACCCTTCTCATCGTCGACGACGATCTCCCCGACGGGCGCGGTGGTGACCTGGTGCGCGACCTGCGCCGCGATCCCCGCCTGGACGACGTGCCGCTCGTCGTCTGCACGGCCGCGGCGCCGCGTCGCCGGGCGGAGATCACGAGCTGGGCCCCGGTCCTCTGCAAGCCGTTCGACCTCGGCGAGATCGAGGAGTTCCTCGCTGCGGCCGCTCGCGGGGGCGGCAACGGTCGCGCGTATCAGGAGGCGGCAGGCTAGGCTGGGCGCATGCGCGCGCTCATCCTGACCAACGAGTTCCCGCCGGAGATCTACGGCGGCGCCGGCGTCCACGTCGACGAGCTGACGCGCCACCTGCGTTCCCTCATCGGGCTCGACATCCGGAGCTTCGGCAGTCGCTCCGAGGAGGCCGACGGCTGGCGCGTGCGTGGCTACGGGGCAGCCCACGACCTGTCACACGCCGACGAGCGCCTGACGCCGATGCTCTCCGCGCTGTCGCGCGACGTCGGGATGGTCGTCGACCCGGTTCGGGCCGACGTGGTGCACGTGCACACCTGGTACACGCACCTGGCCGGCCTGCTCGCGCACCACGCGTACGGGATCCCGCTGGTCCTGACCGTCCACTCGTTGGAGCCGCTGCGCCCGTGGAAGCGGGAGCAGCTCGGGGGCGGCTACGACGTCAGCAGCTGGGTCGAACGCACCGCGATCGAGTCGGCAGACGCCGTGATCGCCGTCAGCCGCGAGACCCGGGAGGACGTGCTCCGCGTCTTCCGCGTCGCGCCCGAGCGGGTCCACGTCATCCACAACGGGATCGACGCCGACTTCTACCATCCCGATCCGGGCACCGACGCGCTCGTCCACCACGGCGTCGATCCGAATGTGCCCTACGTCCTGTTCGTCGGCCGCATCACGCGCCAGAAGGGGATCGTCCACCTCGTTCGAGCCATCCGCCACCTGGATCCCGGCATCGGGGTCGTGCTGTGCGCCGGGCAGCCGGACACGCCCGAGATCGCCGCGGAGATGCAGGCCGGGGTCGCGGCGGCCCGGGCGGAACGCCCAAATGTGGTCTGGATCGGCGAGATGGTCAGCCGCGAGGAGGCGCGCCAGCTCTACTCGCACGCGGCGGTCTTCTGCTGTCCATCGGTCTATGAGCCGTTCGGGATCATCAACCTCGAGGCGGCCGCCTGCGAGACGCCGGTCGTCGCCTCCGCGGTGGGTGGCATCCCGGAGGTGGTGGTCGACGGCGAGACCGGGCTCCTCGTCCCGGTCGAGCTTCGCGCCGATGATCCGATGTCGCCCGTCGACCCCGACCGATTCGAGCTCAACCTGGCGGGCGCCATCAACGCGCTCATGGCCGATGCCGCCACCCGCGGGGTGATGGGCCGCGCCGCGCGCCGTCGGGCCGTCGAGCGCTTCAGCTGGGCCTCCATCGCGCAAACGACCGTCGACCTGTACCAGTCGCTGCTCGACTCACGCGGCTGATCCCTGCGAGCTATGCAGGTGACACGCGGGACATGAGGGCCAGCGTGTTGCCCTCCCCGTCGTCGAAGAAGGTCATCCACTCCTCGGTGCCGGTCGCGTCATCGGTGTAGATGAGGTGCGGCGCGCCGGTGAAGTGGACGCCCGCCTGCGCCAGGCGCTGCTGGGTGGCGTGGATGTCGTCGACCAGGAAATAGACGATCGAGCCGGGACGCCAGTCCGCCTCGTCCTTGCGGTGCAGATAGAGGCGGATGCCGTCGGCGTCGAAGAATGCGAGGTCGCCGAAGGTGAACACGTGGGGCAGGCCGAGGGCCTCGCCGTAGAAGCGCCCGGCCCGCGCGACGTCGCGGATCGAGAGCGAGACCTGGCCGATGGTTCCGAGGTCGGTGGTGGTGGAAGCTGACATGCCGGGATCGGTCCTCCTGCTGCGCGCGAGGTGGGTGGTGGTCGGGATGCCCGGCCAGTGACGCAGCTGGCGCGTGTTCACGCCGAGCTTGCCGCTGATGTTGGCCAGGTGGTACTTCACGGCGTCGACGGTCGTGGCGCGGCGCCGCGCGATCTCGGCGCGGCCGAGCCCGTGGCGAACGAGGTCCAGCACCCGCCACTCGGCCGGGGTGAGGACGTCCGGATGGGCCGGGCGGCCGCGGCCGCGTCGAACGTTCATGCCCACAGGCTAGCGGGCGCCTCGGCGAATTTCCCTACCCATCCGCCGGTCAACGGCGTTCCCGGCCGGGCCCGGATTCCACCGCGGCGTGTATCGGCCACCTCCTGGCTGTTCGACTCACCACTGGATTGGGCCGGCCATGCAAGGCGCGTGCGCCTGGCCGATGCACTCCGTGACGGCGTCATCGGCGAATTCCTCGCCAATCGACGCACCCGCGGAATGGCCAGGGACGGTGATGGCCCGGTGGCCGCCGCCGCCCGCGTCGATGGCGGCCACAGCCGGTAGGATGGGCCGCAATGACGGCCCCGAGCCCTGTTCCCGCGCGCGGTGCCGCCACCGGCGCCCCGATCATCGCGGTCCGCGACCTGCGCAAGCGGTACGGCCAGCTCACGGCGGTCGACGGCGTGAGCTTCGACGTGGCCGAGGGCGAGGTCTTCGGCATCCTGGGCCCCAACGGGGCGGGCAAGACGACGACGCTCGAGATGATCGAGGGCATGCGACCCATCGACGAGGGAAGCGCCACGATCGACGGCATCGACGTCCGGCGCGATCCCAGGGAGGTGAAGCGCCGCATCGGGATCCAGCTCCAGGCCTCGGCCTTCTTCGACGAGCTGACCCTGGTGGAGCTGCTCGACCTGTTCGGCCGGCTCTATGGGCGCGACGTGGAGCCGATGACGCTGCTCGCCATGATCGAGCTGACCGACAAGGCGAAGAGCCAGGTGCGGACGCTGTCAGGCGGCCAGAAGCAGCGCTTCAGCATCGCCTCGGCGCTCGTGAACGACCCGAGGGTGCTGTTCCTCGACGAGCCGACGACCGGTCTCGACCCGCAGGCCCGGCGCCACATGTGGGGCCTCGTGCGCCGCATCCGCGAGGAGGGCCGCACCGTGGTCCTGACCACGCACTACATGGAGGAGGCGGAGGAGCTCTGCGATCGAGTGGCGATCATGGACGGCGGCCGCATCATCGCCCTCGACACGCCAGGGGCGCTCGTCGACGCGCTCATCAGCCGCGGCTTCCGCAAGGAGCGGGTCGAGCGCCTCGCCAACCTGGAGGACGTGTTCATCGACATGACCGGCCACGACCTGCGCGAGGAGGACTGACCGATGCGCTTCGGTGTCCTGTGGGCGCTGTTCGTGGCCAGCGCCAAGATGTTCGTCCGCAATCGCGCGGCCGTCTTCTTCAGCCTCTTCCTGCCGCTCATCATCATGCTCATCTTCGGCGTGCTGAACTTCGAGGGCAGCACCGAGATCCGGCTCGGGGTGGCCGATGAGGCGGACAACGAGGCGAGCGCTGCCCTGCTCGATCGGCTCGCCGAGTACGACTACCTCGTCCTGGTCGACGGCGAGCGCGAGGTCGAGCTCCTCGCGCTGGAGGAGGGGGACCGCGACTTCGTGCTGGTCATCCCGGAGGGATGGTCGGTGCCGGCGCAGGGCGCGACGTCGGGGCTCGTGGCCTATGCCAGCAGCGCCGATCCGGCGCAGGCCCAGGTCGGGCAGGGCCTGCTCCAGCAGGCCGTCGGCCAGGCCATGTTCGCGGCGCCGGGTGGCAGCGATGGCGGCGGCGGTTTTTCGGCGCCGCTCGAGTTCCAGGCGGTCGAGTCGCGCGACCTCGGCTACATCGACTTCCTGGTACCCGGGATCGTGGGGATGACGATCATGCAGCTCGGCCTCTTCGGCGTCGCCTTCGGATTCGTGCAGCTCAAGCGCACCGGCGCGCTACGGCGGCTGTTCGCGACCCCGACCTCGCCGGCGTACTTCCTGTCGGCCCAGGTGCTGTCGCGCCTCATCATCGGCGTCGTGCAGGTGGCCATCCTGTTCGGGGTCGGCATCTGGTTCGGGCTCCAGATGTTCGGCGACTACCTGACCCTGCTGGTGATCGTGCTCATCGGCTCCGCGATCTTCCTGGCCGTCGGCTTCGCGATCGCCGGCTGGGCGAAGAACGAGGACCAGGCCGCACCGGTCGCCAACCTGGTGAGCCTGCCGATGATGTTCCTGTCCGGCGTCTTCTTCCCCCGCGACGCGATGCCCGAGTTCCTCGCCTCGATCACCCAGTTCATGCCGCTGACCTATGTCAACGAGGCGCTGCGTGCGGTCGTGAACGAGGGAGCCGGGCTGCTCTCGCTCGGGCCGCAGCTGCTGGGCATGGGCGTATGGGTCATCATCACTTTCGTCCTGGCGGTTCTCATGTTTCGCTGGGAGTAGGAGGAAGGCATGCAGCGCGGAGCGATCGTCGGCGGGATCTGGCTCATCGGGCTGGGGGTCGTCTTCCTCGTGCAACAGACGATGGACCTGCCGTGGTCGCGTGCCTGGCCGCTGTTCGTGATCCTGGCCGGCATCGGCACCGGCGCCGGCGCGGTGGCCGGGCTGGCCGGGCGGCGCCTCTCGCCGTGGCTCCTGGCGTGGGCGCTCCTGTGGCCGGCGATGATCGTTCTCGTCGGCATCCTGTTCTACGTCGACCTCGCCGGCATCGCCGAGATCGACGCGTTCGGCCTGCTGGCCCGCTGGTGGCCGCTGGCCCTCATCGTGATCGGCGGGGTGATCCTGGTCGGTGCGGTCTGGCCGCGGGCGCGCTCCGTCGAAGAGCAGCTGTCCGTCGGGGTGGACGGCGCGTCGTCGGGCGAGGTCGTCCTCAAGTTCGGCGCCGGTCGCCTCGAGGTTGGCCGCGGGACGCCCGGCGTGCTCGTCTCCGGCACGTTCGAGGGCGGCGTCCTGCGGCGCGATCGCGGCCCGGGCCGCGTCGAGCTCGAGACCGACGTCGCCCAGATCTGGCCGTTCTTCGGACAGCGCCAGCACTGGCGCGTCGGGCTGGCCCCGGACCTGCCGCTCAGCCTGCGGCTCGAGGGCGGCGCGTCGCGAAGCGAGCTTGACCTGGCCGACCTCAGGGTCACCTCACTGGTGGTCAAGACCGGCGCCAGCGACACCCGGATCGTGCTGCCGCGGGACGTCGAGCAGTGCGACGTCCGCATCGACGCGGGCGCCGCCCAGGTTGCGATCGACATTCCCGAGGGGGTGGCCGCACGCATCCGGTCGCAGATGGGCCTCGGCACCACCACGGTCGACGAGCGACGCTTCCCGCGCACGTCGGATGGCTGGGCGTCTCCCGACGTCGACGCCGCCCCGCGGCGCGCCGAGATCCGCGTGTCGGGTGGCGTCGGCTCCGTGCGCATCGGCTGAGCGAGCCCGTGCGCGCCGTCGACGTCATCCTGCGGGTCGAGTCGGTCGCCATCTTCCTGGCCGGCGTGGCGCTCTATCTCCAGCTGAACGGCAACGCCCTGTGGCTGCTGCCGCTGCTGCTGGCGCCGGATATCTCGATGATCGGCTACCTGGGCGGCCCGCGTCCGGGGGCCGTCACCTACAACCTGGCCCACAACCTGGCGACCGGACTCGGGCTGCTGGCCATCGGCTGGTTCGCGGCCGTCGCGCCGGTCGCCCTGGCCGGCGCGATCCTGGTCGCCCACGTCGGGATGGACCGGTCGCTGGGCTACGGGCTGAAGCTGCCGACCGACTTCAAGGACACGCACCTGGGACGCATCGGCCGATAATGTGCCGATGCACTCGCATCCTGCACCCATCAGCCGGCGTCGCCTGCTCCAGCTCGGGGCCGCGGCCTCGGCGGCCGGGCTGGCGGCGTGCGCCGCGCCGATCCCGTCGCTGAGCCCCGGCCCCAGCGCGCGACCGAGCACCAGCACCTCCCCGTCGGCGAGCGCCTCGCCGAGCGCGACGCCCTCGGCGTCACCGACCCCATCGCCGGCGCCCGTCATCGGCAGCGTGCTGTACCGCGACGGCGCGCTCGCCGACGGGCGTTCGCCGAGCCTCCAGCGCAACGTCAGCATCCTCGTCGTCGACGGCCTGATCGCCTGGATCCGGCCGACCGGCGGCGAGGAGGACCCCGGCGGCGCCACGATCGTCGACTGCGCGGGCGCGACGTTCGTGCCGGGCATGGTCGACTGCCACAGCCACGTGACGGGGCCGGGTGGCGCGAACTGGATCGAGCGCTTCAACGACCCACCCGAGGCACTCCTCGCGGCAGCGGAGCACAACGGCCGGATCGCCCTGGCCGCCGGTGTGCGCTGGATGCGCGACGTCGGCTCGCCGATCGGCGTCGACCCGACCGATGGGCGCGACCGCGCGCTGGCCCTCGGCGTGCGTGACCGATGGGCCGGCCGTCCCGACCGGCCCTACCTGCGTGCGGCGGGATCGTGGCTCTTCAAGCGCGGCGTCAACCCGATGCGCTCGTCGATCGAGGTGCAGACCGGCGACGAGCTGCTGGCCGCGGCGATCGGCCAGCTGGACACCGGCGCCGACCTCGTCAAGCTCTACATGGACGGTCCGGACGTCAACGTCTCGCCCTGGACCGCGACCGAGGTTGCGGTGGTGGTCGAGGCGGTGCACGCGCGCGGCGCCAGGGTGGCGGCCCACTCGGGTCGCCTCAACGGAGCGCGCGAGGCGGTGCTCGGTGGCGTGGATTCGATCGAGCACGGCTTCGACCTGGACGCCGCGGTCGCGGCCGAGATGGCGGCGCGCGGCACGACGCTGGTGAGCACGCTCGCCGTCATGCGCTCGTGGCTCAGCTTCGGCGCGACGACGAGCATGGAGCGATTCGCCGGCGCGGCGGGGTTGGCGGCATCGGCGGCACGGCTCGAGCAGGGCGAGGCGTCGGTGCGCACCGCACGCGACGCCGGCGTGGCGATCGCCACCGGCAGCGACTTCGGCGGCGGCTCGCTGCGGGCCAACCAGCTGGCATGGGAGGTGTCGAGCCTGGTCGCCGCCGGGCTCGAGCCGGTCCAGGCGCTGTCGGCGGCCACCTGGCGCGGCGGCGAGCTCATGGGCGAGCCCGATGCGGGCGTCATCCGCGAGGGCGGCCCGGCCGACTTCTTCTGCGTCCATGGCGACCCGCTCTCCGACCCGGACGCGCTCTGGCGCGTGTGGCGGACCGCCTATCCCGTTCCCGGTCCCTGACGAACGGAGCACGCCCGGGGCGGCCGAACGGCTGGACAGTGGTGCTACGCTGCGCGGGATCGCTCGCCTGTCCGGCGAGCAATGCGGAGGGCGAATCATGCGTTCGGCTGTTCTGCGCGCGTTCTCCATCGGCACCGTCCTGACCCTCGTGCTCGCCCATCCGGTCGCAGCCTTCGAGCTGAACGGCGGCTGCACGCTCGAGATCGCATCGACCGATGCCTCGGGCGCACCGCTCGATCTCGCCAGCGGGCCCGGGGCAGCGGGGGGAGGCACCCAGGCGGATCCCTTCATGATCGACTGGGATGGATCGGTCTCGTGGGTGGGGGGCTCAGGGGACCAGGTCTTCAACAACCATGGCTGGCAGACGTTCGTCTTCCTCGTCCCCACGCCGGTCCGCGGCGGTGACCCGAACGAGGGTGACGACACGGTCGGCACCGGCAGCGCCGGCGTCGGCGAGAACGCGCCGTTCCGGATCACCGGCCTGTACTACGTGTCCGGCACCATCGACGGCGAGGGCGGCACGCACTGCGACGGCAGCGGCTGGTTCCAGCTGACCGGCAACGCGGTGACGACGATCCCGTTCTGGATCGCGGTCCTCATCGCCGTGGCAGGGGCAGCGCTCATCTGGAGCTCGCGTCCGCACGCGGGTGGGACGACCACCGAAGGGAGCGTCTCGTGACTCGGCGACATCCGTTCCGCGGCCTCGGCGGCGGGCTGCTGCTCGGCATCGGCCTCGCGCTGGTGCTCATGCAGCTCAGCATCGCGCCCCTCGGCCAGGTGACCGTGCTGACCGTCATCGCCCTGTGCGCGGTCCTCGGGCTCGTCGCGTCGTGGGCGCTGCCGGCGCGACCGCCCCGGTAGCTCCCTAGGCAGCCCCTCCGGGCGTCTCGTCGCGCTCGACCACGATCGTGCAGCGCGTCGCCAGCGCCGCCAGCGCCCCGATCGCGGCGAAGACCGGCAGGAGTGCGACGCCGATGACCCCGATCGTGAGCGGGACCTCGAGCATGGTGCGGCCTTCCTCGTTCTTGATCGTGACGCGGCGGACGTTCCCCTCGGCGATGAGCTGACGCACCTTCGCGACCAACTCGTCGCCGTTGATGGTGAACTCCTGCGTGCGCGGGCGTTCCTGATCGGTCATCTGGCTCACCCCGGCCGCACGACGACCGTGCTGGCGATCTTGTCGTGCCACCCCTGCTTGCGGCTGTCGAAGGCCGCCCAGATGACGCCGATCAGGATCACCGCGAAGGAGATGATCAGTCCGATGTAGCGGAGCAGCGCGCGCACCCAGTCGATTGTGCCGCCGTCGTCGGCCCGAACCACGCGCATGTTGAAGGCCATCATGCCCGGCGTCTGGCCGCGCCAGCCCCAGAAGCCGACGAAGTAGGCGACCCCGAACAGGGTGCTGAGCGCGTTCGCGCCGTAGTTGACCTGCCAGGTGCCGCCATCGACCTGGACGGTGGCGCCCATTCCGAGGAGAGGGGCCAGCGCCGAGGTGATCAGGCCGAGGATGATGGCATCCAGGATGAAGGCCAGGACGCGGACCCAGAATCCGCCGTAGACGAAGCCTGCCGCGGGACCGGTTCTCGGCGGCGCGGCTGCATTCCAGTCACTCGCGGGCTGTCCGGGCGAGACGGTCATCGTGAACTCCTTCGTGTCTGTATCAAACCGGGCGGTCCCCTTCCATCATCCGCCCGCGGTCAACGTTCGGTCGAGCACGACCGCCGCGCGGCCCGCTCGTCGGAGAGGTCCGCGAGGTAGTGGCAGTCGACGCACGCTTCGACGGCCACCCGTCGGCCGCTCAGTGGGCAGTCGACGCCGTCGACGTGCACCTCGCGCAGCGCCCCACGGCAGACGACCCACTCCGGGATCATCCGCGTCTGGCCGGCCGGCGGACGCGTCGCGAGGGCCATCACGAACCCGCGCCGATCGGATCCCAGCCGCCGAGCACCGCCCACACCAGGACCGCGTCGATGGCGATGCCAACGACCAGCCAGGGATGGAAGAACAGCGCCAGGGTCAGCAGCGAGCTGACGGCGCCGCCGAGCGCGAGGCCGGGCCACAGGCCGGCAGGCACGATCCAGCCGGCGATCGCCAGCGCGGCGCCGCCGAGAAGGATGATCGTCACCCCCGCCAGCGCGATGCCGAGCCTCCGCGCCACGCCCGGCTCGAGGCCGAGCGGGGTGAAGAGCCACGAGCGGGTCAGCTCGAACGGCCACTCGGGGCCTCCCGCTGTGCGGGGCGGTGCCGGAGCGAGGTACGAGGCGTGGATCAGCGCGTGGGCCGCCAGGAAGGCAGCCAGAAGGAGCTTCATCGTCGGCTCGAAGTGGCGGGTGCTCGCTCAGCATCGAGCCCACACGGTCGGCGCCGCAGTGCCACCGGTCATCACCGCGCGGGCCGTTCGGCCTCAACGGTGTGCCGGCCCTCCGCGACCCGCGGGCGCTGGGACTCGATGTCGGCGAGCGAGACCGACCGGAGCGCCCCGAACACGGCCTCCTGAGCGGTGGCGAACGCATCGTGCACGTCGCAGATGCCGTCGCGGCGGCACATGCCGCCCCGCAGGACGCACGTGCGCCGCCGCCCGTCGCCCTCGATGGCCTCGACGATGTCGAGGAGGGTGACCTCGCTGGGCGGCCGCGCGAGCCGGTACCCGCCGGTCCGCCCCCGCCGGTTGGCGACGAGCCCGGCGCGCACGAGGTCTCCCATCACGCGTGGCACGTATCCGCCCGGTGTGCCGGTGGCCTCGGCGATGGACGCGGCGGTCACCAGCCCCGCGTCGGGACGGGCAAGGACCAGCATGGCGCGGACCGCGTAGTCGCCGCGTCGGGTGAGCTCCAGTCGCATGCAGGTCCCTCCATGGGGTCCGAGTGGCCCGCCCCGGGCGGGACATATGGCACGTCCCGCTGCCGTCCTAAATCCTTACCGTCATGGTACACATTTAGTGCGGGATACGGGAGGCGACTCATGCAACGCGCGTTCTGGTACAGCGGCCTCGCTGGCGGCGGCACGGCCCTCTTTGTGAGCCTGGTGATCGTGGGCTCGCTGCTGGTCGGCGGCATGGACTCGAATGCCGGAGCGCCGGGGGCCGGTGATGACGCGGCCGCGACCGAGAGCGACGGAGCCGGTCACGTGACGGATCCGGGTGCTGCACCGGTCGAAGCGAACCCCGACGCGCCGGAGTACATCCTCCGCGACCCGACTGCGCCGCCCAGGGCCGAGGGTGAGCTCCACGAGATCGAGCTGGTCATGACGGAGCGTCAGATGACCGTGGCGGCGGGCTACGAGCAGCTGGTCTGGACCTTCGGCGACGAAGTGCCCGGCCCGATCCTGCGCGTCAAGGTCGGCGACGTGGTCCGCATCACGCTCGTGAACCCCGACACCAACCTCATGCCGCACTCGATCGACTTCCACTCGAGCATGGTCGCCTGGAACGACGAGATGCGGACGATCAACCCCGGCGAGGAGCTCATCTACGAGTACGAGGCGAAGTACGCCGGCGTGTACATGTACCACTGCGGCACCGCACCCGCGCTCATGCACATCGCCAACGGCATGTTCGGCATGATCATCGTCGAGCCCGCGGAGGGGCTGCCGCCTGTCGACCACGAGTTCGCCCTGGTCCAGAGCGAGTGGTACCTCGGGCAGCAGAGCCAGACGATCGACATCGAGAAGGCGTCGGCCGCCGCGCCCGCCCCCGACTTCGTGGTCTTCAACGGGGTGGCAACCCAGTACGCCGACCATCCGATCGAGGTGCCGGTCGGCGAGACGGTCCGCGTCTTCGTCCTGAACGCCGGGCCCAGCGTCGACTCGAGCTTCCACGTCGTGGGGACCATCTTCCACAGCGTCATCAAGGAGGGAGTACGCCTCGATGAGGGAAACGCGGGAAGCTGGGGCAGCCAGGCGGTCGACCTGTCGCCGGCGCAGGGCGCCATCATCGAGATGCGCTTCGACGAGGACGGCCTCTACCCGATCGTGACCCACGCGTTCAACTTCGTCGGCAAGGGCGCGCTCGGACTCTTCCAGGCCGGTGACGGCGGCGCGGCGACTGAAGAGAGCCACTGATCCGCATTCGGTCCGGAGCGCGTCACCGCGTCGCACGAGCGTTGACCGGCCGCCGATACTGGGAAAGCTCGCGCGGGAGGCGGGCAGGCTGACGGCCGAGGCCAGGCCCGGAGGGAGCCGGTGGATGGGTGATACACGCAGGTCGCGCGTGGCGGTCGTGGACGACGACGACGAGTTCGCGGCCATGATGGAGGCTCTCCTCGAGGAGGAGGGCATGCAGTTCGTCCGCTCGCCGATCGGCGCCGAGGCCGTCGAGGGCCTCGTCGCCGCCCACGCCGACGTCGCCGTGCTCGACCTGCGCGGCGTGAATGACAAGGGCGGCATGGAACTGCTTCATCGGCTGCGCGCGGATGCGCGTCTTGCACAGCTGCCGATCCTTGTCTGCTCGGCCGACATCCAGCAGCTGCGCGACCGTGCCGCCGAGCTCGCCGCCCTCCCGCGGGTGGCGAGCATGGAGAAGCCGTTTCGGATCGATGCGCTCGTCGGGACCCTGTCTCGGCTCATCGCCGGTGCGAGCGCCTATCCGCCGGTTGCCATCGGCCGGCCGGCCCGCGATGCCGTGGCGGCCCTCGAGGAGCTGCTCGCGCGCATCGGCGCCGATCTCGGCTGGTCGGTGACCGACGCCTGGGTCCCCGACACGCGGCCGGGCTTGATGCGCTGCGCCGCGACCTGGTCGTCGGATCCGAAGCTCGAGCCGTTCGCCCAGGTCAGCCGCCGGATCCGGCTCCCGTACGGTGGCGGCCTGCCGGGACGGATCTGGGCCAGTGGCCGGCCGGCATGGGCCGAGGATCTCGCGAGCGACATGAACTTCCCACGCCTTCCAACGGCGCAGCGCGTCGGGCTGAAGTCGGCCGCGGGCGTCCCGGTCATGCAGGGCGACGACGTGGCCGGGGTGGTCGCGGGATACGCGCGCACGGTACGGGCCGAGGATCTTGTCGCCCTCGCCGCCCTGCGAACGGCGACCGCCGGCGCCGCTGCCCTGCTGCGTGCCGCGGCCGGGGATGGCGGAGGTCGCTGAGAGGGCGCTGCCTTCATGACGCGCACTGTCAGGAATCGGGCTCATCCTGAAGGGCCGATAGACTGCACGATGCCGTGACGACTGCCACCCGCAGCGACCCCCTGGCGCTCTTCAGCGAACCGACGCGCACCTGGTTCCGCGAGGCTTTCGCGGAGCCGACGCGCGCGCAGGAGCTCGGCTGGCAGGCGATCAGCAGCGGCCGTCACACGCTCATCCATGCGCCGACCGGCAGCGGCAAGACCCTGGCCGCCTTCCTGTGGTGCCTCGACCGGCTGATGACCGAGCCGGCACCCGCGAAGCGGACCTCGGTACGGGTGCTGTACGTCAGCCCGCTCAAGGCGTTGACCTACGACGTCGAGAGAAATCTCCGGTCGCCGCTGGCCGGGATTCGTCGCACCGCCGAGCGTCTCGGGCAGCCGGTGCCCGAGATCACCGTCGCCAGCCGCACGGGTGACACGCCGGCCGACGCTCGGCGGCAGCTGGCGAAGACGCCGCCCGACATCCTGGTCACCACGCCGGAGTCGCTCTACCTGCTCCTCACCAGCCAGGCGCGCGACATCCTGCGCGGCGTCGAGCACGTGATCGTCGACGAGGTGCATGCCATCGCCGCCACGAAGCGCGGCTCGCACCTGGCCCTCAGCCTCGAGCGCCTGGCCCACCTCGCCGCCGCCGACCCGCAGCGCATCGGGCTGTCCGCCACGCAGCGCCCGCTGGAGGTCATCGGCGGTTTCCTCGGCGGCGTCGGCCGTGACGTGGAGATCGTGGACGCCGGGGCGCGCAAGGAGCTCGACCTCGAGGTCATCGTGCCGGTCGAGGACATGGCCCGCATGGGCGAGGTGATGCAGGTCGACGAGTCACGGGGCGGCCCGGCCGCGGGACCGGAGGCGCGCCACTCCATCTGGCCGTCGATCCACCCGAGGCTGCTCGAGCTCATCCGGGCGCATCGGTCCACCTTGATCTTCGTGAACTCGCGGCGGCTGGCCGAGCGCCTGGCGGCGCGCCTCAATGAGCTCGCCGGCGAGGAGCTGGTGCGTGCCCATCACGGCAGCGTGGCTCGCGAGCAGCGGCTGCAGATCGAGGACGACCTGAAGCAGGGGCGGCTGCCCGCGCTGGTGGCGACGTCCAGCCTGGAGCTCGGGATCGACATGGGGGCCATCGACCTCGTCGTCCAGATCGAGGCGCCGCCGTCGGTGGCCTCCGGGATGCAGCGCATCGGTCGCGCGGGCCACCAGGTGGGAGAGCCGAGCGTCGGCAAGATCTTCCCCAAGTACCGCGGCGACCTCGTCGAGGCGGCCGTGGTCGTGCAACGCATGAGGGCGGCACAGATCGAGGAGACGCGCATCCCGCGCAATCCGCTCGATGTGCTGGCGCAGCAGCTGGTCGCCATCTGCGCCCACGACCGCTGGACGGTCGACGAGCTCCATCGGCTGGTGACGCGCGCCGACCCCTTCCGGGACCTGTCCCGCGAACAGCTCACCGGCGTGCTCGACATGCTGTCCGGCCGCTACCCCTCCGACGAGTTCGCCGACCTCAAGCCGCGCCTGGTGTGGGACCGCCATACCGATGTCGTCGCCTCGCGCAACGACGCCCGCGTGGTCGCCATCACGTCGGGCGGCACGATCCCGGACCGCGGCCTGTACGGCGTGTTCCTGCCCGGCGACGACGCCGGGCGCGGTGGGCGGCGCGTCGGCGAGCTCGACGAGGAGATGGTCTACGAGTCACGCGTCGGCGAGACATTCCTGCTCGGCGCCTCGACCTGGCGCATCGAGGAGATCAAGCCGGACCGGGTGATCGTGACGCCGGCACCGGGCGAGCCGGGGAAGATGCCGTTCTGGCACGGTGACGCGGTCGGCCGGCCGATCGAGCTGGGCCGGGCCATCGGCGGCTTCCTGCGCGAGATGGAGCCGATGAAGCCCGAGGCGGCCGTGGCGCGGCTGCGCAGCGAGCACGCGCTCGACGAGCTGGCTGCGCGCAACCTGGTCGCCTACCTGGGCGAGCAGCGCGAGGTGACCGGGGCCCTGCCGACCGATC
>CAYVCE010000004.1:0-21935 GCA_964449915.1 uncultured Steroidobacteraceae bacterium | reverse complement strand
ACGCCGCGCTCGACCGCATCTTCCAGCGATGCGAATGGCCGCTCCTGGCGCGCCGCCACGATCTTCTGCACCGTCACCGGACCGATGCCCGGCAGCGCCTCGAGCTCCTCCGGCGTCGCCGTGTTCAGGTCCACGAGGCCGCCACCGTCGCCACCAGTCGCCGCGGATTCCTCGGGACCGGCGCTCGCCTCGGCCGCCGCCCGCGCGTCGCCGATGCGCGGCACTCTGATCTGCTCTCCATCCGACAGCGGCTGCGCGAGGTTGATGGCCGATGCGGCCGCCACGAGGTCGGCGTCGATGCCGTATCCGCCGGCGGCCTCGATCGCATCGGCCACCCGGGATCCGGCGGGCAGCTCACGGACCCCGGGCGCGGCAACGGCGCCCTGGACGTCGACCACGATCGTGGTCGCGACCGGCGCCGTTGGGCTGGGCGCCACGCTTCCCGGCGTCGCCAGCGAGAGCCCGTCGCCGGCGGCGGTCAGCGGCCCAGCCGACTCTCCCTCGACTGGGGCGAGCAGCACCAAGGCGGCGGCGACGGCCAGGACGATTGCGCCGCCTCCGGCGGCGATGACGATCCGATCCGATCGAGACACGCACGCGCCTCCGCGCTCAGGAGGCGAGGCAGTGGAGAGCAGCCTGCGTCCGAGGCCCGGCGTCCGGGCACTCGACGCCGGGCGACGGAAGCAGGAGCGCAGGCTACGTCGTCGGCGCTTACCGGCGGGTTACTGGCGCCTTACCGCGAGCGATCAGTCGCGCGGGGTCACCACGTTGACCAGCCGCCCGGGGATCTGGACGACCCGCGCCGGCGCACGCCCACCGAGGTACCGTTGGACGTGCTCCGAGGCCAGCGCCATGCGCTCGATCTCCTCGGCCGGCGTGTCGGGCGTCACGACCAGGCGATCGCGCAGCTTGCCGTCGACCTGCACCGGCAGCTCGAGCGTGTCGGACGCCGCCAGCGCCGGATCGGCCACCGGCCACGGCTGCTGGTGGACCGAGTACGTGTGACCACGCCGCTCCCATAGCTCCTCGGCCACGTGCGGAGTCAGCGGCGCCAGCAGCAGGAGGAGCGTGTCGACCGCATCGGCGTAGGACGGCGACCCGGCCAACCCGGCCTCGCGGGCGCGGATGATCGCGTTCGTCAGCTCCATCAGCTTGGCGATGGCGGTGTTGAAGTGGAAGGCCTCGTAGTCCTCCTCGACCGCCGCGATCGTCGCGTGCGTCGCGCGCCGCAGCGCGCGCTCCAGCTCGGCGCCCTCGGTCTCGCCGATCTGCGCAACGGCCCGGTCGCCCGGCAGCGCGGCGCCCCACACCCGGCCCAGCCAGCGGTGGATGCCCTCGATCCCCGAGGGATTCCACGGCCCGCCCTGGTCCCACGGACCGATGAACATCAGGAAGGCGCGCACCGTGTCCGACCCGTAGCGGGCGACCAGCTCGTCGGGTGCCTGCACGTTGCCGCGCGACTTGCTCATGCGGTAGTGGTCGGTGCCCAGGATCTGGCCCTGGTTGCGCAGCTTCAGCGTCGGCTCGTCGAAGGCGAGGTACCCCAGGTCGCGCAGCGCCTTCACGAAGAAGCGGAAGTAGAGCAGGTGCATGACGCCATGCTCGGCGCCTCCGGTGTACAGCTCGATCGGCATCCACGCCGCCACCTGCGCTGGGTCCCACGCGCGCTCGGCGTCGTGCGGCGAGCAGTAGCGCAGGAAATACCACGAGCTGTCGATGAACGTGTCGAGCGTGTCGGTCTCGCGCCGCGCCGGGCCGCCACACTCCGGGCAGGTCGTGGCCAGCCACTCGGCGTGGGATTGCAGCGGCGACACGCCGGTCGGGGCGAAGTCGACATCCTCGGGCAGCACGACGGGCAGCTGCTCGTCGGGCACCAGCACGGCGCCGTGCTCGTCGCAGTACACGATCGGGATCGGCGCGCCCCAGTAGCGCTGGCGGCTGACGAGCCAGTCGCGCTGGCGGTAGGTGACCGCGGCGTGGCCGAGCCCCAGCGACTCGAGCTGCTTCGTGATGGCGCCGATGGCCTCCGCGGCCGGCATGCCCGTGAACTCGCCGGAGTCGACCAGCACCTCGTCGGCGGTGTGGCCCACGAACGCCTCGCCGTCGGGCAGCTCGCCGGAGGCGGGCGCTACCACGTAGCGGATCGGCAGGTCGAACTTCTGCGCGAACTCGTAGTCGCGCTCGTCGTGGGCGGGGACGGCCATGATCGCGCCGGTCCCGTAGCCGGGCAGCACGTAATCGGCGATCCAGATCGGGATCCGCTCGTTCGTCATCGGGTTCACCGCATGGGCGCCGATGAAGACCCCGGTCTTCTCGCGCTCGGTGTTCATGCGCTCGATCTCGGTCTCGCGTCGCGCGGTGGCGACGTAGGCATCGACATCGGCCATGCGATCGTCGGTCGTCAGGATCGAGACGAGCGGGTGCTCGGGCGCCAGGACCATGAACGTGGCGCCGAACAGCGTGTCGGGGCGCGTGGTGAAGACGCGGATCGGCTCGACGTCATCGGCCTCGACCGGGAAGTCGATCTCCGCGCCCTCGGATCGGCCGATCCAGTTCGTCTGCATCAGCCGGATCGGCTCGGGGTAGTCGATCGCGCTGAAGTCGAGCAGCTCGTCGGAGTAGTTCGTGATGCGGAACCACCACTGCTCGAGGTCGCGCTTCTCGACCGGGGTGTTGCAGCGCCAGCAGCGCCGATCCGGGCCCACGACCTGCTCGCGGGCCAGCACGACCTGGTCCTTCGGGCACCAGTCGACCGGCGCCTTGGCGCGGTAGGCCAGCCCGGCGCGGAAGAACTCGCTGAAGATCCACTGGGTCCAGCGGTAGTAGGCCGGGTCGCTGGTGGCCAGCTCGCGCGACCAGTCGAAGCCCGCGCCCATCGTCCGGAACTGGGCGCGCATGCGCTCGATGTTCGCGTCGGTCCACTTCTGCGGGTGGATGTTGCGATCGATCGCCGCGTTCTCCGCCGGCAGCCCGAAGCTGTCGAAGCCCATCGGGAACATGACGTTGTGGCCGCGCATGCGCTGAAGCCGCGCCACGATGTCGGGCCCGGTTGCCGCATACCAGTGGCCGATGTGCAGGTCGCCCGACGGATACGGGTACATGGTCAGCACGTAGCGCTTCGGTCGCGGGTCGTCGTCGCGCGCGACGTGCAGCTCGTCCGACTCCCAGCGCTCGCGCCATTTCGCCTCGAACGAGGCGGGGTCGAAACGCTCGCCGCGCCGGCGGCGGGTGGTGGTCGTCGGCGAAGTCCCGGTGGTCATCGGTCGGCTGCCTCCTGCGCGAACCAGGCCATCAGCACCTCGTCGCGATACGCGTCTCCGGATCGGTACTGCTCTCGTCGGGTGCCCTCGCGCACGAAACCGCAGCGCTCGTAGACCGCGATCGCCCGATCGTTGTCGGGGAAGACGCCGAGCGACAGCTTGCGCATGCCCCTGGCCGTCGCCCAGCGCTGGGCGCCCACGATCAGCTCGGTCCCGACTCCGACGTCGCGCCAGTCTGCCGCGATGCAGATGCTCAGCACCCCGATGTGCTCCGTTGCCCGCCCCCGGTCGACGCTGACCAGCACGTTGCCGATCACCTCGCCGCCGGCCTCGGCCACCAGCACCATCGACTCCTCTGCGCGGATCAGCTCGCCGATCCAGAAGGCCTCGGACGGCTCGCTCACCGCGCCCGGCGTGGTGATGAGCCAGCGGCCCTCCGCGCGGACGTCGGCGAACAGGCGGGCCAGGGCGCGGCCGTCGGTCGGCCGTCCCGGACGCAGCGTCCAGCGCCGGCCGTCGTTGGCCGTGATCGCCTTGCCGCTTCGCGTCTGGATCATGTCTGCGTCTCCGGACAACAACGAACCCCTCCGCCGTCAGGACGAAGGGGCTCACATCTTCGCGGTACCACCTGAGCTTGACCGCTGAAATGGTGGAGCTGGGGGGACTCGAACCCCCGACCCCCTGCATGCCATGCAGGTGCTCTCCCAGCTGAGCTACAACCCCACGGATTCCGTCGGTCCACTCGTCGGCGCTGTATCGGTCGCCACTCGGCCGGGCTCGTCACCCGGCTGCTCGGCAGGTGAGTTCCGCGCTCCTCGTGCGCCGGCTTGCACCCATCCCGGCTCGCTTCCCACGAGGGCGTGCGCGTATTGATCCCGCGTCAACGCATCGGCGCCGAGGATAGCACAGGGGGTGTTTGGCCCTCAATCCGAGGCCGGCGCTGGGCCGATATTTCGCGACGATCTGGCGTGACGGCGAGTTCGCGCTGAGCCAGGCCGATATTTCAGTTCGGGCGCGGCGTGGCCGCGCGCGGAAGCGGCTCGCACGCCAACTCTCGACCGATATATCAGCCTCCGCCGGCGCGACGCCGGCTCATTGCCACCGAACGCCGATACTTCGGTCCAGCGATCGGCGCTCGACCGCTCCCGGGTCAAGGCGCTGCGTCATCTCGCGGTTGCTCGAACGAGGCGAGCACGACGACGAAGGCCACCATCGGTCTGGCGAGGAGCAGGAGCAGGAGCCACTGGTAGGCGGGGACCGCTCCGGTGAGGACACCGGCCCCGGCGGCGACGATGAGGAGACCGTTCAACGTGCCGATGAAGATCACCCACCACATCCCGAACGGCAGCTGCCGGGCGATCTGCCGCCGGAGGAGGACGGTCGCGACAGCCACCAGGTAGACGAGGATCAAGGCGCTCAGCACGCGCACGGCCGAGTCGGGCCTGGTCAGGGTCGCCGACATCGGGATCAGCGCGAGCGCGAAGAGCGCGTTGGCGAAGCTGAACTCGACGATCTCGCGCAGCCGGAAGCGATCGAGGGCGCTGAACTCGCCGGCGTTCCCGCGACGCAGCGTAGCCACGAGGCCGGCGAGCCCGGCGAGGCTGAGGCTCAGCCCCCCCACGGCGAACATGAAGGTTGCCTCGGGGATCATCACGTGACGCCATTTCGCATTCTCGCGATCACATCATGTGCCTGGCCGGTCGGCCGTCAACGGGTTACCTTGCTCGGGACGCTTGACCCTCACGTTACGTTAGGCTCTATGGTCGAGCCGAAGGACGAACCACATGAGCTGACGGTGGGCGCGGTCGCCCGGCTTGCCGGCGTGACCGTGCGGACGCTGCACCACTACGACCAGATCGGGCTGTTGAAGGCCAGCGGCCGGTCGGACGCCGGCTACCGCCGGTACGCCGACGCCGACCTGGACCGGCTGCAGCGCATCCTGTTCTACCGCGAGCTCGGATTCGGACTGGACCAGATCAGCGACGTCATGACCGATGGCGGCACCGATGCCGTCGCCCACCTGCGCCGGCAGCACGCCATGTTGCTCGACCGGATCGGGCGGCTGGAGCGGATGGCGACCGCCGTCGAGAAGGCGATGGAGGCACGAACCATGGGAATCAACCTCACGCCCGAGGAGCGCTTCGAGGTCTTCGGCGACTTCAACCCGGACGACCACGCCGCCGAGGTGGTGGAGCGCTGGGGCGACACCGACGCGTATCGCGAGTCGGCGAAGCGCACCGCGCGCCACACGAAGGCCGACTGGGAGCGCATCAAGGCGCAGGGCCAGGCCGCCATCGAGCAGGTCGTGGGGGCCATGAACGCCGGCAAGCCGGCGGACAGCCCCGAGGCGATGGACGGCGCGGAGGCGCACCGGCGGCAGATCGACGACGCGTTCTACCCCTGCTCGTACGAGATGCACGTCGGCCTGGCCGAGATGTACGTCGCCGATGTGCGCTTCACGGCGACCTACGAGCGGATCGCGCCGGGCCTCGCGCAGTATCTCCACGATGCCATCACGGCCAACGCAGCGCGCAACGCCGGTTGATCGCGATCAGGCGAAGTGGTCGCGGAGGCGTTCCAGGCTGGCCCCGATGTCGCCGCCGGCCGCGTTGGCGATCATCGGCTCCATGAAGGCGGTCAGCATCGAGCCGCGGATCTCCATCGCGAAGGTGAGATCGGTGGCCTTGCCGTCGTCCGCGCCGGCCAGGTCGAGCGTGCCGAGCGCCTTCACGCCGCTCACCTCGCTGCCGATGGCCATCCGCAACGGCGGGTCGTACTCGGTCACCCTGAGCGGCGCCTCGATGCGCTGCCCCATCAGTTCGCGCCTGACGAGCGCCGTGGCGCCGACGCCCATCTCGCCGTCCGACGTCCGGCGGGCGCCGGTGACACCGGCCTGCCACTCGGCCAGGTTGTCGAGGTCCGAGATGTAGGCGAATACCACCGGCGGTGGCGCCGGGATGCGGATGGACCGTTCGACGCGCTTCATCGCTCTACGGTAGCGGATGTCATGCTGCGTGCCGATGAGCACGCTGCGGTCCCTCGTCCGCGCCATCGGGTTCCAGGCGCTCGGAGGCCTCGCTGCCTGGGTGCTCGTGGCGGCGGTCGCGGCCAACGTCGACACGGCGGCGCTCGATCTCGTCGCCGTGCTCCTGCTCTTCGGCCAGCTCGTCGTGGTGCCGCTCGGGCTGCTGCTGGTCCCCGCCGGGCGCGGGGCGCCGGCACGGGCGCTCCACCGCGGTGGCCGCGTCCTCTTCCAGCTGGGCGCCGTTGCCGCCATCGCCTCGCTGGCCGTCCCTCGAGGCGAGCTCTCGGCCGCGGTGGCGGCCATCTACCTGGCGCCGGCGCTGCTCGTCGGGGTGGCCGCCCTGCTCGACGCGCAGCGGGCGCGCTCGACGTCCGAGCTGGCCGCCGTCGCCGCGCGGGTCATGCTCGCCGGGGGCGCGTTCCTCTTCGTACTCCACCGCCAGGACGTCGCGTTCGGCGGGCTGCCCGAGCTGTCGGTCCAGCTCGGCGCGGTCCACCTCCACTTCGTCGGGTTCGGGCTGCTGCTCATGGCCGGCGCGCTGGCTCGCCGTTCGTCCCGGCTGGGGACGCTGGCGTGCTGGCTGCTCGTGGCCGGGACGCTCCCGGCGGCGGTCGGCTCGCTCGTCCATCCGACGCTGGCCTGGCTGGGCGCCGCGCTGGTGCTCGGCGGGCTGCTGGCGCTGGTGGCCGGCACGTTCGGCGTGCTCGCCGATCCCGGCGTGCGACCCGCCGCCCGGCGGCTGCTCTTCGTCTCGATCGCGTGCGCCGCCTTCGTGGGCGCGATGGCCGGACTGTCGGTCGTCGGTGCGCCGGCGGGGGAGATCGGCTCGATGGTGCGGCTGCACGGCTCCTTCGCCGCCATCGGCGTCGTGTTCATCGGTCTCGTGGGATGGCGGCTCGCCGAGGCTTCGAGGTCGCAGCGTGCGTGCGAGTGACTCAGTCGTCGATCGACCGTTCGGATGAGCAGCCGAGACGACTCGCGTCAGTGGAGGATCTGCGAGAGGAAGCGCTTGGTGCGCTCGTGCTGGGGAGCCTCGAAGATCTGCTGCGGCGGGCCGATCTCCACGATCTGGCCGTGATCGAAGAAGACCATCCGGTTGGCGACGGCGCGCGCGAAGCCCATCTCGTGGGTCACGCAGATCATGGTCATGCCATGGTCGTCGGCTAGCGAGCGCATCACGTCCAGCACCTCGCTGATCATCTCCGGGTCGAGCGCCGACGTCGGTTCGTCGAAGAGCATGATCTTGGGCTGCATGGCCAGCGCCCGCGCGATCGCAACGCGCTGCTGCTGCCCGCCCGACAGCTGCGCGGGGTACTTGTGCGCCTGTTCCGGGATGCCGACCCGCTCGAGAAGCTGCATGCCGGCCGCCTCGGCCTCCGAAAGCGCGTATTTGCGCACCTTGCGCGGCGCGAGCGTGATGTTCTGCAGCGCCGTCAGGTGCGGGAAGAGGTTGAAGGACTGGAAGACCATGCCAATCTCGCTGCGGATGGCGGCGATGTTGCGGATGTCGTCAGTCAGCTCGATGCCGTCCACGATGATCTGGCCGCGCTGGTGCTCCTCGAGACGGTTGATGGTCCGGATGAAGGTCGACTTGCCTGATCCCGAGGCGCCGAAAATGACCACGACCTCGCCCGGCGCGACGGTCAGGTCGATCCCGCGCAGCACGTGGAGCTGGCCGAACCACTTGTGGACGTCGCGCGCGATGATGATCCCGTCGTCCTGGTCGGCGGGGGCGGTCGCCGCATCGGCTGTTGATACAGGCATTACATGACTCCGTCAGCGGGTTCCGACGCCGAGCCGGCGCTCCAGCCGATAGCTGGCCTGGCTCAGGGCGTAGCACAGGATGAAGAAGACGGCGCCGATGAAGGCATAGACCTCCATGGTGGCGCCGAACGATGCCGGCTGCGACAGCACCGCGCCGCCGATGCCGAGCAGCTCCGTGAGGCCGATGACCGTCACCAGGGTTGTGTCCTTGAGCAGGCTGATGAACAGGCCGACATTCGCGGGGATCACAGCGCGGAGCGCCTGCGGCAGAACGATGCTCACGTTCGTCTGTAAGCCCGTGAGGCCCAGCGCCTGTGCGGCCTCCACCTGGCCGGTGGGGATCGCCTGGAGGCCGCCCCGGACGTTCTCGGCCACGTAGGCCGCGGAGAAGAGCGTGATGCCGCCGATCGCGCGCGCGACTCGATCGAGTCTGAGCTCGCTCGGCAGGAACAGGGGCAGGATGATGTCGGCCATGAACAGGATCGTGACCAGCGGCACGCCGCGGATCAGCTCGATATAGCCGGTCGAGATGATGCGTATGGCTGGCAGGCTGCTTCGGCGCGCAAGCGCCAGCAGCACGCCCAACGGGAACGACAGGATGATCCCCACACTCCCCAGCAGGATCGTGAGCAAGAGCCCGCCCCACACGCTTGCCCCGACGGATGCCAGCGGCGTGCCGGTGTAGCCGGCGAGCAGGTAGAACGCCAGCGGCAGCGATACCAACCACGCCATGACCAGGGCGCGCCGCGGGATGGGCAGCCGCCGGCCGATGATCCAAGTCGCTCCCACGACGAGCGCGTTTCCGGCGACGGCGGCAGCCGCGACGAGCCCGATCGGCGACGCCAGGATGAGTGCGGCCAGCATGACCTGGATAGCAGCCACGATGACGGCCAGCATCCGGCTCGCCTGTCCGAAGACGCCTGCCGAGAGGCCGGCCAGGACCGAGAGGACCGCGAGCAGCACCCAGATGCGCCACGCCTCCTCGCCCGGGTAGCGCCCGATGAGGAAGATGCGCATGTAGTCGCCGATCACGCTCCAGCGCGCCTCGGTCAGCGCCCATGCGCCGATCGTGGCTGCGAGCCAGACCAGTGCCCCGCCCAGGAGGATCGTCACGAGAGCGCTCGGGACGCTGGAGAACAGGTTTCGGCGTAGCCAGGCAATCGGTGCAAGGCCGTCCTTGGGCGGTCGCATGATCTCGGCGGCGGCTGTCATCGGCCCGTCACCGTTCGATCACCTGGACGCGCCGGTTGTAGAGGTTCATGAGCAGCGACATCACGATGCTGATGGCCAGGTAGGTCGCCATCATCAGGATGATCACGGACACCGGCTGGCCCGTCTGGTTGGCCATCGTGCGGCCCACGCTGAACAGGTCTGGGTAAAGCACGGCGATGCCGAGGCTGGAGTTCTTCGCCAGGTTCAGGTACTGGCTGGTCAAAGGCGGAACGATGACGCGCATCGCCTGCGGGAAGATGACGAGACGGAGCACCTGCCCTTCTGACAGCCCCAGGGCTCGGGCCGCCTCTCGCTGACCGTGGCGGACGGCCTGGACGCCGCCCCGGACGACCTCGGCGATAAAGGCTGCGGTGTACAGAACGAGACCGGCCAGCAGCGCCGCGAAACTGCTGGAGAGCTCCAGTCCACCGCTGAAGTTGAATCGTCCGAGCACGGGGAGCTCGAATGTCAGCGGTGCACCGCCGACGACGAACCAGCCGAAGATCGGCAGCGCCAGCATTGTCACGACGCCGAGCGTGCGCAGCCAATGCGACGGCGGCCTGCCCTGATCCTCGAGCCGGCGGGCGACCGAACGGGCAACGACGGCGACCGCGATACCGACGGCTACCAGACCAAGCCAGGCCGGAAGGCTGGGCCCTGGCTGCGGGCTGGGGAGATACAGACCACGTTGGTTGAGGAACGCGACGTCACCGATGGCGAAGCTCTGGTTCACGCGCGGCAGTTGGAGGAACACCGCGAAGTACAGGATGACGAGCTGGACCAGCAGCGGCGTGTTGCGAAACAGCTCGACATACGCCGCCGCGATCCGCGACAGGAGCCAGTTGGGCGAGAGGCGCGCGATCCCCAGCAAGGTGCCCAGGATGGTGGCCAGGAAGATCCCGACGACGCTGACGACGAGGGTATTCAACAGGCCGACCAGGAACGCCCTGCCGTACGTTTCTGCCGCGGAGTAGCTGATGAGCGTCTGGCCGATCTCGAACCCGGCCTGACGGTTCAGGAAGCTGAACCCGAACCCGAGCCCTCGCGAGTCCATCGCGGTGAGCATGTTGCTGGCCATGAAGACCAGCAGCAGGCCGACGACGGCGACGATTGCGACCTGCGCCGCGACGCGCAGCACGCGCATGTCGCGCCACAGCGGAATCTGTCCGGCATGCCGGTTGCGCGCGCGGGTTGTCATCGCGGTATGCGCCTGGGCAGTGGCTCGGGGCCGGCTATCGGCCCGCCCCGAGCCGTCCACGGTCTAACGATATGGCGGCGCGTAGAGGAGGCCACCCTCGGTCCACAGCGTGTTGGGGCCACGGTCGAGGTTGAGTGGCGTGCCCGGCCCAATGTTGCGGTCATAGATCTCTGCGTAGTTGCCGACTGCGCCGATCATCGTGACCACCCAGTCGGGTTCGAGGCCGAGTCCGGCGTCGAAGGGCTCACCCGTCTCTGGATTCACGCCAAGGAGGCGCTGGACCACGGGATTCTCGCTCGTCTCAGATGTTTCGACCACGTTGTCCGAGGTGATGCCCTGCTCCTCGGCCTCGATCGTGGCGTAAACCACCCACTTGACGACGTTGAACCACTCGTGATCGCCCAACGGCGCGACCGGTCCGAGCGGCTCCTTGCTCATCACCTCATCGAGGATGATGTGCGCGTCGGGGTCCGAGAATCCGCTTCGGCGGGCGACCAGCTGCGAGCGGTCGGACGTGACGCCATTGCAGGTTCCGGCCTCGTAGGCATCGTAGATCTCGTCGCCGCCGACCTGCTGAGAGAACTCAATGCCGCGGCTGCGGAACGCGTCGGCCAGGTTCAGCTCCGTCGTGGTGCCGGACAGCACGCAGATGGTTGCGCCGCCAAGGTCGTCCAACGACGAGACGCCCGAGTCGGCGGGCACCATCATCCCTTGGCCGTCATAGAAGGTCGTCGGCGCGAACAGGCCCCAGGCTGTGTCGCGGCTGACGGTCCACGTCGTGTTGCGGATGAGGACATCGACCTCGCCGGTCTGCAGGGCCGGCCCACGCGAGTCAGCATCGAGCTCACGAAACTCCACTGCGTCGGGGTCGCCAAGTACGGCAGCGGCGATGGCGCGGCAGAAGTCGGCGTCGAACCCGACCATCCTGCCGTCCGCATCGGGCGCACTGAAGCCGGCGAGTCCGCCGTTCACGCCGCAGATGAGCTCGCCGCGCTCCTGGACGGTGGCGAGTCGGGCTTCGCCGGCGGGCGGCGCCTCGGTTGGCTCCGCGCTCTCCTCGGGCGCGCTCTCCTCGGCGGCCGGGCTCTCGTCATCGGCGGTCGCCGACGGGGGTGGCGTGTCGCCGCAGGCGGTGACGACCAGTGCCAGCAGGACGAGACCGATCAGGGTCATGACGGATCGGGGCATGGGTGAAATCTCCCTCGTTCATCCGGTGCGGTGGACGCATTGCTCGCGCCGCCTCACCATCGTACGTTCTGCGCGCAACTGCGAGGGCTCCTTATCTCGCGCGCTACCATCGCCAATCGATGGACCGACGCCGCCACATCGAGCGCTGGTTCGCCGGGCGTGGCGTGCCGCAGCTCATCGCCGGAAACGGCTCCGAACAGCCGGGTTCGGCCTGCTCGAGATCGCGGGCTGGGCGCTGCGGCACCTCCGTGCCCAGCTGGGCCAGATCTCCCACGCTCGTGGCGCGGACGCTGCCGGTGCTCCTGATCCTCGTGGTGTTCCTGCTCTTCGCCTCCGGGCTGGTGCAGGCGGCGCACACGCTCGGCGGCGGCGCCCTTGCAGCCGTGATCGGGCTCCTGCTGCTGGTCGCGGCGGGGCTGCTGGGCGGCATTTGCGCCCTCTACTTCACCGGGCTGGCACTGACCGATGCGGCCTTTCGGGCCGAGCCACGCGCGCGTCGTTGGTGACGTCGAGGAGATCATGGCCGTCCACGCGGCGTATCTCGCCTCTCTCGAGTGAGTCGACTGCCCGACGCGCACCCCCTGACCTTCGGGGGAGAGACACCCCGAGGCACGGCAGTAGGCTGAAATCCCCGATGGCGCCGAGTTGGCGCGATGGAAGCCTCGCAATGTCCAGTCCGACCGAGTCGCCGACCGCAACACTGCGCCACGCGGCGGCCGCTGGCCCGCCGGCGCCGACGGCTGGCCCGCCCGCGCCGCCCGCGCCCGCTGAGGTCACGCTGTCCGCTGATGAAACCAATGCGCTGGGAAGACTCGCCATCGCCATGGCCGTGGTCGTCGTCGTCTTCGCCGCATTCGGCGCCGTTCTGGTGGTCCAAACCGGAGACGTTGCGTCCGCGGTCGGAGCGGCGGTCCTGGTTGCGCTCGCGGGAGCGCTGTTGCGCGCGCGACTGGAGTTGAGGAGGGGGCGATCACGGCGCGCAGTGACGCTCCTGGTAGTCTCCGTTCTCGCTGCCGCCCTGGTCTCGGCGCCGATCCCGCCGCCGGCCCCGGCCCTGGCGGCCGTGCCGATCATGGCGGTTGCGTTTGCGCTTTCGTTCCTCGACGGCCGCATGCTCAAGGCTTCGTTGATCGCGTCATGGGTCGTCGCGATCGCGATCGCGGTCGTCATCGAATTCACGCCGGCGGCTCCGGATCTTCCCCCCGAGTTTGCCGCCCTGCTGCGCGTCAGCGGGTTCGGAGCCGTTGTCGGGCTGGTCGCTCTCGTGCTGTACCGTCATCGCCTCCGCCTGCAACACGCGGTGATCGAGGCGCAGACCTCGGGCGCCGCCCTGCGCGTAAGCGAGGCACGCTACCGGACGGTCGTCGAGGGTGTCCGGGAGGTCATCTTCCGCATCGACGGCGATGGCCGGTTTGCGCTCCTCAACCACGCCTGGGAAGAGCTCACCGATCACCCGGTCGTCGACTCCATCGGTCGATCCGTCCTCGCTTTCATTCACCCGGACGATCGCGAGCTCAGCAACGATCTCGCGCGGCCCGTCGCCCAGGGCCGTGCGGCGGAGTACCGACACGAGTTCCGCCTGGTCGGGCGCGACGGCAGCGACATCTGGGTGGCGGCGGTCGCCCGGCCCGACCATGGGCACGCCGGGGAGATCAGCGGGATGTCCGGGACGCTCACGGACATTACCGCGCGTCGCAAACTCGAAGAACGCCTCGTGATGCAGGCGTTCCACGACGACCTGACCGGGCTCGCAAACCGCGCCCTCTTCAAGGACCGGGTGGAACACGCGCTTGCGCGTCGATCGCAGGATCGGCCGCTCGTGGGACTCCTGTTCCTCGACCTGGACCGGTTCAAGACCGTCAATGACAGCTTTGGGCACCCGGCGGGGGACAGGCTCCTCATCGCCGTCGGTGAGCGTCTCCAGGCGGCGCTGCGACCCGAGGACACGATTGCACGAGTGGGGGGTGATGAGTTCGCCATCCTGGTCGAGGACGTCACCGGCCCGCAGCGGGTGCTCGAGCTGGCGGAGCGCATCTCGGCTGCCTTCGACAAGCCGTTCCGGTCGGATTCGCGCGACGTCACCATCGGTTGCAGCATCGGGGGGGTGGTCGGGTCGGGCCGGCACCGCACGGCAGAGGACCTCCTGCGGGATGCCGACGTGGCGATGTACCGGGCAATGGTCAGCGGACGCGGTTCGTACGTGCTGTTCGAGCCGTCGATGCAGGCCGAGGTGGCCGCCCGCATGGAGCTCGAGTCCGACCTGCGAGAAGCGATCGAGCACGAGCGCCTGACGCTCGCCTACCAGCCGATCGTGGACCTCCGGGACGGGCACGTCGTCGCCGTGGAAGCACTTGCTCGTTGGATGCATCCCACGCGTGGCGCGGTTCCCCCATCGGTCTTCATTCCCAGCGCCGAGGAGAGCGGCCTGATCATTCCACTTGGTGCGTGGGTCCTTCGACGGGCGTGCCTCGACGTCGCTGCTCTGCGGCGTGGTGGTGGAGCGGCCAGGGATCTTCGCCTCAGCGTGAATCTGTCTCCTCAGCAGCTCGTTGATGGGAGCATCGTCGACGTGGTCCTGGCCGCGCTTCGGAAGGCCGCCCTGCCGCCCGACGCGCTCGATATCGAGATCACCGAGAGCCTCGTGCTCGATTGCGGCGAGGAGGGAATGAGACATCTGCGTGAGCTTCGGGCTGCCGGGTGCCGCGTGTCGTTCGACGACTTCGGGACTGGTTTCTCATCGCTCGGCAACCTTCGAACGTCGCCGATCGACGGGCTGAAGATCGACCTCTCGTTCGTATCGGCGATGCTCCGCGGCGGCGTGGACGCGGCGGTCGTCGAGGCCGTCATTCGCCTCGGTGCGGCGCTGGGAATGGCGGTCGTGGCCGAAGGCGTCGAGAACGAGGCCACCGCCAGACGCCTCGTGGAGCTGGGATGCCCCTTTGCCCAGGGCTATTACTTCGGCCGACCCGAGTCGGCTGCGGCAGTCGCGGCGCGCCTCGCGGACCCTGCCGGCTTCACCGCGGTCGCCTAGGAAGCCAGGAAGGGTGTGGTGGAGATGAGGGGACTCGAACCCCTGACCCCCGCGATGCGAACGCGGTGCTCTCCCAGCTGAGCTACATCCCCACGGGCCGTCGGCGAGTATAGCAGCCGGATTTGGGGCTTCCCGAACTAGAACATCTGTTCTATCATCGATGGTCCGATGCTGCAGACCGATGCTCCCGTTTCGCCGTCCCTGGCCAGCGCCCTCGAGATGCTCCGCGAACGCGGGCTTGGGCTGCGCCGGGGGAGCGAGGCCCCCCCGCTGGAGCACGCGCGCCCAGCGGCCCCGACCGGCCATCCGTCGCTCGATGCCGCGCTGGCTGGTGGGCGGGGGGGCACCGGCGGCTGGCCGCGGGGCGCATTGGCGCTGCTCGACGCTCCCCTGGGGAGCGGCGCGTCCACGCTGGCGCTCGGCTCGCTGGCGGCGGCCCAGGCAGCCGGTGGACTGACGGCCTGGCTCGATCTCGACGGCACCCTCGACCCGGCCGTGGCCGCGCGCCTGGGGGTGAGCCTCGAATGGCTCCTCGTCGCGCACCCGCGCGACCCAGCCGAGGCGATCGAGCTGACGGCCTGGCTCGGGCGCTCGGGGCTGATCGACGCCCTCGTCCTCGACCTTGGGGAGCGGTCGGCGACCCCGGATCGTCGCGCCCTGGATCGGTTGGGCACGCTGCTGGCACGCTCGGGGAGCACCTCGGTGCTCGTGCTGGCGCCGGCCGCTCGCCCCGTGGCGGGCGCCGTGGCCGGGGTGCGGGTGGCGCTGCATCGGACCGCATGGCTTGCGATCGGGCGCGACCTCGTCGGGCAGCGGGTGCATGCCGTCGTCGAGCGCAATCGCTGGGCGCTCGCCGGCGCCTCCGCCGAGCTCGACCTGTGGTTCGGGGAGGGCCGCCGCATCGACCCGCTGGTTCCCGCGCTCGCTCGGCCGCAGGCGCTCGAGGAGCGCCCGGCGCTGCGCGTGGTGAGCGCCTGATGGCACGATCTATCGGCCAAACCCGGCGTGGCGATCGGTTCGGTGTCGAAAAGCGCCGATCTATCGGCGGAGGCTTGAGGTGACCATGAGGTACGCGATCAGCATCCCGAACTTCGGCGACTGGGCCGATCCCCGAACCATGGTGGGGCTGGCACGTGACGCGGAGGCGGCGGGCTGGGATGGCTTCTTCCTGTGGGACCACATTCGCTTCAGCGCCACGCCCCTGCCGGTGCAGGACCCGTGGATCCTGCTGGCGGCAATCGCCACCGCCACCGAGCGGATAACGATCGCGCCCATGGTCACGCCCCTCCCGCGCCGCCACCCGTGGGTCGTCGCGCGCCAGACCGTCTCCCTCGACCATCTCTCGAACGGTCGGACGATGCTCGGCGTCGGGATCGGCACGCCGGACGACGTCGAATTCACCGATTTCGGCGAGACGGGAGACTGGAAGGTCCGCGCCGAGATGCTCGACGAGGCACTCGCCATCATCACCGGCCTGTGGAGCGGCGAGGAGTTCAGCTTCACCGGCACCCACTACCGGCTGGCACCGATGCGGTTCCTGCCGAAACCGATCCAGCAGCCACGGATCCCGATCATCGTGGCCGGCTACTGGCCCAACCCCGGACCGATCCGCCGCGCGGCGCGCTGGGACGGGATGTATCCACTCTTCCCGCAGCCGACCGAGGACTGGCAGGGAAGGTACAGCGACCTCGTGGCGAAGCTGCGGGAGCGCCACGCCGAGCACGCACTGAGCGGCATGCCGTTCGAGATCCTCGGTGGCGGTGAGACGCCTGGGTCCGACGATCCGGCCGAGTGGGAGCGGCTCGGGGCCACCTGGTGGGTCGAGAGCCTCGATCCGTATCGCTTCGGCTGGGACGAGAGTGAACGCTGGCCGGAGATCGGCCCGGTCCGCGACCGCATCCGCTCCGGACCGCCGCGGAGCGCCTGATGCGCCCCGGGTGCCGTCGATCTATCGGCCGAATACCGCCCGAGCACCCGCCCCGGCGGGGTTCTGCCGATCTATCGGTGGGCGTCACGCTCGCCGTGCGCGCGGGTTTGGGCTTCGAGTCAATCCTTGACCGGTCTATCGGCGATCTCCGTCCTGAGCCGCGTTCTGCCGATCTATCGGTCATTGGTCGACATCAGCACGCACTTCAGGCGCGCGCCGTGCTCGGGCCACGCCGATCTATCAGCCAAACCCCGCGCGGGAATCGGCTCATGCCAAGAATCGTCGATAGATCGTCGCCATGACCCGTCTCCTTGCCCTCGTCTGGCCCGAGCTTCGCGCGGCCGATGCGGATCCGACGCCCTTCCCGCTCATGCTCGACGCGCTCGACGATCTCTCCCCGCGGGTGGAGGCGGTCGACGATGGCGTGGCGCTCGTGGACGTGACCGGCCTCGGACCGATGTGGGGCACGGAACGGAGGATCGCGGCACGGGCCGTGATGCTCACGCGGGCCGTGGCGCCGCTCACCGTGCGCTGCGGGATCGGCGACAACCGCTGGCTGGCGACGCTCGCCGCCCGGCTGGCACGCTTCGATCGCCCCGAGGCGCCGGCCGCGTTCCACGCCCTCGAGCGCGACGCGCTGCGCGCCCTGCCGCTGGCCGTGCTGCCGGCGGACCCCGCGACGCGGCAGCGGTTCGTGCTGTTCGGGCTGACGCAGATGGGCCAGCTGGCCGACCTGCCGCGCTCGGCGGTCGGCGCCCAGTTCGGCGCGGCGGGGGAGCGGCTCCAGGCTCTCGCCCGCGGCCACGACCCGCGGCCGATCGTCCCACGCCGACGCCCGGAGCGCGTGGAGCGCGGCGCGACGTTCGAGCCCGCCCTCGAGGGAGTCGGGTCGGTGGGGCTCACGCTGCGTCGCCTGGCCGCCGAGCTGTGCGACCGCCTCGGCGAGCGCCACCTGGCACCGGGACGCGCCACCCTCACCCTGACCTTCGAGGACGCGCCGGCACTGTGCGTGGCCCAGCCCTTCCCGCAGCCGGCACTCGAGCCCGACTGGATCGCGCGCCTGCTCCTTTCTCGCGTTGAGGCCGCCGCGCGCGATCGGCTTCTCTCATTCGCCAACCAGGTTGGCGGTAAGCAGGGTCACCAGGGTCACCATGGCTCTCCGACCGCCAGATCTGCGCAAATCTATGTCGTGAGGTCTCCTGAAGGGCCCCACGCGTCGGTTTACTCGGGTAGCGTCAATGCGGTTGGCGTATGGGGAGAACCCGCGGCCGAGCCGAGGGTCGCATCGGTCCTGCTGGCGTTCGATCGGCTGAGCGACCCGAACAGCCGGCAGCTGCCGGCCTTCGAGGCACGCGCCGGGCGCTGGGAGGAGCTGCGCTGGTCGCTGGAGCGGATCCGGTATCGGTTCGGGGATGGCCGCCTGTGGCGGGCGGTCGCCGAGCGGCCGACCGCGGCGCTGCCCGAGCATCGGTCGCGGCTGGTGGACATCGGCCAATGACCAGGCACTACTCGGCCCACCCGCTCGTCCAGGTCGAGACCGATGCGCTCGGGGTGCCGACGCGCCTGCGCATGGACGGTACCGATCACGGCGAGCTCGGCATCTGCAACCGATGGCGCGTCGACGACGGCTGGTGGCGCGAGCCGGTGTCACGCGCCTGCTACAAGGTCGTCACCCGCTCGGGCCTGCTGTGCACGATCTTCCTCGACGAGATCCGCGGGACGTGGCACCTCGAGCGGCTCTTCGACTGATCGGCCAACCCCCTCAGACCTCGTTCCTGCACTCGTGAAGTCGGGAGCGGCCCTGCGACGACTCGCTTGGCACCGCTCGTGCGGTGAACCCACCCCATGAACGAGTTCGACCGGCAGCCGGGAGCCATCGACGACCCGGCCATGAGGGGCGGGATCGAGCCCGACCTCGACCGGCTGCCGCCCGGCGGCGACGCCGACACCACCGGCGGAGCCGGCGAGCCGCGGGCAGCCGAGCTGGACCTCCCCGGACCGGACGACCCGGTGGCGTGGAGCTACGTCGAGGCCGAGACACTCATCGTCGGCCCGCACGGCGAAGAGCTCGGGCGGGTGGAGGCCATGCTCGGCATCGAGACCGAGGGCATCTTCCACGGCATCGCGGTCATCCCGTACGCCGACGGCAGGACCAGGTTCGTCCCCGCCGATGCGGTGACCCGCATCACCAGCTCGACGATCGAGATCGCCTACGACGCCGATGCGCTGGCGCAGGCCGAGGAGCACCACGCACTGCCGAGCTGAGCGGGTCGGGTAGCATCCGCCGATGGACGACGGCCCGTTCTCCGTCGATCGCCTGTGGCCGGACCCGGCGGCCGGCCTCGAGCTCGACACGGCGATGGCCGGCGTAAGCCCCGCGCCGGTCGCGGATGGCCGTCCCGTGGTGGCCATCAACATGGTCACCAGCATCGACGGGCGCGCCCAGCTGGAGGGCACCGCCGAGGGCCTCGGCAGCCGTGCCGACCGCCGCCTCATGCGCCTGTACCGCACGGGCTTCGACGCGGTCGGCAGCGGCGCCGGTACGCTGCGAGCCACCGACGTCTGGCTGCGCGTCGGCGACGACCTCGCCGCCCGCCGCGTGGCGGACGGGCGTTCCCCGAACCCGATCGGCGTCGTGATCGCCGGTACGGATGCGATTCCGATCGACGCGCGCTGGTTCGCCGGCGACGAGCCGCGCATCCTGGTCGTCGGCGCCGCCAATCCGATGACCGCGGCGCCACGAGGCACCGAGCTCGTGCGCGCCCCCGACGATCGGCCCGACCCGCGCTGGATCCTCGACCGGTTGGCCGAGCGCGGGATCGGCAGCCTGCTGCTCGAGGGTGGCCCGAGCCTCAACGCCGCCTTCCTGGCGGCCGGCCTCATCGACGAGCTGTACTGGACCATCGGCGCGCACGTGCTGGGAACCGATGCGCTGCCGATGATCGCGCCGATCGCGGGCGGGTCGCCGTACGCCGACGCTCCGCGACGTGGCAGCCTGGTCAGCGTCCTGCGGCACGCCGACGAGCTCTTCCTCCGCTACCGCTTCGCGCACGACGGGTAGGCCCGACGGGTAGGATCGGCCGATGAGCCGCATCGACCTCGGGCGCCTCGGCGTCTGGGGCCACCTCGACACGCTGCTCGTGGCCGACGCGGTCGCCTACGCGCGCCGCGCCGACGAGCTCGGCTTCGGCACGCTGTGGGTGCCCGAGACGGTCGGTCGCGAGCCGATCGCGCTGCTCGCCGTGCTGGCCTCCGGCACGGACGCCATCAACCTCGGGACCAGCATCGTGAACATCTGGGGCCGCGACGCACAGGCCAGCCGGATGGCGGCGATGACGCTGGCCGAGGCGAGCGGCGGCCGGTTCGTGCTCGGCCTGGGCGTGAGCCATCCGCACCTGGCGACCAGGCTGCGCGGCCACGCCTGGGCGCGACCGTTGACCCGCATGCGCGAGTACCTGGCCGCCTATCGGGCCGCGATCTACCGCGGCCCGACGACCGATGGCGCGCCCGATCCGCCGGTGATGATCGCCGCCCTGCGGGAGCGGATGACCGACCTCGCCGCCACCGACGCCGACGGGGCGCTTCCGTACCTCGTCACCGCGCAGCGGGTGGCCTGGATGCGCGGGCGGCTCGACGCCGCCGCCGGCGGCGCACACGCGTTGCTGGCGGTCACCCTGCCGGTCGTCATCGCCGATGCCGCCGATCGCGAGGCGGCCCGCGCTTACCTGCGGCCATACCTTCGCACGCCGACGTACCACGCGTCATGGGAGCTCCAGGGATTCGAGCCCGCCGACTGGGAGCTGCCCGCGAGCGATCGCCTCGTCGACGCCATGGTGGCCATCGGCTCGGTCGATCGTGCCCGTGAGCGGATCGCGGAGATGATCGGCGCCGGCGCCGACCACGTCGCGATCATCCCGCTCGCACCGGACGGCACGACCGAGCACCTGCCGACGCTCGAGGCGCTGGCCGGGCCATGATCGGCTCGCGCGCGCTGCCACTGCTGGGCGTGGTCCTGGTGGCGGCGTGCTCGTCGTCGACTCCCCCCGCATCCTCACCCGCGGGTGTGGCATCGTCGCCCGCGCTCCGCGACGAACCGACCAGCGGGCCGGAGCTGCTGGTCGGCAATCCGCCGCCGCGACCGGCGCAGCCTGCCATGGCCGCCGGGTTCGCGGCCTCGCTGGTGCCCGACCATTGCGTCGATCGCGACGTGGCCGCGCCGCCCGCCGCCGACGCGATCTACACCGTGCTCGACCGCAGCTACGCGCTGCCGGCGGAGCTCGTCCCGCCCGACCTCGTGCCGGCAGCGGCAGCCGGCCTGCAGGGTGCCTCGGGCACCAGGCTCGTCCGCGAGATCGTCATCGACGATCTGACGGCCGCGCGCGTCGCATGGGAGGCGGCCGGCATGACGATCGAGGTCGAGTCGGGCTACCGCTCCTACGCCGACCAGGCAGCGACGTTCGACGGGTGGGCGGCCCGCATCGGGCACGACGCCGCGCTGGTGCGCAGCGCGCGGCCGGGCCACTCGGAGCACCAGCTGGGCACCGCGATCGACGTCATCTCGCCGGGCTGGAGCGGCCGCTTCGGCGACTGGGCCGTGGAGGCGGCGGAGGGCGCCTGGATGGCGGAGCACGCCTGGGAGTACGGGTTCGTGATGAGCTATCCGGCCGACGGCATCGACGAGACCTGCTATGGCTACGAGCCCTGGCACTACCGGTGGATCGGGCGCGAGGCGGCGGCCGAGCATCGGACCAGCGGACTCCACCTGCGTCGCTTCCTCGAGCGCCACGTCGACCGATGAACGCACCGCCGATCGACGAGGCCGTCCTGCCGGCCCTGCGGCGCCGGATGGTGTGGGTCCTGTTCGCGGTGTCGGCGCTCGGCACGACGGGGTACATCGCCGCGGTGACGGCCGGGTCCCTCGTCGCCGCGGAGATGGCCGGCAGCGCGTCGGCGGGCGGGCTGCCCACCACCACCACCACGCTGGGCACGGCCGCGGCGGCCGCCCTGTTGTCGCTGCTGATGGTGCGCTTCGGCCGACGCCCGGGGATGCTGGTTGGCATCGCCGGCGGTGCCATCGGCGGCGCGCTGGCGCTGGCTTCCGTCCTGGTCGGCTCGCTCCCGCTGTTGCTGCTCGGCTCGGCCCTCACCGGTTTCGCGAATGGCGCTGGTCAGCTGGGACGCTATATTGCGGCCGACCTGGCGGTCCCCGAGCGACGGGCGGCGACGATCGGGACCGTGGTGTGGGGCGCCACGATCGGCGCGGTCGCCGGGCCCAACCTGATCGCGCCGGCCGGCGTGGCCGCGACGTGGCTGGGGCTGCCCGCGCTGGC
>CAYVCE010000003.1:0-6845 GCA_964449915.1 uncultured Steroidobacteraceae bacterium | reverse complement strand
CATCGTCGTCGACAACAGCCACGTCGCTCGCCGCGTGGGCGAGCGCATCAAGCAGGCGCGGACGCGGGCCGGGCTGACCCAGGCGCGGGTGGCGCAGGGCCGGTACACGGCGGCGTACATCAGCGCCCTGGAGCGAGGGCTGGCCAAGCCGTCGATGGCGGCCCTCACCTTCCTCAGCGAGCGGCTCGGTGTGGCGGTGCCGGATCTCGTCTCGGACGAGCGGCCCGCATCGGGGCGGCTCGAAGCCGATCTCATGCTCGCGTCGGGCAATTTCCAGGGCGCGCTGGACCGGTACGACGAGCTGCTCGAGCGGGTCGGGGATGATCGCCGGCAGCGTGCCGAGCTGCTGCGCGCGAGGGCCGAGGCGCTGTGTCGCCTCGATCGCGGTGCGGAGGCGATCCGTCCGGCGGCGGAGGCGGCCGAGCTGTTCGACGCACTGGGATCCCCGGAGGGGGCGGCCTGGGCGCGATACTGGCTCGCCGGCGCCCATTACCTCACCGATAACGCGCCGCAGGCGCAGGGCATCCTTCGCGGGCTCCTCGCCGATGAGGATGCCGGAATGGCGGTGGCGCCGGACTTCCGCTTCCGGCTGCTGACGCAGCTCGGCAACGTGGAGGCCTGGGACGGCGATCCGGAGCGTGCCATCGCCTACATGGAAGAGGCGCGCTCGCTGCTCGACGCGGTCTCCCTGCGCCAGCGGGCAGCCTTCCTGTCCGGGCTGTCGCTCCAGTATCGGCGTGCCGGTGACCTCGAGCGCTCGATCCGCGTCGGCCACGAGAGCCTCGCCCTGTACCGGGTGGTGGATGCCGAGCGCGAGGCGGGAGCCCTCGAGAACAACATGGGGATCACCTTCCTGCAGCTCGGGAACACCTCCAAGGCACGATCGCACCTTCGCCGGGCGCGCCAGATCGCCGAGGGGCACACCGATGCGCTCCTCCTGTCGGAGGTCGCCGAAGCGGAGGCTCGGCTGGCGCTTGCCACCGACGATCCGGCGGTGGCGACGGAGCGGGCCGAGCTGGCGATCGCCACGGCGGGTGTCGGCGGCTCCTACCTGGCCGCTGTCGGAGCGCATCGGACGCTCGCCCAGCTGGCGAACCGACGGGGAGATCGTGCGGGGTCCGAGGCTGCATACGAGAAGGCGGCGACGCTGCTGCGGACGCATCGGTCCAGTGGGCAGTTGCGGGAGCTGCTCGCGGAGTGGGCGGAAGCCCGCTCCGGCTCGGGCGACATCGATGGGGCGAACAAGCTGTACGCCGAGGCGCTCGGCCGGGGACCGCGACGGGCCTGACGCACGACCGGGATGGGCACGGCCGGCGGGCACTAACCGGTGTGGTTTACGTCAGGTCCAGAGTTTCAGCGCGGGATCGGCGGATGGCTATCTGCCAGTGCTGCTGCCACGCTCAGCAGCGTGAGAAGGACGGAGAGCGAGAGCGACGCCAGGAGTGAGCGGAATCGGTTCATTCGGGAGTCCCCTTCCGCCCACCGGCCCCGCCCATCCGGAGACACCCGATGGTACCGTCCACCTACCGCTGAAATCAAGTATCATTAAGCAGTGGTCGAGCACCAGTCCGCCCAGGCGGACTCATGGCAGCCCTACGAAGTGCTCTGTGTCTCGTTCGACGAGTACGGGGCAGAGGTCGGGCACCGGCACCTGCGAGCGATGGACACTCGCGACCAGGACGGCCGGCAGACGCGGTGGGGCGTCGCCGAGATCATGGCCGCGCTCAGGGTCAATGCACGGTTCGTCGTCGAACGGGGGGAGGGAGACGAAGCCAAGCTCGGGCTTGGCCTCTGCCCGGCGTGCCCGTTCATGACCCTGCGGTTCGAGCCACCCGGCGACGTCCCCGCCTGCGCCTGATCCGCGGCCGCTGATTCGGAGGATCCGACCACAGCGACTCTGCACGGCGCTGAGGCTCGGCAGATACCGACAGATCGTACGGATCGCTCCTGGGGCGCCTCCCGGGCGCGGTTACGCCGATCTATCGGTGAGTCGTGCGCACGAGCGGTGCCTAAGCGCGGCGCTCGGGCTCAGCCGGCACCGATAAATCGTCCGGATCGCTCCTGGGACGGCCTTCGGGCGCGATTGCGCCGATCCATCGGTTCTGGCGAACGTGCTCGTCAGGACGTGAGGTCGCGGTCCTCCATCTCCCAGGCGTGATCCATGACGTGGTGGGCGATGCGACGGATCAGGAACTGGATCGGCCATGTCCGGCCGGCGATCTTGCCCTCGGCGTTGTAGGCCCGGATGGCGTCGATCGTCGCCGCGCGATGGGCCGCGCGGCCATCGGGCATGAGCGCAATCTCGCGCGGGGTGCGGACCTCGACCTTGCGGGTGAACTGCTCGGGCTCGTTGACGTGGACGTGGCGGATGATCTCGTCGCGTGTCCAGCCGCCGCCGCGAGTACCCGGGCGCAGGTCCGCGGAGACGCGGGCGCCAACGTCGTCGAAATGGGCCCAGCAGCCGCGCAGCAGGGCGAGCCTTCGTTCCAGGTCGGCGGCGGGCAGCACCTCGCGCTCGATCTCCGACGGCACGTGGGCGATGCCCCAGAAGTCGGTCGAGCTGGAGCCCGGGACGCGCTCGACCACCTCGGCCTCGCGGGCACGGGCGAATTCGGCGGCCAGGCCGGCCCGCTCCGCGACGGCGGCGTACCGCAGCCGGTAGGACGTAAGCTTGTCCAGCGCATCGCCTTCAGATGTGCCCCATCGGTCGAGGCCGGGCCAGTCCATGGCACCCGCCACGACCCTGCGCTTCTTGCCGATCTCGAGGATCACCCGAAGCTGATGGCTCACGCGCGATGCCGGCTAATAGCCTGACCATCGGGGGACTGCATCCGCCGGCCGGGGCTCGATTAGGGGCAGCCGCTCCCTGGCGAATGCGACGAACGGGGCCATCTCTTCGGCAAGCAGCGCCGCGTCTCCGGCAGCCGGTCCGCCGTCGTAGGTTCGAGTTGCGGCTCGCAGCGCGGGTTGCCAGCGCGCCGGGAGGTGCTCGAGGGCCCACGTGCCTGCGGCGCGCTTCGAGATGGCGACGCTGCGAGTCTCGACGGAGTGGAGGATGCGGCTGCCGTTCAGGCACGCGTAGGTGGCCTCGAACGCGTCGGTGTCCCCCTCCACCACGTGGCGCTCGATATGCTCGAGCTCTCTGCTGAGCTCAGTCTCCAGCTCCTCCCAGGTCGGAGCCATCACCAAATCGGCCGGCTCCCGGCCGTGGAGGCTCGCGAATCGGCCGGCCAGCCAGTGCGCCCGATTGATTGCCCATGACGTGTCGCGGCGCTCTTCGCGCCAGGCGTGGCGCGGGGGATCCGCGCGGCAGGCGTCATCAGCGAGGACGTGCCACGTGTCCCATTCGACGCCGTGGGCGCTCGCGATCGTGTCCTGCGCGTCCTCGATCGCTCGGGCAGTCGCCTCGTCAGGCCGGCGCGACAGGATGACGTATGTATCGAGGTCGGCCGCGTGCACCGGATCGTCGACGGCCACCGTCCCGCCATAGGCCCACATCGCGACCAGGTCGTCCCGCAGGATGTGTTGGAGCCTGTCGCGAAGGGCGAGCCACGCGGCCCGTGCGGAGATCGGGACTGCGTCGAGGGGTACACCTGCCACCGAGGCAGGATACCGACCCCGGTGCGAGCGATCAGGCCGGCTGCCCCCAGGCCGGCCGACGCAGTGCAGCGCTGACGCCGAACAGGGCGGGATCGGCCATCAGCGCCGCGGCAGCCCGGTTGCCGAGCGTCGCAAGCGAAGCGGTCAGCGCGGCACGCGCGGTCGCGCCGATGCCGACCTCCGGGTCACCGTCGAACTCGGCGACCGCCAGCCAGCGTCCGTCCAGCTCGCGCAGTCGGACCTCGACCTCCAGGCCGAACTCCGGCGACGTGAGATGGGTGGTGACGCTGACGAGGCGCGGTTGCTGATCCATGTCGAGATCGTGAGAGTCGGTCGTGACAGCTCGACCGTCGCGATGAAGCGACGGCGCGTGCGATCGAACCGCCTGGATTTCATGTGGGCGGAACGGGCACGCCTGATCCTCGCTGCTAGCATCGACTCATGGGTCGAGACCGTCCGGCGACCGTGGATGACATTCACGAGATCGCGCGTGCGCTGCCGGGCGTGACCCTGGGCGGCGCCCGCGGGCGGAGTGGCCCCACGGTCTACCAGGTCAGCAGGCGCAGCTTCCTGTTCTTCCGCAACCCCCGCCCGGACGCGGTCGACCCCGGCACCGGCGAGCGCTACGCCGACGTCATCGTGTTCTGGGTCGAATCGGAGCTCGAGAAGGACGCCATCCTGGCCGATGCGTCCCTGCCGTTCTTCACGACGCCGCATTTCGACGGGCACTCGTCGGTGCTGCTCCGCGGCTCCCGGATCGGCGAGCTGAGCCGGGAGGAGCTGGCCGGCTTCGTCGAGGGCGCGTGGCTGTCGCGTGCCGGTCCCCGCGCGGTCGCGACGTGGATGAAGGAGCGCGGCGCGTCGACGACCGTCTGGCGGTAGTGACGGGCGTGGCGCCGACGGGCTAGCCTAGCGGGCTTCGGCGTAGGGCCGCGTGATGATCTCGAGGATGTGCCCACTCGGGTCATCGAAATACACGCCGCGCCCGCCGTCGTGGCTGTTGATCTCGCCCGCCAGGCGGTGGCCGGGGTCGGCCCAGAAGGCGAGGCCACGTGCCTTGATGCGGCCGAAGATCTGGTCGAACTCTTCCTCGCCCACGAGGAAGGCGTAGTGCTGCGGGGTCGCCTCGCCCTCCTCGTCGTCGTAGAAGTCCAGCGTCACCTCGTTCCCCACCTCGACAGCGAGGAACGGACCGAATGGCACCGCTTCCGGCAGCCCGAACAGGTCCGTCATGAACGCCGACGAGGCGCGCTTGTCGCGCGAGTAGACGATGGTGTGGTTGAGCTTGATCGTCACGGCTTCGACAGCCTAGCACTCGCCTGCGGGTGGTCTGCCACAATGCCGCGAATTGCACCGAGACGGAGGGTGAGTTGAACTGGATTCAGTTCGCGGTCCAGTGGTTGCACGTGCTGCTCGGCGTGGTCTGGTTCGGGTACGCGCTTTCGACATACTTCCTGATCTCGCCGGCCCTTGCCCGCCTGCCGGAAGACCAGCAGCGTTCCAGCATCCGGTACATGGGGGAGCTTGCATCCAAGGTGATGCCGGTGGTCTCTCTGCTCGTCCTGGTGCTGGGCATCCTGCGCGGCACGGTCTTTGGTCCCATCAACGCGATCGAGGACCTCGGGACGGCCTACGGCATCACCTGGCTGGTTGCACTGGTCACGACCCTGGCGCTGTTCTACACAGGCGCCCGCTACGTGGGCCCATCGTATGCCGCGCTCCATGCGGCCGAAGACTTCCAGGCCGCCGGAGCACGGCTACGCCGCTTCGCGCAGTTCGACCTGGTGCTGTTCTTCATCATCTTCACGACCATGATCCTCATGCGCTTCGGCCTGTAGAGACGCCGCGACCTCGGAATCGCCACACCAGTGCGCCGCCGACCGCGACGGCCGTTTGCGAGGGCAGCGAACGCCTGAGTCGCATCGGTTGACAGATACATATCAGACGCCCATATTCATATCATGGTGAGTCGAGTAGGCGAGCGTGGCCAGATCACGATCGAGAAGAGGATCCGGGAGGAGCTGGGGATCTACGCCGGCGATGAGGCCGTGCAGCGTGTCGAAGGTGGGCGAATCGTGATCGAGGTCGTGCCCGGACGACATCGGCGATCGTTGGCCGGTGCACTGAAGGACAAGGTCGGGCGACGACCAATGGACGAGTCGTGGGAGGCGCTCCGCCGCGCGGCGTGGGAGACGGCGGACCCCGACCGCCAGCCGTGATCAGCGCGGACACGTCCGTGTTGGTCCGCTACCTCGTCGGGACGCCGGCTGCCCAGGCGCGACGGGCTGCGCGTCTGATCGACGGAGAGACGGAGATCGGCGTCTCGCCCGTCGCATTGGCCGAGTGCGCGCACGTGCTGCGGACGCAGTACGAAGTCGCACAGGGCGACATCCTGGACGGCTTGATCGCCCTCGTGCAGCGTCAGAATGTGCGCGTCCTGGGGATGCGGACGGACGTGCTCGTCGGCGTGCTCGTGCGTGCGCGCCAGCTCCCCGGCCGGCCGATTCCGGATGCGCTCATCGTCGCCGCCAGCCTTGCGGCCGATGCGCTGCCGCTGGCGACGTTCGACCGCGAACAGCGTCGCTATGGCGTGCCGACCCTCGATCCCTAGGCAGGAGGCTGCTTGACAGTGGTGTCACACTGAACCAATGAGTGACACTACTGTCGTTTCGGTGGGACCAAAGGGCCGTGTCGTGATTCCTGCCGATATCCGGCGCGAGCTCGGCATCGGCGAAGGGAGCGAGCTGGTCGCCCTCGTCGAGGGTCCGGCCGTCGTGCTCGTGCCGCGCTCCGCGATCAAGGCCCGTCTTCGCTCCATCTTCGCCGACATGGGGACGAGCATGCGCGACGAGCTCATCGATGAGCGCCGCGCGGCCGCCCAGCTGGAGTCCGGTGGCGCATGACCACCGTCGTGGACGCATCCGTGGTGCTTGCCTGGCTTCAGGATGAGCCGGGCGCGGACGAGGCGGAACCGATGCTCATTGAAGGCGTGATCGGCGCGGCCAACTGGGCGGAGGTCCTCCAGAAGGTGCGGCAGCACGGCGCACCGATCGGAAGCGTGAGCCGATTGCTGGCCTCGTTCGGCCTTGCGGTGGAAGCCGTGACCAGGGACGACGGAGAACGTGCCGCAGAGCTCTGGCGACCTGGGTCAGCCCTCTCGCTCGGCGATCGCCTGTGTCTCGCGCTCGGCCTTCGGCTCGGCCTCGAGGTCGCAACTGCCGATGCTGCCTGGCGCGAAGTCACCG
>CAYVCE010000002.1:0-2931 GCA_964449915.1 uncultured Steroidobacteraceae bacterium | reverse complement strand
GGGGCGATGGATCCCTACATCCGGCGGGCGCTGGACGCCGCGGCCACCGTGCGCGACATCTACCGCCGCGTGGCGAACGTCAACCATCCCGATGAGTGGCATCCGCTGTTCGTCATCTGCGACAACTGCGGCCGCATCGGCACCACCATCGTCACCGGCTGGGACGGCGAGCGAGTCCGCTACGAATGCCGCGCCGATCTCGTGGCGTGGGCGAGCGGCTGCGGCCACGCGGGCGAGACCTCGCCCTTCGGCGGCCGCGCCAAGCTGCCCTACAACGTCGACTGGGCGGCCAAGTGGGACCTGTTCGGCGTCACCATCGAGCCGGCCGGCAAGGATCTGTCGACCGCCGGCGGCTCGCGTGACCGCTCCGACGCCATCGCGCGCGAGGTGTTCGGCAACGAGCCGCCGCGCAACGTGCCGTACGAGTTCCTCAACATCGGCGGCAAGAAGATGTCGACCTCGAAGGGGCTGGGCGCATCGGCCGCCCAGATCGTCGACGTCGTCCCTCCGGAACAGCTGCGCCTCCTCTTCCTGCGACCGAGGCCGAACACGGCGATCGAGTTCGACCCAGACGGAACCGATGCCATCCCGCGCCTGTTCGACGAGTCCGACCGCCTGGCGGCGGCCACCGCCGGTCGCGAGGTGAGGGGCGAGCTGCCGCCCGACCACGAGCGCCTGTTCGCCGTCAGCCTGGTCGACCCCGCCGCCGACGTCGGCGCCGAGGCAGCCGCCTATCGGCCTGCCTTCAGCCACCTGGCGCTGCTGGAGCAGATCCCCGGCGTCGACGTCGTCGAGCGCGTGACGGCCGACAAGGGCTCACCGCTGACCGATCGGGAACGGGGGACGCTCGACGAGCGTCGCTTCGCGGCGCGCGCCTGGCTGGCG
Source organism: uncultured Steroidobacteraceae bacterium (assembly GCA_964449915.1). Taxonomy (GTDB): domain Bacteria; phylum Chloroflexota; class Limnocylindria; order QHBO01; family QHBO01; genus JACDBZ01. Next base: position 2,046 of record CAYVCE010000002.1, on the reverse strand, counting down.
GCCTTCGCGCCCGAGCGCGCGCGCCTCGCCGTGCAGCGCGACGCGCTGCCCGCCGCCGCGGTCGAGGGCCTCGAAGCCGACCAGCGTGCCCACCTCGCGGCGCTCGTTCCGGCGCTCGAGTCGGTGGCATGGGACGGTGAGACGCTGCAGGCCGCCATCTTCGCCACCGCCCAGGAGGGCGACCTGCCGGCCGGCCGGGCGTTCGCCGCGCTGTACCTCGCCTTCCTCGGGCGCAGCTCCGGCCCGCGCGCCGGCTGGCTCCTTGCCGCCCTCGACCGCGACTTCGTGATCGGCCGCCTGCGCGAGGCCGCCCGGGCGGCGGTCAACGCATGAGCGTCGGCCTCCAGCGCCTGCGCGACGAGCCGGATCTCCTGCGGCAGGCAGCCACCGACAAGGGCGAGGACGCGACCGCCGTCGACCGCGCCCTGGAGCTCGACGAAGGCCGCCGCATCCTGGTCGCCGAGAGTGACGGACACAAGGCCATCCGCAACCGTGCCTCGGAGCGCATCGCGGCGGCCATGCGTGCGGGAGCCGACCCTGGTTCGGACGACATCCGCCGCCTCAAGGACGAGTCGCGCATCGCGTCGGCGGGCCTGGCGGACCTCGAGGAGCAGCTCGCCGCGGTGCAGGCCGAGCTGGACGACGCCATGCTCCGCATCCCGAACCCTGCCGACCCCGACGTGCCGGTCGGCGGGGAGGAGGCCAACGTCACCGTTCGCACCTGGGGCGACCCGCTGCCGCGCGAGGGTCGCAGGCCGCACTGGGAGCTGGGCGAGGCGCTCGGCATCATCGACAACGCCCGTGGCGCCAAGGTCACCGGATCCGGCTGGCCGGTCTACATCGGCGCCGGATCGAACCTGCAGCGTGCCCTGATCAACTGGTTCCTCGATGTCCACACCCGCGAGAACGGGATGACCGAGGTCTGGCCGCCGGTCCTCGTCAACGCCGACAGCGCGCGCGGGACCGGGCAGATCCCGGACAAGGAAGACCAGATGTACGTCGCCGAACGCGACGGCCTCTACCTCATCCCAACCGCCGAGGTCCCCGTCACCAACCTGCACCGCGACGAGATCTTCGATCCCGACGGGCTGCCGATCCGCTACGCGGCCTACTCCGCCTCGTTCCGGCGCGAGGCCGGCGCCGCCGGCCGCGACACCCGCGGCATCCTGCGGGTCCACCAGTTCGACAAGGTCGAGATGGTGAGCTTCGTGAAACCGGGGGAATCGGAGGACGAGCTGGAGCGCATGACCGGGTACGCCGAGACGCTCCTCCAGCGCCTGGGCCTGGCCTACCGGGTGGTCCTCATGAGCACCCGCGAGATGGGCTTCGTCCAGGCCCGCAAGTACGACCTGGAGGTCTGGGCGCCCGGCGTCGAGCGCTGGCTCGAGGTGAGCAGCGTCAGCAACTTCCGCGACTACCAGGCCCGCCGCATGGCGATCCGCCACCGTCCCGGGGCCGGCGCCCGGGCCGAGCTGGTCCACACCCTCAACGGATCGGGGCTCGCCCTGCCGCGCACGGTGGCGGCGCTGCTCGAGACCCACCAGCGGCCCGATGGCACGATCTCCATCCCCGACGTGCTGCGCCCCGCGTTCGGCGGCCTCGAGGCCATCGGCCCTCGAGCCTGACCCGCGGCGCGATACCATGAGGCCCGCGGAGGGGTGGCAGAGCGGACGAATGCAGCGGTCTTGAAAACCGCCGTGGGGCAACCCACCGTGGGTTCGAATCCCACCCCCTCCGCCAGATCCGCGCAGCGAAGGACCGACGCGCCGTGCGCGTCGGTCACGAGGAGCTCAGAAGCGGTCGCAGGTGCAGGCGGCAGTGCGCGGCGCGGTCGGCTTCCACCAGTGATCGGGGCAGCCGCCCGCGATCGAGCGCATCGCGGCGCGGCGCTCCCACCAGGCGTGTGGGCGGCGCGCGCCGATGCCGCCGTCGATCACGCGCAGCGTGGCCTTGGTCGGCCCAGCCAGGGCAGTCATCGTCATCGGTCTCGGGCTCCATCGAGTCGGGTGCTTGATGGACCGATCCTGACGCCGCGCACCCCGCGGC
>CAYVCE010000001.1:0-9049 GCA_964449915.1 uncultured Steroidobacteraceae bacterium | reverse complement strand
GCCTTCGCCGAGTACGTCTGCGCGCCCGAAAAGGCCTTCGAGCCGATCCCGACCGGCATGTCGTTCGAGGAGGCCGCCACCCTGCCGCACTCGGCCGTGCTCGCGCTGCAGGGGATGAGGCTGCGCGACGGGCGGACGTTCAAGCCGGGCGACAAGGTGCTGATCGATGGCGCATCGGGCAACGTCGGTCCGTTCGCCGTCGAGATCGCGAAGGCCATGGGTGCCGAGGTGACGGGCGTCGCCAGCGGCGACAAGCTCGACTTCGTGCGATCGCTCGGTGCGGACCACGCGATCGACTACGAGCACGTGGACTACACGAAGGCGGGGGAGCGATACGACTGGATCGTGGCGGTCGACGCCCACTACCCGATTCGCGCCGTGCGGCGAGCACTGAAGCCCCACGGCGTGTACCTCACGATGGGAGGCGACACGGGCACCATCTTCGCGGCGATGGGCGGCAGCCTGGTCATGTCCCGGTTCGGCGACAAGTGGTCCGGCATGATGCTGTGGTGGAAGCCGATGCACCGGCCGGACGTCGACACCCTGAGGGAGCTGATCGCCGCCGGGAAGGTCAAGCCGGTGATCGATCGGCGCTACGCGCTCGACCAGGTGGTCGAGGCGCTTCGCTGGGTGGAGGACGGCAACGCCCGAGGCAAGGTCGTCATCGCCATGGACGGGTCGCCGCAGGCTGGCGCGACGTGACCGTCAAGGTCCCGCCGAGCGGCATGCGAGGCCTGATCGCGATCGTCCGCCTCCGCCGTCGAGACCCGGGCGCGGCCTGAGCGTTTCGGCCCAAGTCGCGCGTCGCACTGATGTGCGAAGGAACCGCTCACCTTGACGCTGACCGCCACAATTGCCCGCGTGGATGGGGTCGATCACCGGCACCCCGTCGAGCCGGCCGCGACGTCCGTCGCCGAACTCGTGGCTGCCATCGAACATGACGAAGGTCAGGCCCTGTTCGGATTCGCCCTGCGGCTGGGCCTCACCGATACGGAAGCCGACGATGCCGTCCAGGAGACCCTGGTCAAGGTGTATCTCGAGCTGCGACGGGGCGTCGCGATCCTCAATCCACGCGCGTGGGCATTCCGCGCCTGCTACCGCGTATGCATGGATCATCACCGCCGCTCTCGCCGTCAGCATCGCGCGCTCGAACGCGCGAGCGCGGCCGTCACCCCGGAACGTGGCGTGAAACCCGATGACGCGTCGGCCGTGTGGGACGAGGTCGACCGTCTGCCGGCGCGGCAGCGCCAGGTTCTCTTCCTCCGATACGTGGCCGACATGACGTTCGAGGACGTCGGCGCGACCCTCGGCATCACCGCCAGCGCGGCGCGAAGCCACGACACGCAGGCGCGGGCCTTCCTCCGTCGACAGCTCGGAAGCGAGAAGCGGTGATGGACGACGATCGCATCGAACGAGGGCTGCGTCACGGCCCACCGGACACCCCGCGCTTCGAGCCGAGCGGCAGATGGCTGGATGCCGCGCAAGCCGCGGACCTCACCGCCGAGCGACGGTCGCGCCCGGGGCTTCGCCTGTTTGCGGCCCTGACGGCGGTCGCGGCCGTGATCGTGTTGGCCGTCGCCATCGTCGGCCCGCTGTCACAGCTCCGCGAGCAGGGCGTCGGCGGGCTCATCGGCGAGGTGGAGCGTCGCGGAGCGCTGCGGGTGGCGATCGACGGCGGTCCACCCCAGGCGTTCACCACCTCGAGCGGCTACGAGGGGTTCGACGTCGACGTGGCCGGGGAGCTGGCCACGCGGCTGATCGTGCGCCTGGACCCCGTAGTCGTGCCACGCTCCGAGATCCTTGCCGGCGAGTCCGGCGGGAGCTGGGACGTCGCGATCAGCTCGGTGCCCGATGCACTCGCGCTCGGGCCATCGGCGCTGCTGACCAGGCCGTATGCGGTCGTGGACGGGGCGGTGGCCGTTCGCGCGGATGACCCGGCGTCCGCGTCGGATGACCTCGGCGGATCCATGGTGTGCGTAGTGGCCGGCTCGATGGCCCAGGCATGGGCCGGCGGGTCGGTGCGGCCGGAGACCGGGCTCCTGGCCTCACCTCCGCCGGGTGTCGAGGTCATGGTCCAGAGCACCGCGCAGGAGTGCGTGGCCGCAGTGGTGGCCGGGACGGCGCGCGCGGCGGCAGTCGACCGCCGAACCGACGTCTCGACCGGCGGCGGGGTGCGACTCCTGTCGGATCCGCCGTTCGAGTCGCGGCTGGTGGCGGTGGTCGACGGCGGCGCGGACGGCGCGGCGACCCTCGTGGCACGGCTGAACCAGCTGTTCGCTGCGATGGCCGGGGACGGCACCATCCGGGACCTCGGCCAGCGGCGCTTCGGCGGCGCCGATGTCACGCCACTGGGCAACTGAGCGTTTCGACCGATGTCGCGCGTCGCATGGACAACCATCCCCACCGAGAGGACCGCCACCATGCGCGCCACCACCCCATTGATCGCCCTCCTGCTGATCCTTGCCGCCTGCGGCGACGGCTCATCGACCTCGCAGCCGCCGGCAGCCGCTGTCGACATCGCCGGGGGAGCGAACATGTACCGCGGTGGTGCCGAGCGGACCGGCGTGTCCGCAGGCCCCGCTCCCGAGGGCCCGCCGGTCGAGGCGTGGCGCTTCCAGGCCGGAGCAGCCATCATCTCGCAGCCGGCCGTGGCGGACGGCCTCGCCTACATCACCGCCGACGACGGCAACGTCTACGCCATCGAGCTGACGAGCGGCGAAGAGGCGTGGCGCTACGAGGCGGGCGAGGGGATGTCCTCGTCCCCGGCGGTCGTCGATGGCATCGTCGTGGCCGTCACGAACGGTGGGCGAATCCTGGCGATCGATGCGGCGACGGGTGAGGAGCGGTGGACCCGGGAGGCCGACGCGGCACCCGAGTCAATGCCCGCCGTCGTGGGGGACACGCTCTATCTCGGCACGGATGCCGGCATGGCGATCGCGTTGGACCTCGCGACCGGCGACGAGCGATGGTCGTATGACGCGGGAGCGGCCGTCTCGCGGAGCGTCGCCGTCGGCGGCGGGTCGGTCTACTTCGGCGCGGAGAACGCGACGTTCCACGCGGTCGACGCCGAGACCGGCGAGGGGCGCTGGAGTGCGCAGGGAGTCGGCGGACGGATCGGGACGCCGACGGTCGGCGACGGGCTGGTGTACACCGTGATTCTCGATGACACCCATCCACAGGTCACCGCGCTGAGCACCAACGACGGGGTCGTGCGGTGGCGCTTCGAGCCCGAGCAGGCCGTCGGAGTTCGGCCGGTCGTGCTTGCCGGCGACACCCTCTTCGCCACCGATCGCGGTGGCACCGTATACGCGCTCGATCCGGCCAGCGGATCGGTCCGGACCTCCTACGCGCAGGACAGCGAGATCAGCGCGGGACCCGCCTTCGTGGACGGCCAGCTGTACGTCGCGGCCTTCGACCGCGTCTTCGCGCTGGACGTCGAAGGCGGAACCGAGTCCTGGAGCTTCCCGATCGACGCGAACGCGGAGTACGGCCCGGTCGTTTCCGATGGCCTGGTGATCGTGGGCACGTACGGCGGAAGCCTGTACGCCATCGGATCGGGTGACGGGAGTGCCGGCGGATCGGACGCGCCGGACGCAAGTCCCGAGCCGAACGAGATTGGCGAGCTGGTGCTGGAGATCCCAGCCGAGCCCGGGATGGTGCGCAGCCAGGGTCCTGCCGTCGCGGACGATGGCACGATCTACCTCATCGACGCGGCCGGTCAGATCCTCGTCTACGAGGCGGATGGGTCCGAAGGCGGGGGATTCGGGGAGCCTGGCAGCGGGCCCGGCCAGTTCGACTTCATTCGCGACGACAACGACCCGACCAACTCGATCGGTGACATTGCCCTCGCGCCGGACGGCACCCTGTGGATCGCGAACCCGGACAACTTCCGCGTGGACCACTTCACGGTCGACGGCGATCCCCTTGGCTCCATCGGCGCGTTCGGCAGTGGGGACGGCCAGTTCGTCGATCCCATCGGCGTCACGGTCAGCGAGGATGGAAGGATCTACGTCGTCGACGACGAGCGCGACGTCATCCAGCGGTTCTCACCGGACGGCACGTTCGAGCTCTCGTTCGCCGGCCATGGGTCGGGCCCGGGTCAGCTGAACTTCACCGGATTCGCCGAATTCGACCACGAAGGAATCCTGTGGGTGGCCGACTTCGCCAACCAGCGCATGCAGGCGTTCGACGCGGACGGCACCTACCTCTCCCACTTCGGCACCACGGGATCGGGTCCGGGACAGCTGCTCGATCCCAACGACGTGGCCGTCGATGCCGCTGGCAGGCTCTACGTCCTGGAGTTTGGCAACGAGCGGGTCCAGGTCTTCGAAGCGAACGGCACGCCCGTCGGCCAGTTCGACGTTCCGCGGCCTGCCGGCAGCCTGACGATCGCGGGCGACCGGCTCTACGTGACCGTGCAGGGCAGCGCGGCTCTCCTGGTCTACCGGCTGCTGCTCCCGGACGCGTAGGAATCCGGTGCAGCTGTGGCTGCCTGGCGGAACAACGGGGCCGATGCGACCCAGGCCGCGACGAAGACCGCGTCCGCCGGAAGCGTCGGCTCACCGCGACGCACGGCGTCGTCCGTGGCTGCTGGTTCGGCCTGTTCGAGGTCGCACATCAATCAGCTCAATCCCGATCGACGACCCGAAATCGTGATGACACGCTGCTCCATCACACGGGTCGTCACACGCCGCATCTCGATCCTGACCTCGATCGGTCCTCGAAAAGCGAGGACCACCGAACGGAAGGACGACCGAGATGACCACCACGGCTTCGACCACCGCGCAGCCGGCCAGCAGGCTTGTGACCGGCGCGAGCGCGCGCCTCCGGAAGCTCGGACTGGCCGCCGGCAGGCTGCTCACGGCCATCGGCTCGCGCTGGGGCGACTTCATCGACTCCGGTCAACTGGGACCAGACGAAGAGCGAGTGATCGGGCGTCACACCGGCGCCCGGATCTAGGCTTGTCAGGCGGGTGACGCGAGCGGACGATAGCCACGCATGAGCCTCGCGATTCATCTCCTGGGTCCGCCGCACGTGGAGCTGGACGGCATCGAACGGCCGGCGCCGCGCGGGCACAAGGCGTGGGCACTGCTCGCGCTGCTACTCCTGTCGGACACGCCCTTGTCGCGGGAGCGGCTGGCGGGCCTGCTGTTCAGCGATGCCGACGATCCGCTGGCCTCGCTCCGCTGGAACCTCGCCGAGCTGCGGCGCCTCCTCGGGCCCCAGGCATCTCTGGCCGGCGACCCGATTGCGCTCGAGTTGCCGGCCGGCACCCTGATCGACCTGCGCACCGTCGTTTCCGGGACGTGGGTCGAGGCGCTCCGCATCCACGGCCTCGGTCGGGAGCTCCTCGAGGGAATCCAGCCGGCGGCGGACGCCGCGTTCGAGGCCTGGCTGCTGGCGGAGCGGCGCCGGTACGCGGGTGAGGCGTCCGCCATGCTGCGCGAGGCCGTGGTCGCGAAGCTGGCCGCCGGCGATACGCTCTCGGCGGTGGACCTGGCAACCAGGCTGGTCGCACTCGACGAGTACGACGAGGAGGCGCACGCGCTCCTCATTCGCGCGCACGTGGCCTCCGGAAACGAGACCGGCGCTCGACGCTACCTGACCGCCGCGCTCGCCCGATTCCGCACGGAGCTGGGCGTTGAGCCGTCGGCGACGCTCGTCCGCGCAGCCGATCCGCAGACCGGCAGCCTCGCGTCACGGCCCGGCTCGGGGACGCGAGCCACCGCCGGCTCGCTCATCGCGGCAGGCGAGGCAGCCATCTCGGCGGGCGCAATCGAGGCCGGGCTCGACACGCTCCGTCGCGCGGTCGCGGACGCGCAGGACGCCGGCGACCCGACGCTCACGGCCCGGGCGCTCGTGGCGCTGGGCGAGGCCTTCATCCACGGCGGCCGCGGGCGAGACGGGGAGGGCGCGACGGCGCTGCACGCGGCGCTGTCGGTCGCCGAGGAGATCGGCCACGCAGGACTGGTCAGCGAGGCCAGTCGCGAGCTCGGCTACGTCGAGATGAAGGGTGCCCGGTACGACCGCGCCGATGCCTGGCTGCGGCGGGCGATCGACGTGGCGCCGGACGCCGGCCTGCTCGCCGCCGCGCTCGGCGTGAGCGGCTCGGTGGCCAACGATCGCGGCCACACGGCCGAGGCCATTCGGCTCCTCACGCGATCGGCGGCCGAGGCGGCGACCCTGGAGAAGCCGCGCCTGACGGCCTGGGCGTACGCGTTCCTGGGCCGCACGCACCTGCTCCGCGACGATCTGACCGATGCGCGCGAGGCGCTCGATCGTGCCCTGGACGCCGTCCGGTCGGCCGGCTGGATAACCTTCCTCCCGTTCCCGCAGGCGCTGATGGGGAACCTCGAGCTCGCCGAGGGACGTGTCGGCGAGGCGAACGACGTGTTCGAGGCATCCTTCGCGCTCGGTTGCCAGATCGGCGATCCCTGCTGGGAAGGCATGGGGGCGCGAGGCATCGGGCTCGTGAAGATCGCCAACGGGGACCTCGACGACGGGATCCGATGGCTCGCCGACGCCCGCACGCGCTGCGTCCGCATCCCGGACTCGTACCTGTGGATCATGGGCTACTGCCTCGACTCGCTGTGCGAGCAGGCGATCGCCTATCGGGTGAAGGGCGCGGACCGATGGGTCGGCGACCTCGAGGCGGTCGCCGCCCGAACCGGCATGAACGAGCTGCTCGTGCGCGCGCAGCTCCATCGGGCGGCACTCGGCATGTCCGGCGCCCTCGAATCGGCGACGGTCTTCGCCGACCGGATCGACAACCCAGCGGTGCTGCGCCGCGTCCGCAGGCAGATGACGTTCCCGACCCAAGAAAGGTCTATACGGACATGAGCAAAGTACGAGTGCACATCTCGACGTCGCTGGACGGCTACGTTGCCGGCCCGACCCAGAGCCAGGAAGAGCCGCTTGGCGCGGGCGGCGAAGGGCTCCACGACTGGGTGGTCGGGCTGAAGGCATGGCGCGAGCCCGCCGGCCTGGATGGCGGTGAGGAGAACGCCAGCAGTACGGTTGTGGAGCAGGAGCACGCAAACGTGGGCGCCGAGATCATGGGTCGGGGCAAGTTCGGCCCGGCGACCCGCGGCCCATGGGGCGACGATCCCTGGCAGGGCTGGTGGGGCGAGGATCCTCCGTTCCGCAAGCCGGTCTTCGTCCTCACCCACCATGAGCGGGAGCCGCTGACCCTCTCGGACACGACGTTCACCTTCGTCACCGATGGCATCGAGTCTGCGCTGGAGCGAGCGCGGGAGGTCGCCGGCGACAAGGACGTCTTCCTCGGCGGCGGCGCCGACGTCATCAACCAGTACCTGGCTGCCGGCCTGGTCGACGAGCTCGAGCTCCACGTCGTCCCGATCGTCCTCGGCGGCGGCGCGCGCCTCTTTGCCGGCATCGGCCCGGACCTCAGGCTCGAGCTGCTCCGCGTGGTAGAGGCGCCCGGGGTGACGCACCTCAAATACCGCGTGGTGAACTGACTGCCGCTTTACCAGTGGTCCTGGCGGATGACCTCGTCGGTCGGCCTGCGTGCGATGGGACCGAAGCGACCCAGCGGCCTGGATCAGCTTGTGCACGAGCTCGGGGGCCACCGGGTCTGGCCGGAGCCGGCGCATCGCCCGCATGGTGCTCATCATCTCGAGGAGCGGCTGGTCGGAGGGCGGCTGGGCGCTCACTCCTGACAATGGTGGTGGCCACGGCGCCTCACGGGCCGGGATCCTCGCCCGGGTCGCCCCCTTCGGCCGCCAGCGCGAGCCTCGGCAGGTAGTGGGTCCAGCCCGTCCGCTGCAAGGGCCGCTCCTCGTCACGCAGAGGGCCGTGCGTCAGCACCAGGATCGTCGCGTCGCCATCGGCTCGGAGCTCGATCTCGACGGTCGACGAACCTGGCGGGAGGTTCTCGTAGCCGACCCAGCCCCAGGTGAAGACGACGCGGCGGTCCGGGACCAGCTCGACGAACTTGCCCAGAGCGTTGAGGCCGTTGGCCATCAGGACCGAGATGACGCCGCCCACCCGCGCGTCCAGCGTGGCGTCCGCTCCCTGCCAGCGCTTCCATTTGGCGTCATCGGTGAGGTAGGCGTATACGTCCGCCGGGCTGGCCTGGATCCGCTGCTCCAGGACGATCTCGCTCAGGGTCGATCCTCCTCGATCGTTCGTGCCAGCCCGCGCAGCGTCTCGCGCCACATGGCCTCCAGCGCCTCGCGGTTGGCCCGGTAGTAACGGCGGTTTCCCTCGCGGCGCAGGGAGACGAGCTGGGCATCACGGAGGACGGTCAGGTGCTGGGAGACCGCGCCGAAGGTGCTGTCGAAGTGGTCGGCGATCTGGGTCGCCGAGAGCTCCCGATCCCACACCAGCCCAAGGATGCGACGTCGGGTCGGCTCGGCAACGACCTGCAGGGGATCCATCGGCGTATTTTAGCCCACCTTGAAATAGCTGTCCGATGAACCTATAGTCCTCACTAAAGCACCATGAGGGACGCAGGAACCGATGTCACGCTACATGCTGATCTACAACGGCAAGGCCACCGATCCCAGCCAGATGCGCCCGGAGGATGCCACGAAGGTGATGGACGGCTGGCGGACGTGGATGGGCGCGGTCGGGCCTGCGCTCGTGGACGTGGGAACGCCGTTCGGGCATGGCACCTCGATCGTCGACGACGGTTCGAGTGCGGACGCGATCGAGCTCAGCGGATACTCGGTCGTCGAAGCCGGCAGCCTCACCGAGGCTCGAACCCTGGCCCAGAGCCATCCGTTCCTCAGCGAGGGGAAGGGGAACTACGCGGTCGAGGTCTACGAGATGCTGCCGGTGCCATTCGAGGCGTAGCACAGTAACCGGGGCGACGGCCGTCGGGGCGGGCGGCACTTGATGTCATCGGGGACACTTGCGGCATGAAGGTCCCGGAGATCCGATACGCGCGAAGCGGCAACGTGGCGATCGCCTACCAGGAAGTCGGCTCCGGTTCGGTCGACATCGTGTTCGTGCGCGGTATGTCCGGCGACCTGCTCTCGACGTGGGAGCAGCCGCTCCTCGTGCGGCATGTCGAAGGGCTGGCCGT